>NZ_CP048829.1:1258000-1572500 GCF_019355395.1 Chordicoccus furentiruminis
CACCCGCACGGGCGGAATAACCCCCGCACGGAAAAGCGGCGGCGGGATACGGATCTCTCATTCCGTATCCCGCCGCCGTTTTCCGTGCCGTCTTTTCTCTCACCGGCCTGCTTTGCCGCGTCCGGCCTTCTTATTTCTTCGGCATCGCATACCTGTCGGCAAGCGCCTCAAGGTCCGCCTCGTGCTCCGGCAGCCACTCATCAAACTTAAGTCCGGTCGGCTGAATCATCCGGCCAAGCTCGACCAGGAAGGCCGGTATCTTATCCGCGAGCATCACGCGAGTGCCCGTCACCAGCTTCTCTTCGCCCTGCCGTGCGCATCCGCCGTAGGAGAAGAAGTAGGCATCCTTCATCCCCTCCTCGGTCTTCCGGGCGACGCCCCGCCAGCCGATCGCGCCGATCTGCTGTGAGCCGCAGGAGGAAATGCAGCCGGAAATATGCATCACCGGCAATGTTCCGTTCGGGAAATGCTCCGGCTCCACCGCCGCGATGCAGTCCCGCAGAAGCTGCTGGGAGTCCGCGACGCCGATATCGCAGCGGCGATGCCCGACACAGGCGACCGACGCGGAGATGTCGTCAAAAGCGCCGCCCGCCGTCACCGCGAGGACACGCTCGGCCTCGTCTCCGGTCAGATTAATGACGAAGAGGCCGCCGTCATTGGCGAGCCGGATCTCCGTATCTTCCATCCCGAGGAGGGTCTTCCGGATCGACTCAAGCCGGTCAATCGGAAGATAGCCTCCGATCGGATGATAGGAAACGGCGCAGAGACCGTTCTGCTTCTGCGGCACGACGCGGGGATCCCGGGGCAGCGGCTGCGTCCCCTGCTTCGTCACGATTTTTTCCTCCACGTCAAGTGTCAGCGACCCCTGCTCGAGCACCTCCGCCAGATGCTTCCGGTACGCTTCCAGAAAACCGTCCGCCCCCATCGTGTCCTGAAGGAAGCGGCTGCGGGCCTTGTTCCGGTTCTCATAGTTTCCGTTTTCCATGTAGACATCCAGCATCGTCCGCATGTAGTACAGGATGTTCTTCGGGTTGATATGAGACGCCACCTTCAGTCCGCATTTCGGCTTGATCCCGAGTCCCCCGGCCGCGTAAACGTCGAACGTGCCGTCCTCATTGGCCGCAAAGCCGAGGTCCTTGAACGTCGCGTGCGTCTCGTTGGCCGGCGAATCGGAAAACCCGATCTTGAATTTTCTCGGAAGCGGCTCCACTCCTGTGTACTGGAGCAGATAGCGGTCAGCGGCTGCCGCGTAGGGCTGCACGTCGAAGCAGCCGTCCCGGCTGACACCGGAAAGCGCCGTCGCGGAAACGTTGTTCGGATTGTCGCCGCCGCTCCCTCTCGTCACGATGCCGGCGTCGAGCAGTCGGAGAATCAGCCGCCGCCCCGCGTGCGGACCGAGATCATGAAGCTGCAGGGCCTGGCCGGCTGTCACCTTGAGCACGCTCACCTTATACTGCCGGCAGACGGCGAGAATCGCGTCGGTCATCGCCATCGTCAGCCGCCCGCCCGGCACGCGGATGCGCAGCATCTGACGCCGGTCCCTCTGCAGATAGTCCCCGAAGCCGGTTGACACGGCCTTGTAGGCCTTGTCATCAATTTCCTGCTTCTCATACTGATGCGAAGCCGTCTCAAACGTCGTAAATTCATTCCTGAATCTCGAGAGAACCTCTTCCTGTGACTTCATCTCCACTCCTCTTTTCCGCCGCGTGCCTTTTACGGACATGCAGACCGTGCGCCGCCGGCTCCCGCGCCGGGCATGCCGTCTTCCCTTCTCACGGGCATGCAGGCCGTGCGCCGCCGGCTCCCGCGCCGGGCATGCCGTCTTCCCTTTTCATGAGTATACGGCTGTCTTTTTTCGGCACCCGTTTCGCCCTCACAATCTTATTTAGTATAACACTGAACCCGCCGCGACGATGTTGCCGGAGCAACAGGACAGGAAAAACAGGCGTTTTACGCGGCTTATTGCGCCGGTCTTTCCCGCCGGAAAAGCCGCTGGCCGGGCTTCCGGAGAGATCATATTCAGTCTATTCTGTCAAGTACCGGTTTTTCCGAATCATTCTGAATATCGGTTCTGTCGGCAGAAAGATTTTCATGGTAAAAAAAGACATAGAACAAGAAACATAATGTGAGGGGACATCATCACAACGACATGGAGGATAAACATGAAAAAGAAATACGCTGCACTTGCCTTAACTGCTGTCCTGGCTGTTTCCGCCGCCGTTCCGGCGGCCGCCGCGCAGAACACCGCTGAGAACGTGACCGCCAGCTCCGCCGAAGATCTGCTGCTCAGCATGGAAAACATCGATACCTCCGTCTATGAAGGCACATGGCTCAACACAGGCCTCGGTTTCGATCTGTACCTTCCGTCTGACTGGAGCGTGATCGAGCAGACCGAAGACATGAAGGCAAACGACATCGTCTTCATGGCAACTGATCTTGAGAAGGGCTGGAGCGTCTCAATTTCCCAGTCTGACCTGAGTGACAACCCGGTTGGTTCGAAGCAGATCTACGAACAGCTGTCTTCTGATTCCAAGTACACCAACGTCATGAATGCCAATGCTAACGGCATCCCGTGCGTGACCTTCGATAAAGACGAGGACAAGGTCTCCGGTCTTGCTTTCGCGGATGTGAACGGCCAGATGTACACCGTGATGGTCACACCGAACGACGACAAGGATTTCGTTCCGACGATGGAGAACATCATCTATTCTGTCAGCCCGTCCGACACGACTTCCGGCGCTGAGTCTGCTGAGGACGTAGCCGTTTCCGTTGATGATTCCGCCATCTCCGGCCTTGAAGCTGCTGCAAAGTAATTTCATCTGAAAGCAAAAACGGCCGCTCGTCTGAGCGGCCGTTTTTTATGCTGATCACACTGACCGGTTGCACATATCGCTGCGCACGAATCCCTGTCCGCATTCACGCCGGCGCGAATACACAGAACCGAAAACAGGAAGCACATCTGCCTCATTCTGACAGACGTGCTCCCTGTTTTCTTTTCCTGTGATCATTTTATTCGAGCTCGAACGCACCCGTATACAGCTGGTAGTACGTTCCCTTCTGTTTCAGCAGATCGTCGTGCGTGCCGCGTTCGATGATCCGGCCGTGATCCAGCACCATGATCGCGTCCGAGTTCCGGACCGTCGAAAGCCTGTGCGCGATGACGAACACGGTGCGGCCCTTCATCAGATTGTCCATTCCCTTCTGCACAAGCGCCTCGGTCCGCGTATCGATGGAAGAGGTCGCCTCATCCAGGATCATCACCGGCGGATCCGCCACCGCCGCGCGGGCGATGGAGATCAGCTGCCGCTGGCCCTGTGAAAGCTGCGAGCCGTTCGCCGTCAGCATCGTCTGATACCCGTCGGGCAGCCGGGTGATGAAGTCATCGGCGTTGGCGAGTCGGGCCGCCTCGACGCACTCCTCGTCCGTGGCGTCCAGTCTGCCGTACCGGATGTTTTCCATCACGGTACCGGTGAAGAGGTTCACGTCCTGAAGCACCACGCCGAGAGAGCGGCGGAGATCCGGCTTGCGGATCTTGTTGATGTTGATGCCGTCGTAGCGGATCTTACCGTCCGGGATATCGTAGAAACGGTTGATCAGATTGGTGATCGTCGTCTTCCCCGCGCCGGTGGCGCCGACGAAGGCGATCTTCTGGCCCGGCTTCGCATAGAGCGAAATGTCGTGGAGTACCTGTTTTTCCGGCGTGTATCCGAAATCCACATGCTCAAGCACCACGTCGCCGCGCAGCTCCACGTAGGTGGTCGTCAGATCCGCTTTGTGGAAATGCTTCCACGCCCACATCCCGGTCGGCCGATCCGACTCGACGATCTCACCGGCTGCATTTCTCTCCGCGTTGACCAGCGTGACATATCCCTCGTCCTGCTCCGGCTGCTGATCGATGAGGTCAAAGACGCGTCCCGCGCCCGCAAGTCCCATCGTGATCATCGGAACCTGCATCGACACCTGACCGACGGTCTGGGACAGCTGGCGCGCCATGCTCAGAAACGAGATGATGATGCCGGCCGTCATCGTACCGAGACCGCCGAGGCCGACATTACGTGCACCTAAGTAAGCCATCGTCGCGCCGGTGAACGCCAGCAGCACGTACATCAGGTTGCCGACGTTCATCAGAATCGGCATCAGCACGTTGCCGGCGGCGTTCGCCCGGTTGCTGTCCTCAAAGAGCTGCTCGTTGATCTTCATGAAATCCTTCTCGGATTCCTCCTCGTGACAGAAGACCTTGATGACCTTCGTGCCTTCCATCATCTCCTCGACGAAGCCCTCTTCCTTAGCGAGCGACCCCTGCTGTCTCACCATGAAGCGGGCGGAATCGCCGGCGAATTTCTTCGAGATCCGCGACATCACGAACAGAACCACAAGAACGGCGAGCGTAAGCCAGACGCTGTAATAAAGCATCATGATGAAGATCGCCGCGATCGCGAGCATCGACTGGATCACCATCGGGATCGACTGGCCGATCATCTGCCGGATCGCGTCGGTGTCGTTGGTATACGTGCTCATGATGTCGCCGTGAGCATGCGTGTCAAAATAACGGATCGGAAGGCTCTGCATCCGGTTGAACATATCTCTCCGGAAATCGTCCAGCGTTCCCTGCGTCACCGTCGCCATCAGTCTGGTGTAGATCAGTGACGCCATGACACCGGCCGCGTAGATGCAGGCCATCGTGGTCACGATCCGAATGAGCTGCGGCCAGACCGTGTCAAGCCCCTCCGTGATGCCCGGCGTGATGCAGTCGTCGATGAGCCGCTGCAGGAAGGATACCGCCACTGTGGATGCGATGCCCGCGATCACGATGCAGACGAGGACCACGGTCAGACGTGCCCGGTAATGGGCGAACACATATTTCATCAGGCGGCCGAAGGTTCCTTTTTTAACCGGAAGCGCCTCGCGGCCTTTCTTCCGCCCCGGCCTGCTCTCCGCATCGTCCGGTCTGACCTTCTCCTCCGGCCGGACCGCTTCATTTTTCTTTTCCATCGCCTTCACGCCTCCTTTCCCTTCATCTGTGAATCGTAGGTTTCACGATAAATGCCGTTCTTCGCCATCAGCTCCGCGTGCGTCCCCTGCTCGACGATCCGTCCGCCGTCCATCACGAGAATCTGATCCGCGTCCTCGACCGAGGAAACACGCTGCGCGATGATGATCTTCGTGGTCTCCGGGATCTCCTCCCGGAAGGCACGGCGGATCAGCGCGTCGGTCTTCGTATCGACCGCGGATGTGGAATCGTCCAGAATCAGAATCTTCGGCTTCTTCAGCAGAGCGCGGGCAATGCAGAGCCGCTGCTTCTGTCCGCCGGAGACATTCGATCCGCCCTGCTCGATGTAGGTGTCATACTTCATCGGGAACTGCTGGACGAACTCGTCCGCCTGGCTCAGACGGCAGGCGCGGAGAATCTCCTCGTCCGTCGCGTCCTTCTTTCCCCACCTCATATTCTCGGAAATGGTACCCGAGAACAGGACATTCTTCTGAAGCACGACCGCCACGGCGTTCCGGAGCGACTTGAGATCGTACTTCCGGACGTCGAGGCCGCCCACGTCCACTTCGCCCTCCGTGACGTCATAGAACCGCGGGATCAGCTGAACCAGCGTCGTCTTGGAGGAGCCGGTCGATCCGATGATGCCTACCGTCGAACCGGACGGAATCGTCAGATTAATGTCCGAAAGTGCCATCTTCTTTCCGTGCTTCGAATACTTGAACGAGACATTCCGGAAGGAAATGCTGCCGTCGGGGATTTCGGTGGCGCCGTTCTCCGGTGAAGTCAGCGTGCTCCGGAAGCTCAGAACCTCCGTGATTCGCTCCGCCGATTCCTGAGAGATGATCGTCATGACGAATACCATCGTCAGCATCATCATCGCGGCGAGGATCTGCACGCCGTAGCTGATCAGGGAGGACAGCTCGCCGGTCGTGAGCGCCGTGGCGCCCGTGCTGATAATGAGGCGCGCCCCGAAGTAGCTGACCAGCAGCATCGACATATAGATGCTGGCCATCATGATCGGACTGTGGAACGCGAGGATTTTCTCCGCACGAGTGAAGTCGCGCCGTACCTCCTCCGAGGCCCGGCCGAATTTTTCCTTCTCATAGTCCTCGCGGACGAAGGATTTGACGACCCGGATTCCGCTGACATTCTCCTGAACGGAATTGTTCATGGCGTCGTATTTCTTGAAAATGCGCACGAAAATCGGATGAACCCCGGCCGCGATTCCGAACAGCGAGACTCCCGTCACCGGAAGAATCACGAGAAAGATCAGCGACATGCGGCTGTTGATGTGCCACGCCATGATGACCGAAAAGACGATCATGAGCGGCGTCCGTACCGCGGTGCGGATGATCATCTGATACGCGTTCTGCACGTTCGTAACGTCCGTGGTCATCCGTGTTACCAGCGAGGACGTGGAGAAGCGGTCCACATCCGCGAAGGAAAATCGCTGAATCTGAAAAAACATGTCCTGGCGAAGGTTCTTCGCAAAGCCCGTCGAGCCTTTGGCCGCCTGACGCGCCGCCATCTGCCCGCAGAACAGCGATCCCATCGACATCACGACCAGCACCGCGCCGTCCGTCAGGATCGGCGTCATGGACGACCCGTTCATGTGGTCGATGAGAGACGCCATGGCCAGCGGGATAATGCACTCGAGAATGACCTCCATGGATACGAAAAGCGGCGACAGAAGCGACGGCTTTCTGTACTCTCTGAGGCTTTTCAGCAGTGTCCTAACCATACGATGCAATCACTCCTTTCCTTCTTCCGCCGCCTCCGCGGCTGCCCCGGTCCGCACGGCGCAGCCGGGATCAAGATTATTCAGAACCCTTGTCAGCAGCGTCTGCAGTGTTTTCCTTTCCTGATCCGTGAAGCCCCTCATCAGTTCCTCGTTTAAACGGTTCCGCCGCTTGGCCGCTCGCGCAGCTCCCTCATCAGCGCGGGCAGTGAGCGTCAGAAGGCGGTTCCGCCGGTCCTCCGGATCGACGGAAACCGTGATGAAGCCGTTTCGCTGCAGACGGGAAACCAGCCCGACAACGGTGGGATGCGCCACATCAAGGTGCGCCTCGACCGTCTTCTGCGTCGTGGATCCGCCGTTCGCCCGGAGGCACCCCAGCACGCGGACCTGCTCGAAGGTCAGTCCTTCCTTCTTCATCTCCGCGTCAGCCCGCTGATGCATCCGGATACTGATACGCTTCAGCAGAAGCGGAATCGAATCGTCCAATTGACCCTCCTTTGATTTGTAGCCGGCTACATATTAACGATTAGCGAGTATATACCCGCTCTCGAAAATTGTAAAGAACGAATTATTCCTTTTCCTGTTTTTCCCAGGAGGGCCGGACCGTCTGATGCATTGTCTTTCCCGTCACCGGGTGGAAAAAGGTAAGCTCCGCGGCGCAGAGTGCGATGCCCCCGCGCGGAAGCGGCGGCGCCGTTTCCGCCGCGCCGTACTTCCGGTCGCCCGCGATCGGCATCCCCGCGTGCGCGAGCTGCGCCCGGATCTGATGATGCCGCCCCGTCTTCAGCGTGATCTCAAGCGTCCGGTCTCCGACTCTCCTCCAGGAAAGCTCGCTCCGCTTCGGCGCGCCGCGGCCCGTCCGTTTCTCCTTCGGCTCCGGCACGACGCGGGTCCGGTTGGTTCCCGGCTCCTTCTCAAGCCAGTCGACGAGCGTTCCCTCCTCTCCCGGGATCGTTCCCCCGACCAGCGTCCGGTAGCGCCTTACGATCCGGCCGGCCCGCTGCTGTTCCGAAAGAGCGGCCGCCGCCTTCGGATTCTTTGCAAACAGGACGATGCCTTCCACCGGCTGATCGATCCGGTGAACGGGAAACACATCGCCGCTCCGTCCCTGCTCCCTTAAGCGCAGCCGCAACCGGCTCACAAGGTCCGCCTCCGTCACATTGGCCGATTCCACTGCCATCCCGGCCGGCTTCCAGACGACAAGGACCGAACGGTCCTCATACAAGATCTTCATCTCTGCCATTGGCGTGCCTCCTTTGCCGCCTGCTGATCTCCAGTCCGTTTCACTTTCCCGGCACGCTGCCGCGCGCCGTCTGCATAACCTTCATCCGGGAGCTCCTTTTTCTTCCTGTCACGCCTCCGCGCGCCGTCTGCATGTTCATCATGATCTTTTCTCTCCCGCGGTCCGCGCCTTCAGACGCCTGTAATACAAAAGGCAAAGCACGATCTGCAACGCGGAAGACGCCGGCGTGGCGAGTCCGATATGGAACAGCGAGACCGGCACCTGCCGGCTCATCAGGAAGGAAACGGGCACCCGGACGCAGAACGCGCTGATGACGCCCTGCAGCATGACGAAGCGCGTTTTTCCGATTCCATTATAGTAGCCGATGAAACAGAAGAAAACCGGGGTCAGCAGGCAGTCGATCGAGTAGGCGCGGAGATAATCCCAGCTCGCCTGAATCACCTTCGGGTCGCCGCTGAAGATTCCGGACAGCACGCCGCCTCGGAAAAAGCTCAGCGCGCTCATCAGCGCTCCGATGGCGAGAGACGTCAGGATGGCGTCGCGCAGCCCCCGCCGGGCGCGGTCCATCCGGCCGGCCCCGTAATTCTGAGACACAAAGGCCGCCATGGACTGCATGAAGGAGCTCGGCACAAGCATGATGAACGCGCACACCTTCTCCGCGACGCCAACCCCCGCGGACGCGGTCACGCCGAGTGTATTGACGATTGCCAGAATAATCAGGAAGGAAATGCTGACAAGGAAATCCTGGATGGCAATCGGCGTTCCCAGGCCGAGCACCTTCCCGATCAGCATATGGTTCCATCTCACCGACTGTCTGTCGAAAGCAAATGGCAGCTGCTTCCTTGAGATCATCCAGAGCGACAGCACGACGGAGAGCGCCTGCGCCGCGACCGTCGCGGCAGCGGCTCCCGCGGCGCCCATATGAAAGACAGCCACCAGAAGAAGATCCCCGGTCACATTGCCGGCGCAGGCGATCGCCACCGCGATCAGAGGCGTTCGGGAATCGCCGATCGCGCGGAACACGCTTCCGATCAGGTTGTACCATGTGATGACCAGCATGCCGCCCCCGCAGATGCGGAGATAGGAAACCGCCGCATCAAACGCCTCGTCGGGAACCCTCATGATCCGGGCTGTCTGAGGTGCAGAAAGCGCGAGGATGACACTCAGCGCAAGTCCGGCCGCCGTAAAGAATGCAATCGAAGCCCCGACCGTCTCGCCGGCTCCCTTCCGGTCGCCCTGCCCGGTCTTCTGTCCGAGCAGCACGGTGGTGCCCATCGCGAACGCGGCCATCACATTGGTCAGCGTCGCCATGATCTGCGCGCCGTTTGATACGGCCGACACATCCGACGACGTCGAAAAGCGTCCGACGACCAGCAGATCCACCGCTCCGTACAGCGACTGCAGGAGCAGCGCCGCCAGAACGGGAAAGGCAAACCGGATCAGTGCCGGGTAGATCTTTCCCTGTGTCAGTTCATTTCCGGTTTTCATAAGCCATACTCCCTTCCTCTGACGCGCTTCCTGCAAAAAAAAGAAGCCGGACAGATCAACAGGCGTCTCAGCCTGTCATCTTATCCGGCTTTCCGTATCTCTTTCGTACGGGCTGCCCTCCGATGAACGTTATTACCTTATCATGTTCAGCGGAGCTTTTCAATTGTCTTTATGCGGAAGCAGCCCTGAATCGGACCGGACTGTCAGTTCTCCGCAGCCGCCGTCTTCTGCTCCTCAGCCTGCTTCGCCGACTGATGATTGAAGAAAGAAGCAAGAAGCGCTCCGGAGATGTTGTGCCATACGGAGAAAACCGCCCCCGGAATTGTCGCAAGCGGATACTGGGCGAAATGAGTTGCAGCCAGAGAGGTCGCGAGCCCGGAGTTCTGCATGCCGACCTCGATGGAGATCGCGCGGCACTTCGTCGTGTCGAGGCGGAGCAGCTTCGCCAGTCCATAGCCTGACGCATAGCCCAGCAGGTTGTGGCAGATCACGACGGCGAGGATCAGCGCGCCGGACGTCATGATACGGGCGGAATTGGCGGAAACCACCGCCGCCACGATCATCACGATCGCCACCGTGGAGACCAGCGGAAGGGCTTTCACAGCCTTCTGGGTGAATTTGCTGAAGAAGTAGTTGACGACAAAGCCTATGACGATCGGAAGGAGAACGACCTCCACTACCGAAATGAACATCGCGGCCACATTGACATCGACGGTCTTTCCCGCATACAGCAGCGTCAGCAGCGGCGTCATGATCGGCGCGAGAATGGTGGACACAGCCGTCATGCTGACAGACAGCGCCACATCGCCGTGAGAGAGATATGTCATGACATTTGAGGACGTGCCGCCCGGGCAGGTGCCGACCAGAATAACGCCAACCGCGAGCTCAGCAGGCAGACGGAAAACAACGGTCAGCGCATACGCGATCAGCGGCATCAGCGTGAACTGCAGCACCGCGCCGATGACGACGTCCTTCGGTCTGCGGAAAACGACGGCGAAGTCCGACGGCTTCAGCGTCAGTCCCATACCAAACATGACGACGCCCAGCAGATAGTTGATCCAGGATGTGGAAATCCAGCTGCAGGCTTCCGGCTTGAAAAGAGCCAGAGCCGCGACCGCGATTACGATCGCCGCCATCCATTTGCCGACGAAGCCACTCACGCGTTCCAGTGTTTTCATGATCATATCCCCCTTTGGATGGTGCGGCGGGCAAATAAAACAAAAGCCTTTGTCTCTACGGCAGATTGAATCTGCCCGAAGAGACAAAGGCTTTTGAACCTCTGCGGTACCACTCTTCCTGCATACGCTTCCGCGTACACCACTCAGCCGCATCGTCCGGTCCGGCCGGGCCGCTCTTTCGCAAATCACAGATGGTCGCTTCATCTGCGTTCCGCGTTTCACTGCCTGCCGCATCCTTCAATGCGCGATCTTTGATAACGGTGATCCTCCGTCGGCTCTTACTGAGCGTTCCTGCTGCCCGCACCCGATTCCGATCGAAACCGGCCGTCCGAACGCATCCCGCCGTTCCGCGCCGAAGCTCAGAGATGATTCTCCGGAAAGTCCTGTCCTGTCTCGCACCAGCCGACAGTTCTCTGCGCCATTCATTTTCCGGACGCTTCTCGTCACAGCCTGTCCTGTTCTATTTGCTCGTCTGACTTAAGTACAGCGAAAAGTATAGCGCGGGCTGAAATCGATATCAAGTGCAATCCTGTACAGATCGCACAAATTATTTGTTTTGATTTGAGCGCATTGCACAATATCGGGATTGATCCTCTTACCAGCGCAGCATCAGGCAAAGCCGGCCGCCATTCAAACACATGTCGGATATCCTGCTGAAAAGACTTGCGTTTCCGCACAAAACAAGCGGTCGTCGTACTATCACTGCCGTACGGCGACCGCCTTAACACTCATCGCTATTCAATTGGATTCAATACCTCGTGTGATCCAGGACTTATTTTCGCTATGCCTGAAGATCATTCTCTTGGTTGAAGTCTGTCTGCTTCCGTTGAATCTATATTGAATGTTTATTTTAATTCCCGACGCGTCGTTTCCTTTCTATCCCGCTGCTTCTTTACGCAGCTGATATCGGAAACTTAGAAATTTAATATCCCTTTTCTGATGTCCTCCCGCTTTCTTTCCGCCATGTCCGATTGACATCGGCTTTTCGGAATGTTCTCAGGCGATCGGTTCATCACTCTCTCCGTTACCGGATCGGCAGTTCTGCTCAATATGATAAGTCAGCGGATATACCATTTCGCGTTTTCGATTCCAACTCAATCTTACCGGTAGTTCTTACCTTGTAGAGAAATGGCTTTCTTGCGAGGAATTGCTGACTCTGCCGCCATCATATTGAGGAGCTATGTAGATCGGATCATCTGATGTGCCCAATGGAAACATCCTCCTCTCTTTTATCCCAGGTTCTTCGCTTCCGCTGCGTTCTTCTTCCTTTTCTTCTCTGTTCTGAGGTTTGACTTCGGATTTCTCGTCTCCGGGGTTTTCCACCTCTGCAGCCTCAGCCAAGTGAGTTAATGGTGATTGAAGAAGTTTGTTCCTTTCTTTGTTGTCTTTACTATACCAAACGGCCCGGTAATTGTCAAGATTTTCATTTGTAAACAATCTGTTACCTGTTTATTAATGCATTTTATTGCTAATATTCTGTCATTTTATAAACTTACAGAACTGTTTCAATAACTCCGTACAACACCTTTTGACGTCCGGACAGGGCTCGGCCCGGGCCGAGCTGGCGGATGGCGGCAAAGGCCCGGCCGGGCTGGCGAATGGCGGAAAACGCTCCGGGTCCGGCCGGCGGATGGCGGCAAAGGCCCGGCCGGGCTGGCGGATGGCGGCAAAGGCCCGGCCGGGCTGGCGGATGGCGGCAAAGGCCCGGCCGGGCTGGCGAATGGCGGAAAACGCTCCGCTCCGGAACGGCAAATGGACGGCAAATGGCCCGGCCTCCGCATGTCTCCATACCTGAGGCCGGGCCTTGCATCATGTGTCCGCCGCTGTTCAGTTGCTGCTGTACTGATTGACGAAGCCGATCTTGTTGAGCGGCCAGTATCGAAAGCCCGCCCGCGCCACGATCTGATCGCGGCGCACACAGGTCGTCGTCCAGAACCGGGAGTCGTTGCTGTGCGCCCGGTTGTCGCCCATCATAAAATAGCAGTTGTCCGGCACCGTGTATGGACCGAAGTCATCGTAGAGATCGGTGGAAGTAAACTCGTCGTCCGTGTCGTCGTGCTCTCCGTTGATGTAAACGACGCCGTTCTTCACCTCAATCGTATCGCCCGGAAGCCCGATCAGACGTTTCACAAAAAGCTGGGACTCGTCGTCCGGATAGTGAAAGATCACGATGTCGTAGCGTTTCGGGTCAGAGTTCAGATAAGCGAGCCGGTTCCCGAAGAGCCGGTCGCCGATCATCAGCGTCGTCTCCATCGACTGGGACGGAATCTTCGCGTTGATCACCACAAATCGGTTGAGCAGCAGCACCGCGCCAACGATCAGCGCGTAGGGCAGAATCTCTTTAATGATTTTCTTCATGTTTCCTTCATTCTGTTACCGGATGCATCATCTGTGATTTCTGTAGTAATTGATGAGACAGCCGTCTTCGATAATCTCTCTCTCGTCATCCGTCAGATCGCCGGTCTTCATGGAAAAGGCAGCCGTCCGGCCATCCTTCACCACATAGGCCGTGATCTCCGGCGCCTTCTCCCTGATCTTCTCCGCCACACCGGGGATGTAGATCCAGTCGCCGTTCGCAAACGGCAGATCTCCCGGCCCGATCAGGAACGGGAGCATGCCCCAGTTGATGAGGTTCGAGCGGTAGCGCTTGGTCGCGTATTCATTCGCGATATTCGCCCATCCGCCGAGCACCTTCTGACAGGAGGCTGCCTGCTCGCGGGCGGAGCCGTCGCCCGGCTTCACGGCGAAGATCGTGGAGCCGACGCCGAGCTCTCCGGTCTCCGGGGCGGAGCCGAGAGAGGTCTTCAGCGTCTCGAGCACGCCGCCAAGCTCCGGGAGCGCCGCGGCCGCGGCGCCGATCCCGTCCGCGCCGTCTCCGAGCAGCGCATCCTCCGCCTTCTTCACTTCCTGTGCACGTCCGACATAGTCCGGATCCTTACGCGAAAGAGCAAAGGACGCCAGCTTCAGCGGATTCGAGCGGTAGGACGAAGTCTCGCCGGAAGGAATCAGCTCATCCGTCGTCGTCACCGGGTCATGGATCTCCGATACCACCTTCAGCAGAAGGTTCTCCGGAAGCACGGGCATTGCCGGCCAGTCCTTGATGTTCGGTCCGTAGACGAGCTCCGCCGAAGGATCCGGCTGTCCCTTGCTGTCAAATACGCGGTTCGCGTAGATCTGCGAATCGAAGAAATAAGCCGGCTTCGTGAACGCGCCGTCGTATTCCTCCGCGCTGGTAAGCCGTCCCTGATTCGCCGCCGTCGCCGCGATCGAGCGAGCGTCCATCAGCGCGACGGACGAAATCTGGCCCTCCTGTACCTTGGACCCCTCCCGGTTCGGGAAGTTCCGCGTGGAGTGCCGGATCGAGAACGCATTGTTCGACGGCGTGTCGCCTGCCCCGAAACAGGGCCCGCAGAAGGCTGGCTTGATCACCGCGCCCGCGTCCACGAGATCCGCCAGCGTGCCGTTCTTCATCAGCTCACGCATGATCGGCATCGAGGCCGGATAGACGTTGAGCGAAAACGAGCCGCTGCCGATGCTTCGGCCGCGCAGGATATCCGCCGCGTCGCAGATGTTCTCAAACCCGCCGCCGGCACAGCCGGCGATAATGCCCTGGTCCACCATCAGGCGGCCGTCGCGGATCTTTCCGGTGAGATCCACCTTCACTTTGTCGCCGAAGGCCACCTTCGCCCGCTCCTCCGTCTCCTTCAGAATCTCGTACGGGTGATCGTTGACCTCGTCGATGGTGTACGTGCAGCTCGGATGATACGGCATCGCGATCATCGGCTTCACCGATCCCAGATCCAGCTCGATGCAGCCGTCGTACCACGCGGTATCAGCCGGCTCCAGCGTCCGGTACGCCTCCGGTCTTTTGTGGATCCGGAAGTATTCCTCCGTCTTCTCGTCCGTCGTCCAGATGGAACTGAGGCAGGTGGTCTCAGTGGTCATCACGTCGATCCCGATCCGGTAGTCCATCGAAAGGCCGTGGACGCCCGGTCCGACAAATTCCATCACCTTGTTCTTCACATATCCGTTCCGGAAGACCTCGCCGATGATCGCGAGCGCGATGTCCTGCGGCCCGACGCCCTTCCGGACGCTGCCGGTGAGATAAACCGCGACCACCCCGGGCCGGCGAATGTCATAGGTCCGGTTCAGCAGCTGCTTCACCAGCTCCGGACCGCCCTCGCCCATCGCCATCGTGCCCAGCGCGCCGTACCGCGTATGGCTGTCGGATCCCAGCACCATCCGTCCGCAGCCGGCCAGCATTTCCCGCGCGTACTGATGAATCACCGCCTGCATCGGGGGCACATAGATGCCGCCGTACTTCTTCGCCGCGGACAGTCCGAAGACATGATCGTCCTCATTGATCGTCCCGCCCACCGCACAGAGCGAGTTGTGGCAGTTCGTCAGCACATAGGGAAGCGGGAACCTGGTCAGTCCGGACGCCCGTGCCGTCTGAATGATGCCGACATAGGTGATATCATGAGATGTCAGTGCGTCGAAACGGATCTTCAGCTCGTCCATGCTGCCTGACGTGTTATGGGCGGCCAGAATCGAATACGCCATCGTCCCCTTCGCGGCGTCGTCCCGGCTCGCGGCGCAGGACTCCGCAAGTTCCGTGCCGTGAAGCAGATACACGCCCTTCGTGTGAAGCTTCATTTCATTCCCTCCTTCGGTTGCATGTTTCTCTGTACGTCTCCCCCCGCCCGTGCGCGAAGGCTGTCGGAGATCATCAGCGCGAGCCGCAGCTTCATGGCGCCGTCGAAGTTCCGCAGATCCAGCCCTGTCGCGGCGGTCAGTTTCTCCAGCCGGTACACCAGCGTGTTGCGGTGCACATAGAGATGCCGCGCGGTCTCGGATATGTTGAGATTATTTTCAAAAAATGCATTGATGATCTCGAGCGTCTCCTGATCGAGTCCCTCCGGGCTCTCCGTTCCGAACACCTCTTTCAGATAGAGGCGGCAGGTCTCCTCCGGAAGATCGTGTATCAACCGTCCGACGCCCAGCCGGTCGTACCTCATCACGGTTTCTCCAGCGTTGAAGACCCGTCCGATCTCAAGCGCCGCTGCCGCGTGGCGCAAGGCTCCGGCCAGCTCCGTCAGCCTCTCCGCAGGCCGGTCGTACCCGACGCGGACCGCTGTCATCGCCTCGGCGTTCAGCATGTCGACGATCGTATGGGCGAACCGTTCGGCGCTCTCCTCTGTGTCTGAAAACTGAGCCGCCCGGATCAGGACCATCCGCCGCTCATCCAGCTGCGAGAAAAGATCACTTGTCCGGCTCAGAAACATGGATTTCACCACTCGCTCCGCATCGCCGCCTGGCTGAGAGGCGCACTCGATCAGGTAGACCGTGCGCCGGATACGGTCCGGAAGATGGAACCGGGCAGCCGCCTGATAGAGGCGGTCCTCCCGGATCTGCCCCAAAAGGAGGCCCCGGAGAAGCGCGGCCTTGTCGTACCGCTCGGAGAATGCCTCGGTCAGCATGCCGATCCGTTCGGCCGTCTCCCCGGAGTCAGGTCCTTCTTCCTCCACCGTCAGATGAAGTCCGGTTACCCGATTCAGCTCGCCGAGCGCCCGCTTCAGGTCATCCTGACCGCTCATTCTCTCCTCCTGCCTTTGCCTCGAAATGGATTCTTCCGGGCGGGCGGTTCCTTCGACTGCCCGTCGTGCCCGGGCTGGCGCCTCTCCGCCCGTCAGCCCGTTCGCGCCTCCGGATGAAAGAAACACGGTCCGCGCGAACAGGCATTTGGGTCATTTTACCATAAATGAGGCCATATTAAAAGGCTGTACGCCGCCGGGGCGGCATACAGCCTCGTCCGATCCGTCACAGGCTTCAGTCCGTGATGGTCTTCTCTGTATCCTTCTCGAAGTAATGCGTCTTGCTCATATCGAACGCGAACTTCACGGTGTCGCCTGCTCTTGCCGGCGTTCTCGGATTCACACGGGCAGTCATCTGGGAGCCCGCGAAATCGAAATACAGGAACACTTCAGCACCGAGCAGCTCGTAGACGCGGATCGGCGCCTCGATCGTCGCGTTGGCGTACTTCTCAAGATATTCCTTCTCGTCGTGGACGTCCTCCGGACGGATGCCGAGCACGACCGTCTTGCCATCATAAGCCTTCAGGGCGGACGCCTTGTCGGCCGGAACCTCAAGGGTATGGCCGCCGACCTCGACTGTCACCTGGCCGCCCTTCGCGGACACCTTCGCGTCCATGAAGTTCATCTGCGGCGAGCCGATGAATCCGGCCACGAACTGGTTGCACGGATGATCATAAAGGTTCTGCGGAGTATCGATCTGCTGAACCTCGCCGGCCTTCATCACGACGATTCTGGTTCCGAGCGTCATCGCCTCGGTCTGGTCATGCGTGACGTAGATGATCGTCGCGCCGAGTCTCTGATGCAGTCTGGAGATCTCGGTTCTCATCTGAACACGGAGCTTCGCGTCCAGATTGGACAGCGGCTCGTCCATCAGGAAGACCTTCGGGTTACGGACGATCGCACGGCCCATCGCGACACGCTGTCTCTGGCCGCCGGACAGAGCCTTCGGCTTTCTGTCAAGGAGCTGATCAAGATCAAGGATCTTGGCCGCCTCTCTGACCTGCTTGTCGATGACATCCTTCGGGACCTTGCGGAGTTTCAGGCCGAACGCCATGTTGTCATACACGGTCATATGCGGATACAGAGCATAGTTCTGGAAGACCATCGCGATATCACGGTCCTTCGGCTCGACATCGTTCATCACCTTGCCGTCGATCTTCAGCGTACCGCCCGTGATATCCTCAAGGCCGGCGATCATACGGAGCGTCGTGGACTTTCCGCAGCCGGACGGTCCGACGAAGATGATGAATTCCTTGTCCGCGACATCGAGGTTGAAATCCTTGACCGCCTTGAATCCGTTCGGATAGGTCTTGTCAATATGCTCAAGTGAAAGACTTGCCATTGGTTTTATCCTCCTGAAAGATTAGCATCGGCACAGCCGGCCGATCAGAAAAACGATTCTCTCAAGCCCGTCTCTGCTGTCTTTGAACTGTTACACACAGTATACTGTCAGCCTGTATGGAAACGCTATGGAAGCCTGTACAAAAAAAGTATGAATTCGTTGCCACTTTGACGAAAGAATTCGCTCAGAACGCCCTGATCGTGTCGCCGGCCTCTCCCTCGTCCGCGCCGATCCGCTTCACCACCACGTCGTAGCCGGCGTTCTCGTTCACCTTCACATGGACGGTGTCGCCGGCCTTGTGGTGCAGCAGCGCCCGCCCCAGCGGCGAGTCGATGGAGATCAGGTTCTTCAGCGAGTTGCCGCGGATCGTCGTCACGATCCGGAAAGTCTCTGTCTCGTCGTCCTCGGGGAAATAGACCTCTACGCTCTTATCCATCGACACCTCGTCCGCCGCCGCGTGGTCCTCGATGATGACGGCCGTCTTGATCATATTCTCGAGGTAGCGGATCCGGCTCTCATTCTGCCGCTTCGCGCTCTTCGCCGCGTGGTACTCGAAATTCTCCGACAGATCGCCCTGTGCTCTGGCCTCCTGCACCTCCGCGATCAGCTGAGGCTGCAGCTTCAGCCTGCGCTCATCGATTTCGGCCTGCATTTTCTCAATATCGCCCTTCGTCAGTCTGTCATGCATCACTACCGCACTCTTCCCTTTCTCATTCCTCAAGCACTTCAAATTCCAGATAATCGAAGTCCACGTCTTCGATGAAGCTGTCCCGCCGGAACCGGGTCTTCGACGTGCGCTGAAACTCCCGGACATTGACGTCAAGCCACTGGGGCACGGCCAGATCGAAGATCATGCAGACCTCATTCAGACAATGAAATATCCGGTGTGTCCTCGTGTCGTCGCTGCAGTCCTCGACCACCGTGTCCCGCAGCAGATGGTTGTCCTTCCAGATCCTCGCCCAGATTCTCATGGCTCCTCCGTTTCTCCGCCCGCAGGAACAGCAGGACGGAGGATGCTCTCCCCCGTCCGCCCTTTTCGGAAACAGTCTGATTATAGCGGACGCGGCGTGCCGCGTAAAGCGGCTTCCGGTCCCGACGGGGCGGAGAGGAGCCGGAAGCCGTCCTGTCATACGGCGGGCCGCCGTCCCGGTTTCTGCCCGGAGCGGCGGCCCGCCGTGTCTTCCTGTCTGTGAAACAGCTGTTTATCCCTTCACCGCGCCGGAGACCATTCCCTTGATGATCTCCTTGCTGAAGATAAAGTAGAGGATGACGACCGGAGCCATGGTGATCAGCATCGCCGCCATCTGCTTCGGATAATCGGAAGCGAACTGGCCCTTGAACTGCGTCAGCGCCAGGGGTACAGTCTGGAGCGACACATCCTTGATCAGGACCAGCGCGAAGGAGAATTCATTCCAGCACCCGAACACCTGAATGATGCCGACCGTCGTCAGAATCGGGCGGCAGATCGGAAAAATGATCTGCCAGAGCGTCTGGGAGAAGGAGCTTCCGTCGATGGCCGCCGCCTCCTCGAGTGACGTCGGGATCGATTTGACGAACCCTTCCACCAGAAAGATGCCCATCGGCAGGCCGAAGGAGATATACGGAAGAAGCAGCGTATACCACTTGTTCGAGATGCCGCACTGCTTGAAAACCACATAGATCGGAACCAGCAGCGAGTGGATCGGGATCAGCATACCCATCAGGAACATCACGTAGAGCGCCCGGTTTCCTCTGAATTTCACCCGTGCGAGGATGTAGCCGACGATAAAGCTGAAGAGGATGATCGCCACGATCGAAATCGCCGTGGTCCGGACGCTGTTCAGCATGGACTGAGCGAGATGGTAATCCGGGTTCGTCAGAATCCGGATATAGTTGACAAGCGTCGGATGCTTCGGAAGGCCCACGATGTCGGCGTTGAACACGCGCTTTTCCTTCAGCGACGAGTACAGCATCCAGATAATCGGGAAAATGCATGAGATCGAAAAAACGATCAGAATCAGATTGATGAAGAAACCGCCGATTCCCCGCCGGATCTTTGCGCCGGCCGAGAGCGCGGACGATTTTCTGACTGTTGCCGCGGCTGCTGCCATAGTGCTCACGCCTCCTTCCCTTCGGTTGCTTTTCTGATCGCCCACTGCGAGCCGCCGATCACGGCCAGCGACAGGACGAAGATCGCGACGGAAATGCAGCTCCCGTAGCCCATGTTGGACTGCTCAAACGAGACCGTATATCCGTACATCGCCATCACCATCGACGATGTTCCGGGTCCGCCGGACGTCATGACGTAAATGTTGTCGAAGGCCTTCATGTTTCCGGCAATGCAGAGTGTGATGCAGACGAGCATCGTGTTCTTGATCAGCGGCAGCGTGATATAAACTGCTTTCTGAAAGCCGTTGGCCCCGTCGATCTCGGCACTCTCGAAAATCTCCGTGTCGATCGAGGCGATCGCGGAAAGAATGATCACCATATAATAGCCGATGTACTGCCAGATCAGCGGGATCGTGACGTACAGCATGACATGCTTGGAGTCATTCAGCCAGACCTGACAGAGGTCGCCCCGGCCGATGGCCTTTAGAAACCAGTTGATCAGACCGTATCTGTAGTGATAGATCATGTTCCAGATCAGGCCGATGCAGACCGCCGCGATGGTGCTCGGAAAGAAGCCGAACGTCCGGTGGATGCCTTTTAGTCTGGCCGTCTTGGAATTGACCAGCATCACCATGACAAACGCGATGCCGACCTGCCCGATGATGCAGGCCACTACCAGATAGATGTTGTGACCGAAGGCCTGCCAGAAGATCTTGTCATGGAAAAGCTGGCTGTAGTTCTGGAATCCGATGAAGCTCTTGTTCGGCCCGCCCTTCCATTCGAAGAAGCTGTAGACGAAGGCCGTGATCAGAGGCACAAACACCGTGAAGACAAACATCGCGACGGGAACCAGAAGATAGAGAAAAACGGTTCTGTGCTTCGGTTTGATGGTTGTCAGCATATCTGACTCCCCCTCTCAATCTGAATGTCGGAAAAAGCCGTTCCACCCGCCCCCTCAAAGCAGGTGGAACGGCCCGTATTGACTGCGCGTCCGACGTATCTCGGAAACGTCCGTGTCAGGATGCCGAAGATTCAACGTCCGCCGTCGAAGCCGTGCCGGCCGCGTCAGCCAGATAGTTCTGCTCATACGCGTCCTGCGCGTCCTTCGCCACATCCTCCGGAGACTTCTCTCCGTTCAGCATGCTCTGAAGATCCTGATTCATGATGCCCCAGACCGCGCTGTTGATGTAGGAGTCATAGATCTCGCACTTCGTTGTGTCGACATAGCTGTAGTTGTAGAAGTCCTGAACCACCTGATCGAACTTGGAGAGGTCGACGTCGTCCACCTTGGTCAGTCCGCCGAGGGCGTACTTCTCAGCCACATAGGAGGCAAAAGCCGGTCCGGTCAGTTCCTGAGCCAGATCGATGCAGGCCGCCAGCTTGTCCGGATCATCCGCGACCTTGCTGTTGAAGGCCACCGCGTAGCCAAGGCCGATGTTCTGGGAGTCGGCATCCTCGGTCGCATCCGCCGGCTGCGGAAGAACCGCAAATCCGATGTTGTTGTACTTGTCCTCGTCGTCCGCCTTCAGCGTAGCCGCGATGTAGGACTCATCCCAGTTTCCGCCGATGAAGGCCGCCGCGTCGCCGCTGATGTAATATTCACGCGCATCCTCGTTGGTGACGGAGTTGAAGTCCTCGTTGAAGATCTTCGTCTCGGTGAAGAGATGCTGCATCTCCTTCAGCGCTGCCACGAACTTGTCGTCCGTGAAAGCCGCGCCGCTGCCGTCGATCAGGCTCTGGAACCAGTCCTTGCCGGTGTAACGGTCGCCCAGCGTGCTCAGGAAGTCGGAGTTGGCCTGCCACTGACCGCCGTTTCCGAACGCCACCGTGGTGATGCCCTTTCCGTTGAAGTACTCGGAAGCCTTCTCCACATCATCCCAGTTATCCGGGAACTTGTCGTATCCGGCGTCCTTCCACATCTGCTTGTCATAGATCACAACGGTGCAGGTGCCGCCGGTCAGAACCGGATAGCCGTAAACCTTGTCGCCGTCTTTGAACGGTGTGAAATAGTCCTGCTCATAGTCATCGTAGTAAGGAGAAGCCTTGATCGTGTCGGTGAGATCCATGATCAGGCCCTGCTTCGCCCACTGCTTCGTGTTCATACCCTGAAGCAGGAAGACATCCGGAAGATCGCCTGCCGCCGCCAGCGTGGCGATCTGGGTCTTGTACTCGTCATTGGCGAGAACGTTCTCCTTGACGCTGATATCCGAATGCGCGTCCTCCCACGCCTTCAGCGTTGTCCGGAAGCCGTCGGAGCCGCCGTTGCCTTCCGCCTCTTCGGATGTCGAGAAATGCATCAGGTTGATGTCACCCTTGTAGGCGAGATCATTGTTCGCGACCGGCGTCGCCGCGCTGACGACCGTCGTGGCACCCATCGCTGCGACCAGAGCGGCCGCCAGAGCTGTGCTGACCATTTTCTTTCTGTTCATATTGTTCCTCCTCTTATTGTTGCTTGTGAGAAATGTATTATGCAGGGCGGCGCATCAGCAGGCCGCCCGGGCATACTGTTTTTACTCCTGCCGGGTCAGATTCCTCACGGAATTGCCCTTCAGCAGCCTCCCCTCCACCACGGTCCGGTCGATCAGCGCCGTCTTCGGGTGCTCGATCATCCCGATGAGCTTCTCAGCCGCGATCCGTCCGATAGACGCCGTGTCCTGTTCGATCGTGGTGATCTTCGGCTCAAGCATTCTCGCGATATCGATGCCGTCGTAGCCGCAGATGGAAACATCCTCAGGGATCGAAAGCCCCCTCTCCTTCAGTGCGTTGACACCCCCGATGGCGGCCAGATCATCCGGGTACAGGATACAGGTCGGCGGCTCCGGAAGATCCAGCAGCCGCTTCGTGACCTCGCAGCAGCGCTCCGGGTTACGGTAGTCACCGTCCGTCACATACTCCTCCCGCACCGGAATCTGAAGACTTTCCAGCGTGTGATAGAAGGATCCGATCCGGTTTCTCGTGACCGGGGACTGATCGCCGCCGGTGATGTAGGCGATCCGCCGGTGCCCCATCTCCGCCGCGTAGGTGACCAGCGCCCGCATACCTCCGATATTGTCCGAGATAACGGACGGCTTGCTGTCGTAGGTGTGGTCGATGGTGACCACCGGGATCTCGCTCCGGATCAGCTCCGCGACCTCCTCCTGATTGAAGTCCACGTTGGCGACCACAACACCATCCAGACCGCGGTAGCGGCTGTGCTCAAGAAACGTCATTCTGTGGTTCGTCCGATTGGCGTTGAGAAACGTAAGATCGTAGCCTTCCGATTCCACCTTGTCCTTGAAGCTGTTGAGGATCGAACCGAAGTAGTCCTGCATCAGGCCGTTGCCCGCCCGGTCGACGAACAGAACACCGACATTGTAGGACCGGCTGGTCTTCAGCGCCCTTGCGGAAGCGTTGGGGAAATACCCCATCTCCTGCGCGGCCGCTCTCACCATCTGCTTGGTGGCTTCCGAGATGTCACTGTGGTTGTTGAGGGCTTTGCTGACGGTCGCCACAGACACGCCGCATCGAAGAGAAATATCCCGCATGGATACCATCTCCGGGCCCTCCTTTCCGTCTCTCTGTGTTTCCTTAATCGTTTTCGCAGCCTCAATATAGTTCATTTTGCCCGTTTGTGCAAGCTTTTTTATGTTTTTTCCGTGATTATGACATTATTTTGTCAGATTGTTCAAATAGTAAGCGGCATTATTTCGCAACATCAATAAAAATCCCGCGTCGAAACCCTGAAACATTCCGTCCCGTCCCGTTTCGACATGTTTTCAGTCTCTTCCCGTCCTTCCGAAAATGCCTTAAAAACCCATTGATTTCGGTCTTTTCCCTCTTTATAATAATAAGCACCCAGGAGGGAAGGGATTAACTTAATCGTTTTCGAAAAGTTCTCAGACAACTTTTCACAAAGGAGACTATCTATGAATTTCGGACACTTCGATGATGAGGCGATGGAATACGTCATCACCACGCCGAGAACTCCGCTGCCCTGGATCAACTATCTGGGATGCCGGGATTTCTTCACTCTGATTTCCAATACCTGCGGAGGCTACTCCTTCTATAAGGATGCGAAGCTGCTCCGACTCACCCGCTACCGCTACAATTCCGTTCCCTATGACAACAACGGAACCTACTTCTATATTAAAGACGGGGACACGGTCTGGAATCCTGGATGGCAGCCGACCCAGACGGAGCTGGACACCTACGAGTGCCGCCACGGTCTCGGATACAGCCGTTTCCGTTCCTCAAAAAACGGCATCGGTGCGGACCTTCTCTGCTTCGTCCCGCTGACGGATACCTGCGAGGTCCAGCGGCTCCGTCTCTCCAACACTTCGGAAGAGACGAAGGAGATCCGCCTCTTTTCCTATGTGGAATGGTGCCTGTGGAACGCGATGGACGACATGACGAATTTCCAGCGCAATCTTTCGACCGGTGAAGTGGAGGTGGAGGGTTCTGTCATCTATCACAAGACCGAGTATCGGGAGCGGCGCAATCATTTCGCCGTCTACGCCGTCAACGCGCCGGTGGATGCCTTTGATACGTCAAGAGACGCCTTTATCGGCACCTACGGCGGACCGGACCGCCCGGAGGCGGTGCTTGCCGGCGCGGATACGAACTCCGTGGCGTCCGGATGGTATCCCGTGGCGTCCCATCAGATCAACCTCACGCTGAAGCCGGGCGAGAGCCGTTCCCTGGTCTTCGTCCTCGGATACTGTGAGAATCCGGAGGACCGGAAGTGGGAGGCTCCGGGCGTCATCAACAAGGAGCCGGCCCGGCGCCTGCTGGCCCGCTACCGGACCGACGCCGACGTGGAGCGGGCTTTCCGTGAACTGAAGGATTACTGGAAGGACCTGCTCTCCGCCTTCCATGTGGAGACGAAGAACGACAGGGTGAACCGGATGGTCAATATCTGGAACCAGTACCAGTGCATGGTCACCTTCAATATGAGCCGCTCCGCCTCCTACTTCGAGTCCGGTATCGGGCGGGGCATGGGATTCCGTGATTCCTGTCAGGATCTGCTGGGTTTCGTCCACCTGATCCCGGACCGCGCCCGCCAGCGCATCATCGACATCGCGTCGACACAGTTCGAGGACGGATCGGCCTACCACCAGTACCAGCCGCTCACAAAGAAAGGGAACTCGGATATCGGATCGGGCTTCAACGACGATCCGCTCTGGCTGATCGCCTGCACATCGGCCTACGTCCGGGAGAGCGGCGATCTGAGCATCCTTGAGGAGCTGGTGCCCTACAACAATGATGAATCCAAAGCCACGCCGCTCTTTGAGCATCTGACCCGCAGTTTCCGCTTCACCGCTACTCACAAGGGGCCGCACGGGCTGCCGCTCATCGGACGCGCCGACTGGAACGACTGTCTGAACCTCAACTGCTTCTCGGAGCATCCGGGCGAGGCGTTCCAGACCTTCGGACCGTCGGAGGGGCCGGTGGCGGAATCTGTCTTCATCGGCGGTATGTTCGTCAAGTACGGGCGCGAATACGCGGATCTCTGTGACCTTCTCGGAAAAACGGAGGAGGCCGCCGGCGCCCGGGCTGAGGTGGAGGAGATGGAGAAGACGCTGCTCGGCACCGGCTGGGACGGCGAGTGGTTCGTCCGCGCCTACGACGCCTTCGGACACAAGGTCGGTTCCCGGGAATGCGAGGAAGGCAAAATCTACATCGAGCCGCAGGGCTTCTGTGTGCTGGCCGGCGTGGGAAAGGAAGGCGGTCAGGCGGAGCAGGCGCTGGCATCCGTCCGGAAATATCTCGATACGGAATACGGCATCATGATCCTCCAGCCCGCCTACACCCGGTATCATCTCGAGCTGGGCGAGATTTCCTCCTACCCGCCGGGATATAAGGAAAACGCCGGTATCTTCTGCCACAACAACCCCTGGATCTCCATCGCCGAGACGGTGCTCGGCCACGGGGACCGTGCCTTCGAGGTCTACCGGAAGACCTGCCCCGCATACCTTCAGGAGAAGAGCGACATCCACAAGACCGAGCCCTATGTCTACTCCCAGATGGTCGCGGGGCGCGACGCCCGGTACTTCGGCCAGGGTAAGAACAGCTGGCTCACCGGCACCGCGGCCTGGACGTTCGTGAATATCTCCCAGTATATTCTCGGCGTTTATCCGACGCTGAAGGGGCTCGAAATCAATCCCTGCGTACCCCGCGATTTCGGCGACTTCCGGATTCAGCGCCGTTACCGCGGCGTCACGTATCAGATCGACGTGATCACGAACGGGGCTGAAAAGGGCGTGAAGTCGATGACCGTGGACGGCGTACCGGTTGAAGGCTGCATCATTCCCTTCGACGCGTCAAAAAAGACCGTGCATGTCCGGGTGGAGATGGGAGCCTGATCATAACGAGGACCGGAGGCGCAAACCTCTGCCGCTCCCTCACAGCGCGGCGCAGACCGTGCGCCGCGCGTGTTCCGGAAAATTTCACCCGGCTCAAATTCCCGCCGGGAAATACTCGCCCGAACCCGGCAGACTGAAGCCCATACACAGGGAAGCGGCGGGGACGGACCGATTGGTCCGTCCCCGCCGCTTCCTCACGTTCAGTTCCTGCCCCGTATGGCCGGGCTTCGTCCGCCGGCCTCTCGGCTCAGACATTGTAGCTGTTGAGATACGCGTCCTGCTCCGGCGTCAGATGATCGATCTCCATACCGAGGTAGCGAAGCTTCCGCTCCGCGATCTCCCGGTCAATCGACGCGGGCACCCGGTTGATCATCGGAAGACGGTCGTCTCTGTGCTTCACCAGATATTCCGCGGCCAGCGCCTGAACCGCGAAACTCATATCCATGATCTCCGCCGGATGGCCGTCTCCGGCCGCCAGATTCACGAGCCGGCCCTCGCCGATCAGATTGACCGAGCGGCCGTTCTTCAGCGTGTATCCGACGATATTCTCGCGGCGCAGCTCCTTCCGGACGCACTGATCCTCCAGCGCCTGATAATCCACCTCCACGTTGAAGTGGCCCGCGTTGGTGAGAATCGCGCCTTCCTTCATACGGAGCATATGCTCCATCGTGATCACGCCCTTGCAGCCGGTGACCGTGACGAAGACATCGCCCAGCGGCGCCGCCTCCATCATCGGCATCACCGCGTAGCCGTCCATCACGGCCTCGATGGCCTTCACCGGATCCACCTCGGTGACGATCACACGGGCGCCGAGCCCTCTCGCCCGCATCGCGACGCCCTTGCCGCACCAGCCGTAGCCGGCCACCACGACCTGCTTGCCCGCGACGATCAGGTTCGTCGTCTTGTCGATGGCGTTCCAGACGGACTGGCCGGTACCGTACCGGTTGTCGAAGAGGTGCTTCATCTCCGCGTCGTTGACCAGCATCATCGGGAATTTCAGCTCACCGGCCCGGTCCATGGCGATCAGCCGGTGAATCCCGGTGGTCGTCTCCTCGCACCCGCCGATCACCCCCGGGATCAGATCCCGGTAATCCCGGTGCATCATGTTCACCAGATCGCCGCCGTCGTCGATGATGATCTGCGGTCCCACGCGGAGCACACAGGAGAGGTGATGACTGTACTCCTCCTCCGTTGCCCCGTGCCACGCGAAGACCTCAATGCCGCGGGTGACGAGCGCCGCCGCCACATCGTCCTGCGTCGACAGCACGTTGCTCCCGGTCGCATAGACCTCCGCTCCGCCGGCGCGGAACACACAGGCGAGGTACGCGGTCTTCGCCTCCAGATGCACCGACAGCGCGACCTTCACGCCCTCGAAAGGCTTCGTCCTGCTGAAATCCTCACAGATGCTCTTCAGCACCGGCATATGCGCCTCGACCCAGTCGATCTTCCGGTTTCCGGACTCCGCGCAGGCCATATCTCTGATCTCACTCATTCGATCCGATCCTCCTTATCTGCGGAACCGGTCCGCGATCTTTTCCGTCTCGTAGTATACTTTTTCCGCGTCAATGGTGGTGTAGTTCCGGTCCCGCATCACGATCCGTCCGTTGATCATCACATCCGAAACCTCCATGCCGTTCGCCGAGTAGACGAGGGAAGCCTTCCGGCTGTAGAGAGGCCGCAGGTTCGGCTCGCGCTCGTCGATCAGGATCACATCGGCCGTGCGCCCGACCGCGATCTCGCCGAGATCCTCCCGGCCGATCGCCTCGGCGCCGTTCCTCGTGGCGATACGGAGCGTCTCCTCCGCCGGCAGAACCAGCGCGTCCTTCGCGGCTCCCTTCTGCGCCATCGACAGCAGGTGCATTTCCCCGAACATGTTCAGGGCATTGTTGCTCGCGGCGCTGTCCGTTCCGAGGCAGACCCGGATTCCCTTCTTCAGCATCCGGGGAACCGGCGC
The DNA here is from genome assembly GCF_019355395.1 of Chordicoccus furentiruminis. GTDB lineage: Bacteria > Bacillota > Clostridia > Lachnospirales > Lachnospiraceae > Chordicoccus > Chordicoccus furentiruminis. The sequence goes on from NZ_CP048829.1 coordinate 1,285,957, forward strand.
GAAGCCGTTGGCCAGCTTCATGTTGCTGGCGGGGTTCGTGGCCACCGAGACGTTCGGACGGGCGAGCTTCTCGAAATCGGTGTCGCTTAAGTAGACACAGTGCGCCAGCAGGATCCGCTCGTCGAGCATGCCGAGCCGGTCCAGATACTCCACCGGCGTCGCACGGTGCTCGCTCAGGCAGGTGCGGTACTCATTCGCCGTCTCGGTCAGATGAATGTTGATCAGCAGATGCTTCTCATGCGCCAGCTCCGTCATATAGGCGAGCAGATCCTCGCCGCAGGTGTAGATCGCGTGCGGGCCGAGTCCGAACATGCAGTTGGCCCCGATCGCCTCGCCGTATTCCATCTCGTCAAAGGCCTCGCGGATCCGCTGAAGCGCCGCCTGATCCTTCCGGGACTCGCCGACGATGCCGCGCGTGATCAGCGCCCGCATGCCGCTGTCCGCGCAGGCCTTCACCGCCATCTTCGGGAACATCTGCTGGTCGACGAAGCAGGTCGTGCCGGTCCGGATCATCTCCATGATCGAGAGCATGTTGCCCCAGTACGCCTCCTCCGGCGTGAGTGAGTTCTCGATCGGCGAAATCCGTTTGAAGAGCCACTCGTCGAAGGGCACGTCGTCGGCGTAGTTGCGCATCAGGGACATATACGCGTGGGTGTGGGCATTGATGAGGCCCGGCATCATCGTCTTATGCGATCCGTCAATCACCTCGTCCGCCGAGAATCCGCGCGGCTCCCGCCCGATGCCGGAGATCCGGCCGGCCGTCACATAGACGTCGGTTCGCTCCGCCTCCGGGCTTTCCAGCAAGTGTACATTTTTGATCAGAATCCCCATCGGTCATTCCTCCGTTTTATCTTCCGCCGGCCGGACCGGCCGGGTTCATGATTGTGTTTTCCGAAAAGATGTGCGATAATCCACTCAAATTCCGGAACCGGAAGGGACAGCAGCGGGGCGGCGCGCGGCCGCCCTCGTTTGTGCTGTCACGGTCCGGATGGCGTTTGGTTTACAGTATACCAGCAAGGAGGCTTAAAATGGAATACAAAACCAGAGGAACCTGCTCTCAGCTGATCCAGTTCGATCTCGAGGACAACAAAGTGCGGAATGTCCGTTTCACCGGCGGCTGCGACGGAAACCTTCGCGGCATCTCAAAGCTTGTGGAAGGGATGGACGCCCACGAGGTGATCCGCAAGCTGGAGGGCACGCCCTGCGGCTTCAAGAACACCAGCTGTCCGGATCAGCTCGCCAAAGCGCTCCGGACCGCTCTGCACGAGTGAGCGGCCTGTCGGCCGCCCCTCGGGGACAGGCTTCCGGGAAACGGCCGGACGGCATCGGAACGCCGCCCGGCCGTTTCCTTTTCGTAATCCCGTTTCACTTCTCCCACTTGTCGCAGAGCGCGGCGAGCTGATCCGCCATCTGGGCCAGTTCCTTGTTCGGTCTCCCCTTAAGAGCCCGGACCAGCGACCGCAGACGGTCCGCCGTGTGCTCAAGCCTGAGATACGGCGTCGCCTTCGTCGAAGCGGCCGCCGGCAGAGGGTGTCCCTCCGCGTCCAGCCGGACGAAGGGGACGCCCTCCGTCTTTTTCTCGCAGACGTTGTCCGTCAGATTCCAGACGGTTCCGGAATACGGCGCCTCCGCCTGAAGACCCAGCTTCTCATGAAGCAGTGCGCAGAAGGACTGCTCCACGCCGTCCTCGCCGTGCACCACGAAGACCCGCTTCGGCTTCTTCCGGAAGCCAGACGCCCAGTCCAGAAGCCCTTCCCGGTCCGCGTGTCCGGATATGCCCTTAAGGGACACGATCTCCGCCTGAACGCGGATGGTCTCGCCAAACAGCGTGACCTCCTTCTCCCCTTCGAGGATCTCCCGCCCAAGTGATCCGTTTGCCTGATAACCCACAAAGAGAACCGTCGACTCCGGCCGCCACAGGTTATGCTTCAGATGATGCTTGATCCGGCCGGCCTCGCACATCCCGCTGGCCGAGAGAATCACCTTCGGCGTCCCGTCCTCGTTGATCGCCCTGGATTCGTCCGTGGTCAGCGCGAGCTTAAGGCCCGGGAACGTGATCGGGTTGATGCCTTCGGCGATCAGCGCCTGCGCCTCCCCGTCGAAGCAGTCCGTGTAATGCTCATTGAAAATGCCGGTGGCTCTCGTCGCAAGCGGGCTGTCCACATACACCGGAAAGCCGTCATGACCGTGCACGAGCTTCTCCGCCTTGATCTCGCGGATGATATAGAGCATCTCCTGCGTCCGCCCCACCGCGAAGGAGGGAATCACCACGTTTCCGCCCCGGTCCAGCGTCCGCTGGATCACCTCCGCCAGCGCGGTCCGGTAGTCCGGCCGCTCGCCATGGCTCCGGTCTCCGTAGGTGGATTCGATCAGCAGATAGTCCGCCGAGTCGATTTTCTTCGGCTCCTTCAGAATTGGCTGATCATGGTTGCCCACGTCGCCGGAGAAGACGATTTTCGTCTCCTTCCCCTGCTCCTTTGCCCAGACCTCGATCGCGGCGCTTCCCAGCAGATGCCCCGCGTCGTTGAACCGGATCCGGATCCCGTCAAAGACATCGATCACCTTGTCATACGGGCAGGGAACGAAGCACCGCATGATCCGGTCCACGTCCTCCGCCGTATAGAGAGGAACGAAGGGAGGAAGTCCCTTCCGGCGGCCCTTCCGGTTCCGCCACTCCGCCTCGAACTGCTGGATGCCGGCGGAATCCAGCAGCATGATGTCGCAGAGATCGCAGGTTGCCGCCGTGGCGTAAACGCGGCCGCGGAAGCCTCTTGCGCCGAGCAGCGGAAGAAGACCCGTGTGATCGATGTGGGCGTGCGTCACGAAGACGGCGTCGATCTCGGAGGCGGGGATGGGGAGAGGTGCATTTTCAAAGATGTTGCGGCCCTGCTCCATACCGTAATCAATCAGAATGCTGCGGCCCGCGGCCGTAAGTAAGTGGCAGCTGCCGGTCACTTCGTGATCGGCACCGATAAATGTAAGCTTCATGGCCCCTCCGTTTCTTGAGTTTTCACACGCAATATGCCATAATGCATACGCAATCCGGACACTCAGCCTGCGGGAAAGTCCCGCGCCCGGCTGTCTGTGTCCAGTATACCACGTACAGAGGAAGGATCGAAGATGAAGAAAATCGTTCTGACCGGCGGCGGTACGGCCGGCCATGTCTCGCCGAATCTCGCGCTTCTCCCGGCGCTGAAGGAGCTCGGCTACGAGGTGTATTACATCGGCTCCTACGACGGCATGGAGAAGGCGCTGGTCGCCCCCTACGGGCTTCCGTACACCGGAATCTCCACCGGCAAGTTCCGCCGGTATTTCGATCTCCGCAACTTCTCGGACCCGTTCCGGGTGCTGAAGGGCATCGGCGAGGCGAAACGCGCGCTCCGCTCCATCCGGCCGGATATCGTATTCTCAAAGGGCGGCTTCGTCTCGGTTCCCGTGGTCCGCGCCGCCCATGACCTTCGTATTCCGGTGATCTGCCACGAATCCGACATGACGCCGGGGCTGGCGAACCGGCTCTGCATTCCGATGGCATCGAAGGTCTGCTGCAATTTTCCCGAGACGATGAAGGACCTCCCAAAGGACAAGGCGGTCTACACGGGTACGCCGATCCGGGCGGAACTGCTCAACGGCAGCCGGGAACGCGCCCTCGCCTTCACCGGCCTCAGCGGGAAGAAGCCCGTCATCCTGGTGATCGGCGGCTCTCTGGGCGCCACTGCCGTCAATGACGCGGTGCGGGCGGCTCTTCCGGAGCTGCTTCCCTCCTATGACATCATCCATCTCTGCGGAAAGGGCAAGCTGGATCCCTCTCTTGAGGGCACGGAGGGTTATCGTCAGTACGAATTCATCCGGGAGGAACTTCCCGACCTCTTCGCGCTGGCCGATCTTGCCGTCTCGCGGGCCGGCGCCAACGCGATCTGCGAGCTGCTGACGCTGAAAAAGCCGAATCTTCTGATACCGCTGTCCGCGAAAGCCAGCCGGGGCGACCAGATCCTTAACGCACGCTCATTCGAGCGTCAGGGCTTCTCGGCTGTACTGGAGGAGGAAGCCGTCACCACGCAGTCGCTGACCGCCGCCGTGAACGATCTCTACGCCAGCCGCGGCCGGTACATCGAGGCGATGACAAAGAGCAGCGGCACCGACTCGATCCGCGTCATCACGGATCTCATCGAAAAGTGCAGGCTGAAGCGTTAAAGACGAAGAACAGCAGGGGTCGGCGTTTCCGGAAACGGAAACGCCGACCCCTTTTCTTTTTGTCCCGTCCGGCCCTGTCCGCCGGCCTCCTCCCGCTCTTCAGCCGTTCTTCACCGTCGCGGGCGACTCCACATACGAGACGAAGACGTTGCCGCCCTGCTCCATGCTCTTCGTGCTGTCCTTGATACCCATATAATAGTGTTCGCCCGTGTCGAAGTTGTAGAGCAGCGTGTTGTACCGGTCGTATCCCACGATGACCGCGGTTTTTCCGTCCGCGAGACGGGTGACGACTGCATTCCCCTGCGATACCAGATACAGCACCTGATCCAGCGTGCAGCCGGTCAGATTCAGTACGGTCGCATCGCCGCCGGCTCCGCTCTGAAGCTGATCCGCGTTCATCTCACCGGACAGGAACACCGACGGGATGTCCTCGTTGTTGAGGTTCGTCTTCGTCTGCTTGTTTCCGCGCTCGTAGATATACTGGCTGTCCTGATTGAGAACGATGCCCGTGCCCGCGTCCGCGTCCGTCACTGCCTTCTCCGGATCCGTGCAGACCTCCTGAAGCAGTCCCTGAGTGTAAACATAGTACAGCGGATAATCATCCTTCTCCGCATAGGCAATCGCAGCCGGATCCTTCTGGCCAAGACGCAGCCGGAAGCCGGACACCGACGGGTTCAGCGACGACACCGCGCCCGGCAGCTTCAGTGTGACCGTTGTGCCCTGGCGCGAGCTGGAGGAGAGCGTGACCGTCACCGCCGATTTCGTCTGCTGATTGTTCATGATGTTGTCATCCGCTGCCGGAGTATAGCCGCCGCTGCCGTCCTTCGTGGCGCAGGTCAGCTGGGCAAGTCCCGGCTCCATGGAGACATCGGTGATATAGGTGCCGTCCTTCCTGTAGTCCTTGACCAGCGTGCCGTTGAACTCCTCGATCCGCAGCTCGTTCATCGCGAAGGTCACATTCCCGGAGACGCCCGAGACAAGGTCGCTCTGGTTCGCGACGCCGTAGAGAATATCCTCGTTGAGGAAGCCGAGCGTCTTGATATACGTCCCTTCCGCGGCTTTCACAGTCCTCTGCGACGCCGTATTCAGATCCATCACCGTGATGGTCTGGGAAGCGTCCGGCTTCATCTCGTTCATCCACGCGATGGACGCGCCTGTGACGGAGGAGACAAAGCAGTCCGGATTGATATCACTCAGGATCACCTCGGTCGAATTGGTGGTGAGGTCAACGCGGTACAAGGCCCGCTGCAGGTAAAAATACGCGTTTCCGCCCGGCGTCACGTAGCAGAGCCGGCCCATATCGTCCTTCAGCTGTTCGAAGCCGCGGTTGTACGGGACGAAGGCCCGCTCGGTGACCGTGGAAGTCTCGGCGTTGTAGTGGCAGACCGACACGCCGCTTCGTCCCTCGTGCGGACCCCGGCTCATATAGCCGTAGACGACAAAATCCATTCCGCCGCCCTCACTGACGCGGACGATCCGGATACCGTAATCGCCGCTGTCGTCCCGTTCGTCCGATCCGCTTCCCGTATCGTGGAAGGAAAACACGCAGACGAGCTTCTGCGCCGGGTTGTTGTACTCCCACAGCGCGTTGTCCTGAACAAATGCGACCGTGTCCGATGTGTCATTGGACAGATACTGCACATCCTTCTCCGCCACGCCCAGCACCACGCCGTTGGCGTTCAGCGCGGCACGCGAAGAGCCGTCGTAGCACTGCAGCGCCTTCCGGTTAAAGTTAAGCAGCATCATTTTTCCGTTGTAGTAGCGGAGCCGGTAGTATTCCCATACATGGTAGATCTCCGTTCCGGCGTCGCCGTCGGCGGAAATCAGATAGTCGTTGGTAATCGTGCAGGTCTCTCCGCTGATCGCCTTGATGGTCGGAACCGCCTTCCGGAAAATCCGGGGATTCAGCGTTCCCCAGCAGACCTGTGTCAGCGAGGACTTGATGTCGACGGTCGTATAGGAATTGTTCGTGATCGTGTTGTCCGTCTCCAGATAAGCGTTGAGATCCGAGGAACCGGAGGGATTCATACAGCCCTCGTAGAAATTGTAGACGAACTGGACGTATTTGTCCGTCACCGGATCGGACCGCTGAATCACACGGGAATAGTAGTAGACCGTCTCATCCTCCGTGGTGATCTCGAAACGGATCGGATACTCCCGGTTCATCAGAATCGGCTCCGTCAGACTGAACGTCGCGGACATATAGTCGCCGTCGGCCGTGAAGTGGCCGATCTTGGCGTTCTCCACCACCTCGCCGGTATCCGGCGCGGACACCTCATAGGAAACGGAGCGGATGTCGTTTTTGTACGCCTTGTAGGAGACCGTGATGCTCCGCTTCGTCGTGACCGGAATCAGCCCGTCCCGCATATTGGCGGCGTCCATCTTCTGCACATACCCGCGCATCCGGTCTACCTTGTTCCCGCCGATATCGATATACATGACAGGAAGCGTCGGATCACTGAGATCCGACGCACCCGACGACTGCTGCCGCTGAATCACGGACAGGTTTGAAAAGAGCGCGACGCCGGCGAGAAAGACGACGACGTACGCAATCACCCTGCTAATTCTTTTTTTCACGATATTTATGGGAATCCTCCAGAACCATGTCCTTGACCTTCATCAGACGGACCTGCGTACTGCGTTCATTCTCGTCAAGCTTCATGGTGATGTATCGGATCCCGGACTGCGTCTCGGGAATGATGACATGTTCCAGCGCGTTGACGCGCCTGCGCGTCTTCTCGATCTCCGCGGCCATCAGCTGGCAGGATTTTTCGATCTCAGCCAGCTTCAGCATATCCGGCAGCACATCGGACAGCGACTGAACCGCACCATCCAGATCTCCTGACGTGAAGGCAAAGCCATAGGAAAAGATGTCGTTTTTATCAGCAGTCCTAGTATCGTAGCCGAAGACCGGAATGTCAACACTCATTACATTTTTTTTGCTCTGCTTCAGATAGACCTCCTGCTTCGGCGTCATCAGCGCCGTGCGGAGAATCTCCTCCGACATGCCTGCCTTCGCAAGAACAAAATTGCGGTTGGCATCTGTGATGCCCTTCTCCACCTTCTTTCGCAGCTCCATGTCCTCCTTCACGAGAGTCAGGAACTGCCGCATCAGCTCATCGCGCTTGTCCTTCAGCAGGCGGTGGCCCTTGACGGCCGTCACCAGCTTCCGCTTGAGGCGCGTGAGCTCCATGCGGGTGGGCGTTACCTGTGTAGAGGCCATGAAAGATCCTCCTTATTTCTTGTCATAGTACTGGTCCAGAATCCGGTCCGGAATCCGGTTCAGCTCGGAACGCGGAAGAATCCGCAGAAGGTCCCATCCGATCTCCAGCGTTTCCTCGATGGAGCGGTCCGTCTCATATCCCTGATTGACGTAGCGCTTCTCGAACTCATCCGCGAACTTCGCGTAGATCAGGTCGGTTTCCGTCAGGGCCGCCTCGCCGAGGATCACCATCAGCTCCTTGGCCTCCTTGCCTCGTGCATAGGCCGCGAACAGCTGGTTCATCGTCGAAGCGTGGTCCTCCCGGGTCTTGCCCTTGCCGATTCCCTTATCCTTCAGACGGGACAGGGACGGGAGCACGTCGATCGGCGGCTGGATCCCCTTCCGGTAGAGCTCACGGGAAAGAATCACCTGACCTTCGGTGATGTAGCCGGTGAGGTCGGGGATCGGGTGAGTCTTGTCGTCCTCCGGCATCGTCAGGATCGGGATCATCGTGATGGAGCCCTTCTTTCCTCTCTGCCGTCCGGCTCTCTCATACATCTGGGCGAGGTCGGTATACATGTAGCCCGGATAGCCGCGGCGTCCCGGAACTTCCTTCCGCGCCGCCGAAACCTCACGGAGCGAATCCGCGTAGTTCGTGATGTCGGTGAGGATCACCAGCACATGCATGTCCTTCTCGAAAGCGAGATACTCCGCGGCGGTCAGCGCCATACGGGGCGTCGAGATACGCTCGACAGCCGGGTCGTTCGCCAGATTGAGGAAAAGAACGGTTCGGTCGATGGCGCCGGTCTCCTTGAAGGACTCCTCGAAGAAATTCGCTTCCTCGAAGGTGATGCCCATCGCGGCGAACACCACCGCGAATGGCTCGTTCGTGCCGCGCACCTTGGCCTGACGCGCGATCTGGGCGGCCAGCCGCGCATGCGGAAGACCGGACGCCGAGAAGATCGGCAGCTTCTGGCCCCGAACCAGCGTATTCAGTCCGTCGATGGCGGAGACGCCTGTCTCGATGAACTCCGACGGGTACTCTCTGGCCGCCGGATTCATCGGCAGTCCGTTGATGTCCATCCTTTTTTCCGGAAGAATCTCCGGCCCGCCGTCGATGGTGCGCCCCATGCCGTCGAAGACACGGCCCAGCATATCCGAGGAGACGCCGAGTTCCATCGAGCGGCCCAGAAAACGGACCTTGCTGTTGCTGAGGTTGATGCCGGTCGAGGATTCAAAGAGCTGCACCAGCGCATCGGTGCCGTTGATCTCCAGCACCTTGCACCGTCTCGTCTCTCCGCTTGCCAGCTCGATCTCGCCCAGCTCGTTGTACTTGACGTTTTCGACGCCTTCCACCAGCATCAGAGGACCGGCAACTTCCCTGATCGTACGGTATTCCTTTGCCATGCTTACTCATCCTCCTTCGCTGTGATGTCCGCGAATTCCTTCGTGAGCTCGTCCTGCACCTTCTGATAGGCCGCGTCCACGTCCTTCTCCGGCGTATACTTGAAGCGGCTGATCCGCTCTCTCGTCTTCATCGCGACGATCCGTCCGATGGACGCGCCCTCGTTCAGCGCCTTCACGCCGCCCTCATAGAACGCGTTCACGAGCTTCATCATGCAGAACTGCTTCCGGAGCGAGGTATAGGTATCGATCTCATCGAAGGAGTTCTGATGCAGGAAGTCCTCACGGATGGAGCGGGCCGCCTCCATCTTCAGACGGTCCTGTGCGGACAGGGCATCCATACCGACCATCTTCACGATTTCGTTCAGCGACGCCTCCTCCTGCAGAAGGCTCATCAGCTTCTGACGGGTCGCCATCCATTCCGCGTCCACATGCTCATTGAACCAGGGCTCCAGCGCGTCGAGATAAAGGCTGTAGGATGTCAGCCAGTTGATGGCCGGGAAATGACGCTGATAGGCGAGATCCGCGTCCAGTCCCCAGAAGACCTTGACGATCCGGAGCGTCGCCTGAGACACCGGTTCGGAAATATCGCCGCCCGGAGGCGACACTGCCCCGATGGCGGAAAGCTGGCCTTCCCGTCCCTCCTTGCCGAGGGAAATCACGCGGCCGGCCCGCTCATAGAACTGGGCCAGACGGCTTCCGAGGTAGGCGGGATAGCCTTCCTCACCCGGCATCTCCTCCAGACGGCCGGACATCTCGCGGAGCGCCTCGGCCCAGCGGGAGGTGGAATCTGCCATCAGCGCCACCGAATACCCCATGTCACGGAAGTATTCCGCCATCGTGATGCCCGTGTAAATCGACGCCTCGCGGGCGGCCACCGGCATATCCGACGTATTGGCGATCAGCACCGTTCTCTGCATCAGCGATTCGCCGGTGCGCGGATCCTTCAGTTCCGGGAACTCGTTCAGAACGTCCGTCATCTCGTTGCCGCGCTCGCCGCAGCCGATGTAGATGACCACGTCCGCGTCCGACCACTTCGCCAGCTGATGCTGGGTCACAGTCTTGCCTGAACCGAAGGGCCCCGGGATCGCGGCCACGCCGCCCTTCGCGATCGGAAAGAACGCGTCGATGACACGCTGGCCTGTGACCAGCGGCATAGACGGCGCCAGCTTCTTCGCGTACGGGCGTCCGCGCCGGACCGGCCACTTCTGCATCATCGTCAGATCCCGGATGCCTTCCTCCGTCTTCACTTTCGCGATCACGTCCGTGACGGTGAAATCGCCGGACCGAATCTCCGTCAAAGTGCCCTTCACGCCGTAAGGAACCATGATCTTCTGTGTCACAACGGCTGTTTCCTGTACCGTTCCCAGAATATCGCCGGCCTCCACCTTGTCGCCCGGCTTCGCCGTCGCGGCAAACGTCCATTTCTTCGCCCGATCCAGCGCCTCCACTTCAACGCCGCGGCTCAGCAGGTTGCTGTGCGTCTTCTCCATGATCTTGTTCAGCGGACGCTGAATACCGTCATAGATGGAACCCATAAGCCCCGGGCCCAGCTCGACGGAAAGTGGAGCCTCCGTCGATTCGACCGGCTCGCCCGGGCCGAGTCCCTGAGTCTCCTCATAGACCTGAATCGACGCCTGATCCCCGTGCATCTCGATAATCTCGCCGATCAGCCGCTGTTTGCTGACGCGGACCACGTCGCCCATATTGGCGTCGCGCATTCCGGTCGCAACAACCAGCGGTCCGGCGACCTTCAGGATCGTACCTGTGCTCATGTTCTGACCACCTTTCTCACTTGCTCATCAGACAGCCTCCCGCAGAAGCGGTCCGCTCAGTCTTCTCCGCCGAACAGAATATCGCTGCCGACTGCCTGCTCCACCGATTTCTTCACGCCCTCGACACCGGCTCCGGTGTTGCCGCTCACCCCCGGAATCAGGATGATGGCCGGTGTCATCTGGCCCGCGTATTTCGCGATTTCCTTCTTCAGTCCCGCCGCGAGCTTCTCGGTCACATAGATGATGCCGTACTCGTTCTGCGCCAGATGGTGCAGCGTGCGGGCCGCCTCCTCCGTCTGACCGTCCGCAAACGGGAAGACGGTAAGGCCCAGAGACGCGAAGCCGTAGATACTGTCATAGTCTCCCATGACCGCGATCTTATACATACATTTCCCTCACTCTCTCCCGCGTCTCCTCTTCCGTGAAACCGTTGGCCTTCGCGGTCAGAATGATGCGGACCGTCTTGATCTCGTTGAGACGCGCCAGATAGTAGGCGATCACGGGACCGAGGGAGACGGAATTTCTCTTCTGCGGACGGATCGTCTCGATCAGCCGGTTGTCGCACCAGCGCTCGAAGGCGCTGGGCGATTCCTTCAGCGCCGCGGCCGCTTCCGCGAAACCGTGCGCCTCCAGATAGTTCATCAGCGGCTCGCTTCCTTCCGAGGCCGCCTTCGCCAGCTGCTTCACGTCAAGCGAACGGCAGGGCGCCAGCGCCTCACGGAAGAAGGCCGCGTTCTTGCCCGTCCGCTGCCCGCGGGCCGCGATCCGGATATCCGCCACCGCCACCGTGGACTCCTCATATTCCCGAAGAAGGGCATGCTTCGACGCCCATCCGTCCCGCTCCATCGCGTCGAGGCAGGCGCGGTCGACGATCACATCGCATTTCTGCCCGTCGCGGGTCTTCAGCATTACCTCTGCAGCCCGCTCCGCCGCCTCGCGCATCGATTCCGGCAGAGCCTTGTAATCCTTGTCCCGAAGGATGCGAAGCATCTGCTCCCGTCCGTAGGTCTCATCCTCGTAAAATGCCTCCGGATGGCTCTCGGACGTACAGATTTCCTTGATGCCGGCCTTCAGATTGTGAAAGATATTCGGGTAGGCCAGCAGGTGGAACACCGACTCGTCCACCTTCAGCTCCCGCATCAGCTGCACCGTCTTCCGCTCCTCGGCCCGGAGCATCGCATCCCCGTCCGCCGAATCCTGGTCTCCCCACCCGCGGTCGGCGAGATACGCCGTCACGGCGGTGTCATCCTTCATGCCGACCATCTGCGAGATATCCATATCGGTGAGGAGCGACTTCTCTTTCACACGGATCCGTGCCACAGCATATACATACTTCACATCGCTCATCCGTGCTCTCCTTTACCAGAGTACCCTGTTCACCGTATCCTGCAGCTCGTCGGACGCGTCCGCGAACAGCGCTTTCAGCGTACAGTTCTCCTCGATGCCGCCGTACTTCAGAATGAGCCCGGCTCCGATCCCGCCGGGTCTGTCCGAGACCGTCAGCGTTCCGCCCTTCGTCTTCGCCAGCGCCGCCATCTTTCCCGCAAAGTCAGCGGGCATACGGTCGAGATCCTTCTTTCCGAGGATCACCGTCCCGTCCTCCGGATGGATATGCCGCACGGCAATATCAAGCAGCATCGCAAAGTAAGCGTCCGTATCCTGCTCCTCCAGCTTCCGAAGAGCGGCGTCGATCATCCCGCCGATCACCGACTGGCGGGCGGCGAGCACCGCCTCCCGCTTTCTCATGCCGATCTGGGACTGAATCCGATCCCCGTAGGCCTTCACCTCCCGGGCGGCGCGCTCCGCGGCCTTCTCAGACGCCGCGGCCGCCTCGGCCCGCGCCTTCTCCGCTTCACTGTCGGCAGCCTGACGCGCCTGCGCAATCAGCTCGTCCGCCTTGCTCTTCGCATTCTGCAGGATTTCATTTGTTATCGTATCGATTCCTGCCATCGCTAATCTCCCATCGAACCGTTCCGGTTCGTTTTTCCTGTCTTACGCGTGAATATTCGTGACGACCAGAATGGAAACCAGCAGGGAAAGAATCGCGTAGGTCTCGACCATGGCCGGGAACAGCATCGCCTTGCCGAACTGATCCGGACGCTTCGCCACCACACCGATGGACGCCACGGAGGTTCTGCCCTGATGATAGGCGGAGATCAGACCCACGATCGCGATCGGAAGGCATCCGAGCAGATACATCGCGCCCGTATAGGTATCCGTGATCGGCTTGCCGCCGAGGATACCGATCTGGGAAAGCGTGATGAAGGTCACCAGCAGACCGTAGATACCCTGCGTGCCGGGAAGCAGCTGCAGAATCAGCACCTTCGCGAACTGATCCGGATCCTCAGCGACGACGCCCGCCGCCGCCTGACCTGCGATGCCGACGCCCCAGGCCGAGCCGGCGCCTGCCAGAGCTGTTGCCAGTGCTGCACCAATCAGCGCAAGAACCATTCCTAAACTCATAGTGTTTTCTCCTCCTTGATTTCAATATACTGATTGACAGTTTTAAATGGCCTGAACGGTTTTCCGCCAGCGTCATAAAACTTCCCGAAGAACTCCACGAACTGCAGACGGTTCGTGTGGACATACGCGCCCAGCGCGTTGATCGCCAGATTCATGGTATGACCCAGAAGGAAGACGATCACGAAGACAATCCAGCCGACGACGCCGCGGCCGCCCATCACCGCCATCATGTTGATGACGTTGCAGATGACGCCGGTCGCCAGTCCCAGCGCCAGAAGCCGGGAGTAGGACAGCACGTCGGAGAGCCAGCCGGAGACGCCGTAGAGGTCATAGGCCCCCAGCGCGATCCGGATTCCCCAGTTTTTGTGATCACGGCCGCCCATCATCAGAATCAGCGCGGCGCCCGCAAGCGCCATCACCCGGGCCAGCACGTTCACCGGATGCGGAAAAACCGTCTTCGCGCCGGAGATCGACGCGAAAATATCGCTGGGGATCAGCATCAGCACCAGTCCGAGAATGAACAGATACCATGCCAGCACGTCGGAGACAAAGCCGGTCACGTCATGATTCTTCAGGTTCTCGTAGCCCTTGATGCCAAGACCGGCAAACAGATGGATGAGGCCGAACAGCATGCAGTAGACCAGCAGTCTCATCGGATCCTTCAGCGGCTCAAACCAGAGCGGCTTCACGATGGGGTCCCCGGTGTAGCCGAAGAAGTTCTGGGCAATCGTGTCGACGGCATTTCCGAAGAAGCCGCCGTACATCAGGCCCCAGAAGGTGGTCGACAGCCCGCACCAGAAGAACAGCCGCAGCATTTTCGCCGTTCCCTCGGCCATCTTCGGATACTTCTTCAGAAGGACGGCCGTGCCGACCGCCATGACAATGCCGTAGCCCGCGTCCGACAGCATCATGCCGAAGAAAATCACGTAGAAGATCGACATGATGAACGTCGGATCCACATGGCCGTGCTGCGGCAGCCCGTAGGACTCCAGCACGCCCTCCGCGTTTCTCGAGAACCGGTTATTCTCAAGAAGCGTGGGCTCCTCCTCCCGGTCCTCCCCGGTCATCGTCTCGGTCTCCACAAAAGCCCCGTAGCGTTCCTCCAGAAGATGAGCGATCCGCTCCGCCTGGCTTCTGGCGACCCAGCCTTCGATGAAGAAGACGTTTTTTGACTGGGGAATCATCCCCAGAATCCTGTATTTCTCCGCCCGCGTCCGGTAATAGTCCGCTGCGATGCGGAAGGCCTGACGCTTGCTCTCATAGGATCGGATGTCCTGCTGAAGCGCCACGATCCGCGCCCTCTGCTTTTCCGAATCCGCCGCGAGGTCCTCCATCACCTGCGCGGGAACGCCCTTCACCGGCTGCGCCGGTCGGGCGAATCCGATCGACCGGAGGCTGTTCTCCACCTTCTCCGCGTCGCGTTTCAGACAGACCACCGTGACGCAGGTCTGCTCGCTGCTGCTGGAAAGCACCTCCGCCGAGACGGCGGCCGGCTCCTCCAGATCCTTCGCAGCCTGAGCCTGAAGCGCTTCGGGCGTAACCGGATCCGGCAGCGTGCCGATCAGGACCGCTGCAGACTTCGTCCCGGTCATCTCCATCGGAACGCCGAGCGCCTTCCATGGAACAAGCTGCTCCGCCAGATTCGTGTTTTTCAGGATCTGCGCCTTGCATTCCGTGATCTCGCGGTCGTCCTTCAGAATCTTCGCCGCGTCATTCAGATATTCGGTCCGGTGCGCGGTGACGCGGTCAGCCTCGTTCCGTCCGACGGCCTCCGGTCCCAGCAGCGCGTCGATTCCCTTCCGGTTCTCCGGCGCGAATGTCTTCAGAAGAGCGAGCACCCGGTCGAAGGAATCGGCGCTTTTCTCGAACTGACTCCTCGCCTGCTGGGTATCCATCCGCTCCAGCTCCGGATCGTCGAGCTGGTCCGTGATGATCTGCACCGCCCCGAGCGACTGCAGAGCCTCAAGGATCTCTTTTCTGTGACTTTTCGTCGCGCAGATGCTGAGCTTCTGCATCCTTACAATTGCCATGCAACATGCCTCCTCACCCGGCGCGGTTCAACGTGTTCCGAACAGCGTCCGTACGACCGCGTCGATCGCTTCGGCCTTTCTGCCCTCTGCCGCGGTTCTCAGCGCATCGGCCTCCTGCTCCGCTTCCTCGCCGGCCTTCGCTAAAGCCGCCTCTCCGGCCTTCTTCGCCTCGGCCATCCTGCGCGCGGCATCCTGCTCCGCCGCCTTCGCCGCTTCCCTGCGGATCCGTTCCGCCGCCTCCTCGCCGTCTTTCCGGATCTGATCGGCCTTCTGCTTCGCCTCCGCAAGGCAGGCGTCCGCTTCCGCTTCCGCCTTTTTTACAGCCTGAATGGTGTTTTCAATCACAGTCTCACCGCCTTTTCCCTGCTCTCTGCCCCTCCGGCGCGGAGCGCCGGTGCATTGGTCGCAAATTTGTGCTTATTGTATCATATTGTCAGTCTGATCGCCATTGACATCTGCCGGAATTCGTATAATTCCGCCGCGTCCCGCCGCTTACGATTCCTCCGCGCGCGTCATCAGCTTCACGATCCGGCCGACATACATCGTATGGAGATTTCCGTCGGCGTACCACCGCTTCCGGTCCTCCTCCCCGATTCCGTCCGGTCCCAGTTCGAACGCGCCCGCCTTTCTGCATAGCAGAACTGTATCCGACTCTCCGAAATACGGCGTCTGCTCCGCACGCTGCACCTGAAGCCCGCTCTTTGCCACCTTGTCCTCATCGCGTCCGGAGACCGTTCCCATATATTTCTGAACATCCCGGAAGCGCGCCGGATCGAGGAAATTCAGCGAAAATGTATCGGAAGCATCGATGAATTCCTTCGTCAGGCGGCTCTGCCGGACGAAAATGTACGCCACATCGCTTCCCCAGAGCACGCCGAGGCCGCCCCACGAGGCCGTCATCGCGTTCACTCGCCCGTCCTTCTCCGCGGCGATCAGCATCCAGTCCCTGCCGATCATCGAGAACACATTCTTCTTCAGTTCCCCGGGATTCCTCTCCTCAAATCCACTCATTTCAAAACCCTCCCTTTTCCTTCGGCGTCGTTTTGCCGCCGCTTTTCATATACATGCAGGCCGCCCGCTCCGCTTTTTTGCAGCGACATGCAGACCGCCCGCTCCGCCTTCTTTATAAGAATATACCGGCTGTCCCCTCCCGCGTATGCGCGCTTCAGAAAACGCCGCGTCCGACCCTCACCATGCGGCAGACCGCGTCCGCCATTTCCCTTTCGCCCTGGACCGTCCGGTCCGGAGGGGTCTCACCCGCGGGAACCGGGTTTCCCCTGCGGTTGACCCAGAGTGTGCGCCAGCCCGCGGCCCGGGGAGCCGCCACATCATTCGCAAATGTATCGCCTATATACCAGGCGTCCGCCGGACGCGTGCCGAGCCGCTCCGCCGCGATGCGGAAAATCTCCGTCCCCGGCTTGGCCGCGCCGACCTCACCGGAAATCACGATCCGGTCCTCCGGAAACCATCTGAGAAGCCCGAGCGTGCGGATCTTCGCCCGCTGATGCTCCCCCGGCCCGTTGGTGACGATTCCCATCCGGACGCCGGCGTCCCGGCAGACGGTCAGCATCCGCTTCACGTCCTCCGTGAGCGAAATCCGCTTCTGGTATTCCTTGTAGAGGTCCTGAATCCGCAGCGCCTCCTCCCGGGTGATCCGGATGCCGAAATCGTCGAAGGATTTCAGATTCCGGTACGCGTACATATCGTCCGTGCGCATCCGGCCGCTGCTCCAGTCCTCGAACACCTCGTCGCTGTGCACCCGGCTCCGCATGAAGAGAGCCTCCGCCAGCCGGTCATACTTCCCGCTGAAGCAGTCCGAGACCGCCCTCGCGTAGGGCCAGCAGAGGTCATACAGCGTATCATCCAGATCAAAGGCAATCGCACTCATCGAAACACCACCTGTACAGGAAACACAGAAGAGCCGTCCCCGGCGGCAGCATCCTCCGTCGATTCCGTCATGCTGCCGTATCCGGCGGACCGGCTCCCCCTCCGGTTATCTGTCGTCCGCAGACGCTTCCGTCTCCGCGTCTTCCTCCCTCTGCCGCTGTGCCCGACGGTTCGTATCCAGTGAATTTCCGAACACATAGAACCGGTCGTAGAGATACTCGAGCACAAAGTTACAGAGCATGTTAAGAATCGTCACCAGCACACCGGGCCACCCTGCCGTCTGGGCCAGATAGTTCCCCGTCACCGTGGAAACCGGCGTGAAGGCGGCATAGAACCCGGCGACCTTCAGCATCGCCGCCGGCACGTTGCTCGCGGACTGGAACGTATACGTCCGGTTCAGCGTGAAGTTCCACAGCACCGACGCGATCAGCGCGATCAGATAGCAGGGCCAGTAGGGCCAGTCCGTCAGACCGTCCAGCGCCGAGTAGACGATCAGCTCGATCGCGCCGGCCGAGATGGAAAACAGCGTGAACTTCACCGTGCGGAGCAGTTCTCTGCCGGCTGCATGTTCCTCTTTCATGACCGATCCCCCCTCTCACGGTTCTGCAAGTCGTTCATGGCCCGGAACAGCTTCGCGTTGCACGCGTGCAGGCGGCAGAAGGTCTGATACGTCCGGTCGTAGACCGCCCGATTTCCCTCATCCGGCCGGAACGTCCTGACCACCGGAATAAAGGAAGCGATCTCTCCGATCCCATTCATCAGACCGAGTCCGACGCCGGCGACCGCGGCGGCGCCCACCGCGCCCACATCCTGCGGCTCCGCAACCACCTCGACCGTCCTCCCCGTCACGTCCGCCAGAATCTGGTCCGTCACCGGGGACAGCGCGCCGCCTCCGGCAAACCGGACCGGATCCGAGGTGCGGACACGGCGGTCCTCACACTCCAGCATCCATCTGAGATGATAGCATATTCCCTCCACCACTGCACGGATGAGTTCCGTCTTCCCGGTCTCCAGACGGATGTTGAAGAACATGCCGGCCGCCGAGGCGTCCTCGAACGGGCAGCGGTTTCCGTGCAGCCAGGGCGTGAAGATGACGCCGCCGGCGCCGGGTTCGCAGGAGGAAATGACCTCGGAAAGATAGTCATACAGCGTCCGGTAAACGGATTCCGGCTCCTCCGTGACGTCGTGCTTCTCCAGATAGATGCCGATCTCATCCAGCGCGAGATGGTTCCTGACCCATTCAAGGCATTTGCCGGCCGTCTCCATCTCCGCAAAGTAGTTGAAGCGCCCCGGCTGGGCGCCCACGATGGCCGCGATCATGTTCTTCGCGTCCACCGTCTGCCGGTCGACGATCGTGGAAACCCAGCCTGACGTGCCGCAGTAAATATGCGTCTGGCCGACGTTCACGCATCCGCTGCCGATGCCGATCAGCGTCGCATCGCCCCCGCCGCCGAACACCGGCGTGCCGGCGCTGAGGCCGAGATCCGCCGCCGCCTTCTCCGTCAGTTCTCCCGCCCGATCCGTCGTCCGGATCACCTCCGGCAGATGCTCCATGCGGACGCCGAACATCCGCGCCAGTTCCCGGCTCCAGCCCTCATGCCCGCGCCGGGTATCATAGAGCATCGTCGCGTAGGCGGAATCGTCCGTCATCACGAAGCGGCCCGTGCATCGGCGGATGATGTACTCCTTGACGTCCAGCCACCGGTATGCCCGGGCAAACGCCTCAGGCTCATGCGCCTCGATCCACTTGTATTTCCACAGCGGATCCTTCACCGAGCTGGAGACGGCGCCGGTGATCCGGAGGGATTGGAGCAGCTTCCAGACGTTGGCTCCCGCAATCTGCGGCCCGTAGGCGATGCCTTTCCGGATCTCTTCGGACGCCCGCTGATCCATGTAGCTCATCGGCCGGTGAACGGGGACGCCGTCCCGGTCAACCAGCACGAGTCCCTGCATCTGCGAGCAGAAGGAAATCCCCGCGATCTCCGACGGCCTTCTCCCGCTCTCCTCAAGGACGCGGGCGGTGGTGGTCCGCATCGCCTGCCACCACTCCTCGGCGTCCTGTTCCGCGCCTCCGCCCGGAAGAAGGTACAGCCCGTATCCGGCCGTCGCGCCGGCCAGAAGCCGGATCTCCCGGTCGATGCCGAAGAGACATGTCTTCACTCCCGTTGTCCCGATATCGTAGGCAAGCACAAGCGTCCCGCTCATATTCCGTTCCTCCCTTCCGATTTCACGGCCTTTCCTCTCCTCTTTTCCGGCTGCGCGGAGGCTCCTCGCCCGGCTGTCTTCCTCTCCCTTACGAACCGGCCGGCAGCTGCTTTCTCCTCTGTCCCGTCCGGCCGGCAGTTGCCTTCTCCTCCGTCCTGTCCCGGCCGGCGGCTGCCTGCTCCTCAGTCTCTCTGTCACCGAAAGCGCCGCGGATGAACGCCAGCATCGTCCGCGTCACCCGCTCGTCAAACGAAGGGTCGCCGGCCTTCCCGCCGCAGAAAATCTCCATCCTGTGCCGGTAGTAATCGCAGCCGTAGGAAAAATGAAGCATCATCAGCAGATTGTCGAAAAAAAAGGCGAACATCTGAGGATCCGCGTCCCCGCGGATTCGCTTCTCAGATTTCGCCCTTGAAATCAGTTTCTGATAGAGATCGGCCGAAACCGTCTCGATTTCCCGTGCATACAGCTCTGCCCCGTCCGCGTCCGGGAAGGCGGTGATCGCATGATACATCCGGAAGCAGGCCGGATGCGCCTCCGCGAAGCGCTGGCTGGCGCGGATCAGCGCCTCCGCCGCGTCCGTCAGAGAGGCGGCCTTCCCGGCCGCCTGCGCCAGCGCCTCTTCCAGCAGCTCCATGGAGCGGCGGAGGCAGGCGGCGAACAGGTCGTTTTTATCCGCGTAATACTTGTAGATCACGCCGACGCTGAGCTGCGAGCGCCGCGCGATGGAGGCCACCGTCGCCGCCTTGAGCCCCCGCTCCCCGAATTCCTGCGTGGCGCTCTCAAGAAGCGCGGCCTGCTGCTCTTCCGTCAGTTTCTTCAGCATCTGCGTCTCCTTCTCCGCCCCGTCTGGTCAGTTCTTGAGTTTTGAATATTTCTTCACATACACGACATGCTCCAGCAGTCCGCCGGCCAGCGGCACCGTGCGGGGACGGCAGCCGGCCCGCTCAAGAAGCGCGACCTGACAGACCTTGTCCACCAGCATCATCACGGCCTCCGCGTCCTCCTCCGATCCGGCGCAGCAGACCGCACCGCGGCCCTTCACCAGCACCGCGCTGCAGGTTTCCCGGAGAGCCGCCTTCAGCTTCTTCCGGCCCGCGTCATACGGGAGGCATGGGATATGGACGCCCACGATCTGTGTCAGATCGTCGACATAAGGCGGCAGCGCTCTTCCGAACGCGCTGTACTGCCGGATGTACGGTGCGTCCGACGTGATCACGCAGCTGACGGACGGATTGTCAAAAATCTCGCAGAAGGCATCGTACTCCTCGTGAATCTCCCGCCGAAAGACCCTCCAGTGCTTACGAAGCTCATAATCAGGCTCCGTATCCTCCGGCGCCTTCCCGCAGGCCAGCTCCAGGTACCGCTTCTTCGATACCTGCTCGAGCACATGCGCCACATGAAACGCGTCTCCGTCGTCCCGGCCCATACACAGCGTGCCGTGGTTCCGGAGCAGCACCGCCCGGCTCGCGGGATACCGGCGGATGCAATCCCTTACATGATCCGTCAGCGTCTTCGTCGACGACAGCCCGTAGGCCGCCACCGGCACCTCCGGCCCGAGAACGTCTCCCGCTTCCTCCTCAATCTGCCCCACGGCCAGCGGCCTCGCCAGCGTGGAAAGAGCCGTCGCGTAGTTCTGATGCGTGTGAATCACGAAGTTCACATCCGGCCGCAGCGCGTAGGCGGCCGCGTGCACGCCTTTTTCGCTGGACGGCTTCACGTCCCCGCTCCAGGCAAGATCCTGAATTCCGACCGTCACGATCTGATCCGGCGTCAGCGTATCATACGCCCGGCCGCTCGGCGTGATCACAAACTGCGTATCGGAGATCCGCGCGCTGATGTTGCCCCAGGTTCTGGCGATCAGCCCCGCCTCCACCAGCTCCTTTCCCGCGCGGATCACGCGCTCCTTCGCTTCCTTCATCTCATATGACATGACTGTTTTGCTCCTCCTTCACGGGCCGATTCCGCATTTCCGCTTCATCGATCATGCCAGCCGTCCGCATTTCGAAAACACCCGGTCAAACCGGCGGATCACCTCGTCGATATCCTCCTCCGTGTACGCGGCGCTCGTATAAAGCCGGGATCCGGCGAGCGTGATCATGCCCTCCGCCATATAGGCCGCGCCCATGTGCTCCATCTCGGTCTGACGCGCCCCCGTCTGACGGAGAATCTCCGGAACGGTCCAGAGCTTCCCCCAGTCGATGCGGAAATGCATCGTGCCGACCGTATCCAGATGGCAGATCGAGCCCTGATTGAACGCGACGAACGGAAGGTTGTATTTCCGGATCGACGCCTGAAGTCCCTTCGTCAGACGGTCCCCCATCCGCCCGGCCTTCTCGCAGGCATTCTGCTTCTCGATCTCGCAGATCATATGGTATCCGGCGCAGGTCGAGAGCGGCGTAGCCGAAAGCGTGCCGCCGCAGAGTGCCTTATGCAGCTTCTTACCCTGATTGTCAAGCCCGGCTCCGAGATAGGCCATGCAGTCCCGGTGGCCGCCGACCGCGCCCGCGCCCGGATAGCCGCCCGCAATCACCTTACCGAAGATCGTCAGATCCGGGTTCACACCGAAGAAGCCCTGCGCGCCGTGCACGCCGATCCGGAAGCCCGTGACGACCTCGTCGAAGACGAGCAGGGCGCCGTACTTGCGGGCAAGCCGCTCCGTTCCCTGAATGAATTCCCTGGAGACGGGACGCGTGCCTGACTCCGGCCCAACCGGTTCCACGAAAATCGCCGCCGTTCCGCCGTCCATCTGATGCAGGCGGAGCTTCCGCTCCAGATCCTCAAGATCGTTCGGGAAATACTCATCGGTATGCCTGAAAACGAAGTGCGGCACGCCATGGGACAGCATGCCCTTTGTCCCGGGAACCCGGATCCCGTAGGCGAGCTGATCCGACCATCCGTGATAGCCGCCGCCCATCTTGAGGATATTGGAATGACCGGTCTTCAGCCGCGCGATCCGCGCCGCGCACATGCAGGCCTCCGTTCCGGATCCGAGGAAGCGGATCATGTCCACGGAGGGATAAAGGTCGCAGACCTTCTTCGCCAGCTTGTACTCATATTCATGGAACAGCCCGGTGGACGGCCCGCAGGTATTGAGCAGATCGATGACCGCCTCGCGCACCTCCGGCGGATTGCTGCCGAGCACGGTCGGTCCGCCGGCCTGAAGCAGATCGTAATATTCGTTTCCGTCCACGTCCGTCATCCGGTTGCCGGACGCGCTTTGGATCGCGATCGGGAACGGATAGTTGAAGGCGAGATTGTGCTCCACTCCGCCGGGGATCACTTCCTTCGCCTTATCCGTCATCTGCTTCGATGTCTGGCAGCGGGCGTTGAAGAAGGTCTCCTCGTACTCCTTCAGCGCCTCCGGACGGATCGAGTAGATCGGCTTGCGGATCAGCGCGTCCAGCTTTCTTGTGATCGCCTCCGCGTCCGGATAATGATCGGAATCAATTGCGTAGCCATTGTATGCCATCTTCAGCCCTCCTTTGACCGGCGCCGCCCCCTTTCGCGGGAAGCGTCTCTCCCCGGCCGATCGGAGCCCGCCACTTTGTGAATCATCGTTCACGAGTTCATATTTCCATTGTAATTTTCATGACGGCGGCCGTCAATTGAATCTGGAAAAACACCGGAAGTCCTCCTCCGCCTGACGTACGTTGAGGAACCGGACCGCGCGGATCCCCTGCGCGGCCGCCGCGTCCGCGTTCGCCTGACGGTCATCAAAGAAAACGCACTCCTCCGGCTTCAGGCTGTACCGATCAAGCAGAGCCTGATAAATCTCCGGCTGAGGCTTTCTCAGATGCACATGAGAGGAGACAATCCGCCCGTCCGCGTCCCGGATAAAGTCATAGAGGCGGTCCAGCATCGCGAAGCCCTCGGTGAAGAAGTTGGACAGCAGGTAAATCCCGTATCCTTCCCCACGGAGCTTATGATACAGCGGCAGATTCTCCGTCAGCGGCGTATACATGCCGGCCATCCACTGCCCCGAGAAGAACCGCCTGAGATCGGCCTCAAACTCCTTCGGCTGATGGCTGATCAGCGTCTCCACGCAGCCGTCCAGACTGTCATAGAGTCCCAGATCCATCTCGGCCCAGTACGGATCGCCGGCCAGCGCCCGGCTCATCGGAACCGCCCGGTCATCCCCGAAGCCCATCCGCCGCATACAGGCGAGCGGGTTGTCGTTGATCAGCACGCCGCCAAGATCAAATATCACATTCCGTATCATATCGTTTCCGTCTCCTCTCCGCCGGACACTGCTGTCCGTTTCCCTGCCGTTCCGTCCGGTTCTCCGGTATCTCTGTATTGTACCACCTTTGCGCCCGTTTCGCCGCAGCGGCGGAATGCCGTCTTCTTGTCCGGTCGTTCTCCCTGTGTTACGATACAGACTGTCCGGCCGCCGGATGTTCCGTCACAGCCCGTGCCATCGCGCCGGCTGCTGCATTTCCGGCCCGGACATCACACCCTGCCGGCCCGCAGATTTCCCTTCTGTCCGGCGGGGGAGACCCGGCGTCATAAACATCGTCCGCGCCGCACCCGGAATTCCCGGGAACCGGCCGGTCCGACAATCTGAGAGGACTCTCATGGCACAGAATCAGAAACTGTTCCGGATCGGGGACCTCGCCCGGCTCTTCCACGTCGGTGTCGACTCGATCCGTTATTATGAAAAAGTCGGGCTCCTCCATCCCGTCCGCGGCGAGGAGAACAATTACCGCCTCTATACGCTGGACGACGTCCGCACGATGAACACCATCCGGGAACTGCTTGAACTCGGTTTCCACACGGACGAGATTCTCCGTTTCGAGAAGGACCGGAATCTTCACCACGTCGCAGACATGCTGAAAAAGGAATCCGATGTCATCGACCGCGAGATGGCGGAACTGAAGGCAAAGAAAAAAAATATCCAGGCCCGTCTCCGCTCGATACGCGAAGACCTCGGCCTGGACTGTTCCGGCACGATTCATCTGCTCACGCTTCCGGAACGCGCATGTCTCAAGATCGCCGACAGCGACATGCCGGACAACATGATCAACCTGCAGCTGGCGCGTTTCACGATCCATCTGCCGGAAAAAGTGTCGACGATCTGCGCATGCGACTGCTATACGCTCGACATCTCCTCCACGAACGCGGAAGGAAACGACTACAGGACGAAAAATGTCTTCTTCTACTCGCCTTACATGGATTTTCCCTGCAACTTTGCGCTTCCGGCCGGGCAGTACCTGTCGGTCTGCTATCGCGGGTCCTTCGAGAAGACCCGCACGTTCGTCCCGAAGCTCCTCTCCTTCGCGAAGGAAAACGGTCTCGTTCCGGCCGGCGATCCGATCGAATTCTGCCACATCGACCGGTACGAGACGTCCTGTCAGGAAGAGTACCTGACGGAAATACAGCTGCCTGTCCGCGGGAAAGACGCATGATCGAGCCGGCGGCGGTGAGCAGCCGCCGTCCTCTCACACCACTTATCCCGGCTTTTTGATTATCCTGAATGATCGCTGCAAAACCCGAAAAAACCAGGATCTGCATTAAAAAAGCTGTGCAACGGCTCCTATTCCTTTGTGAACGGCCAGCGCGTGCTCACGCCTGACGCGGTTCCTGCCGGGGCTCCGGCTTGGAGGCTGTGTCCGGAGCGCTGAAGTCACGGATTCTGAGACTGTCGGAAAACTCTGCCGCCTCATCTGGTGAACGCACCAACCCGGTAGACCCGGCATCCGTGGCCGGGAATCTGCGCCGAAAAACTTTCTTTATATACGCCCATGTCCTGATGGGTAAGGCAGTCATGGAAATGAAGACCTTCCGCACTGGCAGCGCTGATTCCCATGTCCCAGAACGGAAGTCCTGCCATGCATGGTTTTTCTCCGAAATTGAAAATTCCAACTGCGTAATCTCCTCCGGAAAGCGGCCGGACCAGAGTAAACGCTGTGGGGGAGCAGGTGCATGTCAGTTTATAGCAGGTACGTCCTTCCCGATCCTGATTGATTGCGATCAGATCCCTGTTTTGCAGAAGTGCCCTCGTTCCTTCATCCGCTTTTCTGAGATCGCATCCGATCATTAACGGAGAATTCAGCATGGCCCACAAAGCAAAATGCGTCTGATATTCATCCGGCGTACAGCCCTCGGCACTGGTCTCGGGGTTAGATCCCGATCCGTTCATTCCAACCACCAGCATATCCATGTCATTGAAGCAGCCGGGACCTCCATCACTTAAGTGGTCAAGTCTTTCCTTTGTAATACTGCTGATGGAGTCCCACCGATCTCTGATGTCAATGGTGGACCGATATGTGTGCGCTCCCGTGGATCGGATCCATGTCCCGACCTCTTCAGTCCCCCACTGGCATGCCGCCAGGAGAATATCCCTGCCGGTGCTTCGAAGAGCAAAACTCATTCTCCGGTACAGAAGTTCCGAGCCCTGACTGGACGGTCTGTGGCAGTTATCATATTTTAAATAGTCCACACCCCAGGAGGCAAATGTGGCAGCGTCGCTCATCTCATGCTCAAAGCTTCCGGGATAGCCGGCACAGGTCCGGACTCCACAGCATTCATAGATTCCGAATTTCAGGCCTTTTCTATGGACATGATCGATCACCGGCCCGATTCCTTCCGGAAATTTTTCCCGGGAAGGCACCAGCTTTCCCTGCGCATCCCGTTCCATCTCCAGCCAGCAGTCATCCAGCACCAGGTACTGGTAGCCGCAGTCCAGATACCCCCGCTCCACCATGGTGTCTGCCATCTCCATAATCAGTCCGGCGTCATATTTGTCATAGAAAGTATTCCAGGAATTCCATCCCATCGGCGGAACGTCACCTGTTCTCTTCTGGGTCATTTATCTCTCTCCTAAACTCAGACGGGCTTACACCCTCGTATTTTCTGAATATCCTTGAAAAGTTCAGCTGATCATCGTATCCGACGCGTTTCCCTATTTCCTGTATCTGCAGATCGGTCGCCTTGATCAGCTCTTTCGCCTTCTGCATCCTCACTCTGAGAAGGTATTCCTGCACGGACATGCCCTTCGTCTTTCGGAACGCAGTGGACAGATAACCTCTAGAGAAACCGATGAAATTCACAACGTCTTTTACTTCGATGGTCCGATAGTTGTAATGAATGAAATTGGCTGCTCTTTCAACATAATCCTCTACAGGCCGGTGCCTCCTTTTTTCATCCGCTTCTGATCCGTGTCCGCCCGCTTCCATGGCCAGGGCCAGATACTCCATCATGATTCCTTTCTGGAAGAGTTTATTGATCCGGGTCATCTCAGGACGAAGATGCATCCGTCTGATCATCTCGAAAAACTGATCTGCCGGAATGGAGCTGTCCAAAATATAGACGTTTTCCCTGAAGCCGGTCTCTTCTGTGATCCGCCTGGCGTCGCTGCCATTGTAGGTCACCCAGCAATAACTCCAGGGTTCGGCTTCATCTGCCCGGTAAAAAGCTTCTTCACCATCCTTCAGGATGAACATCTGGCCCTCGTGTACCGGCTGCTCCTTTCCCGAGATACGGATCGTTCCTTTTCCGGATCTGACGACATGAAGATGATATCCGTCTCTTATATCAGGACCGGTCACAGCTCCGGGATCAGCGTCTTCCATGCCGCAGGCTACAAGAAACAGATCCCCCAGCTGTTCGTGGTCGTATTCCAGACAATGGTAATAAATATTCCGTTTGGCCTTATCGATCCTTCTCATCTTTTCTCAAAAGGCCTGCGGGAGAACCCGCAGGCCTGTATTGTTCGTTACCGGCCGTTTCCGCCGGACAGAGTCAGTCTGTTCTTTCGTTTCTTTATTGCTCGTTTGCAAGAGCCTTATTCATCATCGTTGCCATTTGTTTGCACACATCCGCCATGGAAGAGGGATCCTGCCATGCGGCAACCAGTCCGGTGGTGAATCCGCTCTCCCATACCGTGGTGTTGCGGGAAGCCGGGTGCTGGATCAGGGTGCCATTCTTTTCAACATCCAGGAAAGGAGAGATATCCATTTCCTTGAATGCGTCCACAAAGGCATCGGAAGCCCCTTTGTAAGCGGCCATGGTCACACCGAGTTCAGACTGCTTAAGCTGCCCTTCTTTGCTGCAGAATGCGCTGATCAGATCGTACGCTGCCTTCGGATCCGCTGTGTTGGCCGATGCCGCCCATCCGAGGCCATTGTACATGGAGCATCGTTCACCGTCATCACAGCTGCCGTTTCCATTTGCGTCATAATAAGGGATCTCAGCCCATGCGTAGTCAGATGCATTTTCTGCGGTATAGAAGGTATTCACCATCCAGGATCCCTGAAGCATCATTCCGATTTTCCCTGACAGGAACATGACGTCCGGGTCGGTTACAGCCATCAGGCTCTGGTCCGGCATGGACGGGAACAGGTTGTCCGCCAGATAGGTCATTGCTTTTATTGTATTTTCATCATCCATTCCGGAAGTTTTGCCGTCATCAGAGATCAGCTTGCCGCCGAAATCGTAGATGAAGTTATACCATCCGTCCTGGCCGTCATTGGTATTCATAGCCGTGCCGTATATGTCATCATCCTTACCGGCCTTCGTGATCGCCGCGGCTGCTGCGCAGTAATCGTCCCAATCCCAGTCATCCGTCGGATAGTCCACACCGTACTTGTCAAAGATGGATTTGTTATACAGCAGAGCGATCGTGTCATGATCTTTCGGAAGCGCATACTGTACATCGTTGCTTCTGTATATATTGACGATGCCGTCATAATAGTTGTTGAGGTCAATGGCATCGTCCGCCTCGATGTAATCATTCAGGTTCAGGAGCATATCTGCATCCATGTATTTCTGCGCTTCGTTGATATGCATCCAGAATACATCCGGAAGTGTTCCTCCTGATGCACCCGACTCCAGCAATGTCCAGTATTCATTCCAGGTGATGACATCAATCTGAACTTTCACGCCGGATTTTTTCGACCACTCATCCGCGATCTGCTGAAGACCGTTCAGCTGGTTGTTGTCCCAGATCGCCACCTTAAGTTCCTTGGTTTTATATCCGTTGTCATCAGCCATGACCGTCATGGGAAGCGCTGCTGCGGAAGATAAACCGATCATTGTGGAAAGTGCTGCTGCGATTGCTTTTTTGCTCATACCGCTCATCATTGTGAAACCTCCTTTTTTCAACCTTTTTATTTGTCTTGTCCGTCTTGCCAGCCGTTGTTGTCTGATGAGCAAAAGATAGCATTTTCCAGATATAAGGAGTATAACACAAAATCATTTTGATATGGAGAAATGTACGCAATCCCTTATCAGATCTCATAGAACCGCTCATACGCAAGCGGCGAAAGATCACAGAGCGTCGGCTCACCCGCCACGATCTGAGCGAGCATATAGCCGACCGCAGGTGCCGTTCCGAAGCCATGACCGCAGAAGCCGGCGGCCAGGATGAGGCCCGGCGTCTCCTCCGGGCGTCCGAGGACACAGACGCCGTCGCGTGTCGTGTCGCAGTAGCCGCTCCATGTCCGGACGATCTTCGCTCCCTTAAGGGCCGGAATCCAGCCTTCGATAGCCCGGCAGCTTGCCCCAAGCGTCATCGGATGAGAGATCGCGGTGTTCTCGCCGTCCGTATCCATCTGCTCCTCCGGCCCGGCGATGGCGCCGAAGACGAAAGAACCGTGACGCGTCTGATGACCGTAGAAATCGGCGGCCGCCGTTCCCAGCATCTGCTCGAACATCGGCGGCTGCATTTCCGTCACAAGCGCGCAGTCAACCTCCGGTACCATCGGAATATCGAGCCCGACCGTATTGATCAGTTTCCGGCTCTGGTAACCGGCCGCGACGATGACATCGCCGCCTTCGAGCACCGTTCCGTCCTCGAGGATAACCTTCCGCACACGTCCCTTCACCTTCTCCAGTGCTTTCACCTTCGCACCCGTGAAGAAGCGGACACCAAGTTCCAGCGTGCGGACATAGTAGCCGAGCGTCGTGGTCAGAGGATTCGCGTGGCCGTCCGTCGGGCAGAAGCTCGCGCCGATGACATTCTCGGACAGATACGGGTTGATGTCATGGACTTCCTTCGCGTCGATCATCTTCACGTCAAGGCCCATCTTCTGACAGCTGTCAGCCAGGTTCTGAAGTTTCTTAAGATGCGCGTCCGTCTTGCCGAGCCGCAGGTTCCCTTTCTGCGTATACTCAGTCTCGACGCCAAGCTCTTCCGAAAGATGCGGCCAGAACTTCTCAACCGCGCACATCGCGATCGGCAGTTCACGGACATCGCGGCCCGACTGGCGGACGCCGCCGCCGTTCCGACTCGAAGCGCCGTGTCCGATCGAATCGCTCCCCTCGAGGACCATCACGTCCTTTATGCCGCGGCGGGCAAGATACCAGGCCGTCGCACAGCCGACGATGCCTCCGCCGACAATGATCACATCCGCCGTCGTCTTCATCACTCTGCCCTCCCTCTGTCGTTTCCGGCCGTCTCCATCACGATCGGACGCATCGGCGCCCGTGACGTCGCCACATCGATCTCACTCATCGGCACTTTCAGTTCCCTTGCGACCAGCCGCATCGTCAGGTTTCCGCATGTCTGGCCCTGGCAGAGCCCCATGCCGCAGCGCAGGAACCGTCTTAATTCCTCGATCGTGGTGATGCCTTCATGAACGGCTTTCCGGATCTCACCTTTGCTGACTTCTTCGCACCGGCAGACAAGAAGATCGTCATCTGCTTCCGGGACGTACGGCCCGATTTCTTCCAGCTTCTTCTGAATATCCAGCATCCTGACGCCTCCTTACGCCTTCTTGTAGAAACGTGCCTGATCGATAAAGCGCATCGGCACCTTCATCGTCACCAGGTTTGTTCCGTCAAAAGCCTTGCTGCTGCGGACACGCGTGATCTCCACCGGGCAGAGCGGCCGCCCGTCACGGCCGAGCCCCGTTCCCTTATCGCCGACTTCCGGAAGCGGCAGGAACTCGTACGGAATCGTCACCTCGCCGTACCCAGGCTCCGTCTCCTCCGCAACGAGGAAGATCGCCTGGCCCGAGCAGCTCGCGACACACATCCCGCAGTTTATACAATGGCTCTCATCCACCGAGATCGGAAGAGACGTGATGTTGTCTCCGATGGAAATGCATCCCTTCTTGCACGCGTCCTGGCAGGGGTTGCACGGGATGTTCTGCGTGCACTCGATCACCGGATGGACCTCCGCGACCTTCCGGAAGCCCGGGAAACGGCTGATCTCGTCATCCGCGACAAAACCATGGTGCAGGAGGTTTTCAGATATCGGGATGCCCTCTTCCGTCTTCTCGATCTTCTTTCCGCGGTTCTTCGGTGCGAACATGCCCTGACGGAGCGTATCGAGCGATGCGGCCAGTTCGTGGATTCGGCTCTCCTCTGCCGGAGCGTCCGTGTAGCCGAGTTCTTTCGCGATCGCGGCACCGCTCATCCTGCCCTCGATCATCGCGGAAGAAGCTTCCTCGATGCCTGCTACATCGCCGGCCGCGTAGATACCCGGAACGGACGTGGCGCCGGTCTCATCGCAGACCGGAACGTAGCCGCCTTTTGTGCTCGCCATCTTGATACCATCCATCTTGAGGAGCTGGGCCATCGGAGAGAGCCCGACCGCCACGCAGACCGTGTCAACATCAAAATGCTTCTCCGTCCCCGGAATGAACTGGAAGTGTGAATCCACCTCGGCGATCGTCACGCCTTTCACGCAGTCCGTTCCTTCGACTTCCTTGATCGTATGGGAGAGGTAGAACGGTACGCCGCATCTTGCCAGTTTTGCGGCATGCACGCCGTACCCGCCGATCGCCGGCGCGGCGTCCGCCAATGCCACGACCTCACAGCCTGCCTGAAGAAGCTGGAAGGAAACCACGAGTCCGACATTGCCGGTTCCGAGCATCAGGATCCGGTTGCCTGGCTTGATGTGATGAAGGTTCATCATCGTCTGGGCAGCGCCCGCACCGATCACGCCCGGCAGCGTCCAGCCCCGGAAATTGACCATATTCTCCGCCGCGCCGGTCGCGACGAGGATCGCGTCGCCCTTGAAATGACGGACCTCTCCGCCGATCTGCACGAGAACTTCCTTCTCTTTGTAGAGACCGATCACGGTCGCGGAAAGCACAACCTCGACGCCTGAACGCTCCGCCTCAGCGAGCAGCTCCTCGCCGATTCTGAACCCGCGGATCTTCGCCTTGTGCTCCTTCGAACCGAAGAATTTGTGGATCTGCTTGAACAGCTGTCCGCCCGGACGGTCGTTTTCATCAAATACCGTGACGTGCACGCCATATCTTGCCGCTTCGATCGCGGCGGAAAGCCCGGCCGGGCCTGCGCCGATGACAATGAGTTCTTTTCTCTCCACCTTCATCTCACCACCTCCATGGCACGTGCGCCGTCCTGCGTCTGCACCTTCATTCCTTCCTTAAGCGGCGTGATGCAGGTCCGGACGTTCGGCTGGCCGTCCACGACCATCACGCAGTCCGTGCATCTCCCGATCGCACAGAAAACGCCTCGCGGCTCATGCCGCTTTGCGGTATACCGGTGCACCATCACGCCATTGACGCGGAGCGCGACCGCGATCGGCTCGCCCTCGTATCCCTGAAGGTCTTTCCCGTCATATGTGAAATGCACCAGCTTTCCTACCGGGCTTTCTCCCAGTATCGGGTGTTCCGTGATTCGTTCCATGAAGACCGCCTCCCTCTCATCATCCATCAAGGCCCCGGACGGACCGTCCCGCGTAAGAACGAGCCTCGCGCATTCGCGCCTGCTTCGCTGGCGCTCATCGCGGCTGTCGCCGCATGCCCGTGCAGGAAGGCAGCTGCCTTTGTGCAAGCACAGGCAGCTGCCTTCCTGTACGGGCGCGTGGCTCGCAGCTTACGCGGAAAAAGTGGATCAGGTCACGCGCCTTCCGCGCACCCTGATCCACCTTTGAATGCAAGTTGCCTTGCACTGTATGATAAACTCTGGCATTGTCCCAGTGTCAAACGGTATTTTACGCGCCTTTTTCCCTCGCCCGGCCACCTCCCCTGTATCTCGAATGTTTTCGAAGCGCTGTCCATACGGTCGGTGAATCATTTAGGATCGTCCCTCTTTTTCCAAGTGATGATGTCAACATTTCGCTTCTTTTTCCATCACGTTTTCACACTTCCCTGTTCATTCTGCACGAAAAGTAGTAAGATAAAAAAACTTGCTGATATGCGTTGAAGCGTCACAGCAGTTCGTTTCATCGAGGGGGAGGAAACGGGTCGTATTCCGCATGTCATCCGTTCTTCCCTGCTGCGCCGCCTGAAAGAGGCGGCTGGAAAGGGAGTTATGGAAAGAGAACATCTCGGAAGCCGGCTCGGCTTCATTCTGCTGTCGGCAGGCTGCGCCATCGGCATCGGCAATGTCTGGAAATTCCCATGGCTTGTCGGTCAGAACGGTGGAGGCGCCTTCGTCATCATCTATCTGATCTTTCTTGCCCTCATGGGCGTGCCGGTCATGACGATGGAATTCGCCATGGGGCGCGCCGCACAGAAAAGTCCCGTCCGGATGTATTATCCTCTGGAGCCAGAAGGCACGAAGTGGCATATCCACGGATATGCCGCCTTCGCCGGCAACTACATCCTCATGATGTTCTACACCTGCGTCTGCGGCTGGATGCTCCAGTACTTTGTCTATACAGCAGATGGTACGTTCTCAGGCCTTGACAATCAGGGCATCTCCGATCAGTTCGACATCATGATGCGTAGTCCTGCAAGACAATGGATCTTCATGGCCATCTCGGTCGGGGTCGGCTTCTTCATCCTGAGCCTGGGTCTCCAGAAAGGCGTCGAAAAGGTGACAAAATTCATGATGATCGCGCTTCTCCTGATCATGGTGGTTCTGGCCGTCAATTCCATCCTGGTGCCCGGCGGCACGGCGGGTCTTTCGTTCTACCTGAAGCCAAACATGAAGGAGATCCGGAAAGTTGGCATCTGGTCCGTCATTCAGGCAGCCATGAATCAGTCGTTCTTCACGCTCTCCATCGGCATGGGCGGCATGGCGATCTTCGGCAGCTATATCTCCAAAGAGCGGGCGCTCCTCGGCGAGTCCGTGAACGTCGCCCTGCTGGATACGTTTGTCGCATTCACGTCCGGCCTCATCATATTTCCGGCCTGCTTCGCCTACGGCGTGCAGCCGGACGCGGGACCGTCTCTCATCTTCAAGACGCTTCCGAACATCTTCAACCATATGGCGCTCGGGCGTCTCTGGGGTTCTCTCTTCTTCGTCTTCATGACGTTTGCCGCCTTCTCCACCGTCATCGGCGTCTTCGAGAACATTATCGCGATGTTCATGGACCTGACCGGCTGGAGCCGGAAGAAAGCATGCCTCATAGACTGCATTCTCATGCTGCTGCTCGCGACGCCCTGTGCACTCGGCCCGAATCTGCTGAACGCGATTCAGCCTCTGGGTAAAGGGACGAGCATCATGGATCTCGAGGACTTCATCGTCTCGAATCTTGTGCTGCCGCTCGGCTCATTTGTGATCGCGCTGTTCTGCACAAGAAAATCCGGATGGGGATGGGACGCCTTCTGCAAGGAGGCGAATGCCGGAAAGGGGCTGCGCGTCCAGAAATGGATGCGTTTCTACCTTACATGGATCCTGCCGTTCCTCTTCCTGATCGTCTTCTTCATGGGGCTGTTCTGATCGATAATGAATCCAGAAGAAAATCAAAGGCTGTGGACGGATCGAATCGTTGATCCTGTTCTCAATATCCAGACACGCCTGCACCGGATCCCGCTTCAGAGAATCATCGAAAGCCCGATCCGCTTCTTCCCGGGATCCACGCTGATGACCTTCACATCGATCACGTCCCCAACGGACACCACATCGAGCGGATGCTTCACGAACTTCTCATCCGACATCTTCGAGACATGCACCAGCCCGTCCTGATGGACGCCGATGTCGACAAACGCCCCGAAATCGACGATGTTGCGCACCGTTCCCTTGAGGACCATGCCGGCCTTCAGGTCGTCCATGGTCAGCACGTCGCTCCGGAGAATCGGTTTCGGCATGTCCTCACGGGGATCCCGACCGGGTGCATTTAACTCCTTTACGATATCCTTCAGCGTCGGTTCCCCGATGCCGAGCTTTGCAGCCATGACTCTATAATCCCGGACATGCACCCGGGGGCCGTCCGCGCTGCCGGAGGCAAAAAGCGCATGCTTATCAAGGCCCAGGTCGCGGATCAGGGAATCGGCCGCCTGATAACTTTCCGGATGCACGCCGGTGTTGTCCAGCGGCTCACTTCCTCCCCGGATCCGCAGGAAGCCGGCGCACTGCTCAAAGGCCTTCGGCCCCAGCTTCGGCACTTTCAGAAGCTCTCTCCGGCTGACGAAACGGCCGTTTTTCTCACGAAATGCCACGATGTTCTTTGCCAGAGTCCTGCTGATGCCCGACACATGCTCCATCAGAGGCGCCGATGCCGTGTTCAGATCCACCCCGACACGGTTCACACAGTCCTCAACGACGCCGCCCAGCGCTTCATCGAGCCGTTTCTGGTTCATATCATGCTGATACTGGCCGACACCAATCGCCTTCGGGTCGATCTTGACCAGCTCCGCGAGCGGGTCCTGCACACGTCTTGCCATCGAGGCCGCACCGCGTTGCTCCACGTCAAAGTCCGGGAATTCTTCCGCTGCCAGTTTGCTGGCGGAATACACCGACGCGCCGGCTTCGTTCGTCACCACATAGCGGACTTTGCAGCCCGGGATTTCCCTCAGGAGGTCCACGATGAACTGCTCGGACTCGCGGGACGCGGTTCCGTTCCCGAGCGCGATCAGCGTGACGTGATATTTTTCAATCCAGTTTCGGACCAGTTTTTTCGTCTCTTCCGCCTTCCGGGGGTTCGCCTTCATCCGGGCAGACGGCGGAACAGGATAGACGACGGCCGTATCCAGCACTTTTCCGGTCTCTTCCACGACGGCGAGTTTGCAGCCATGTGCATATCCCGGATCCCATCCGAGCACGACCTGACCGGCGATCGGAGGCTGCATCAGCAGCTGCTCCAGGTTTTTGTCAAACACACGGATTGCGCCGTCTTCCGCCTTTTGGGTCAGCTCGTTCCGGATCTCCCGCTCGATGGCAGGTCCGATCAGTCTCTTGTAGGAATCCTGCATCGCCCCGGTCAGGACCGGCACCGTGTACCGGTTATGACCGCGCACCAACGTATGGCCGATCATCAGGATGATCTTTCTGACGTCGACATCGATTTTAACCGTCAGGAAGTTTTCTTTCTCTCCGCGGTTAATCGCGAGCACGCGATAGCCCGTGATCTTCGATACCGGCTCCTGAAAATTGTAGTACATCTCATAGACGGACTTCGCGTCCGGATCTTTTGCCGCGGACACAAGGATTCCGCTCTTTCTGGTAAAATCACGGATTCTGGTCCGGAACTCCGCATTGTCGGAGATCATCTCCGCGATGATGTCCGACGCCCCGGCAATGGCTTCGCCGGCGGAATTCACGCCTTTTTCCGGATCGACATATTTCTGTGCCTCTTCTTCCAGCGGATGGTCGATCTTCTGCTCAAGGATGATCCGGGCCAGGCCTTCCAGACCCTTTTCCCTCGCCACGACTGCGCGGGTGCGGCGTTTCTGCTTATACGGACGGTAAATATCCTCCAGCGCCACGAGCGTTTCTGCGCCGTCGATCGCCGCGGACAGCTCCTTCGTCATCTTCCCCTGAGCTGCGATCGACGCACGGACCGCCGCCCTGCGATCCTCCAGATTCCGGAGATAGGTGAGACGTTCACTCAGGTTCCGGATCTGTTCATCGTTCAGCTCGCCGTGCTTCTCCTTACGGTAACGCGCGATGAACGGAATGGTGTTGCCCTCATCGATCAGGCTGATGACGGCTTCCGCCTGCCATGGCTGAATATGCAGTTCTTCCGCGATCTGTTCTGCTATCTTCATCTTGTCTGTTCCATCCTTCTGCACCCATCAAGACAGACGGCCCGCTGTCTGCAGCGCCTCCATCCGGATCATCATACCGCACTGTGTGCGGCTTGTCCCATCCTGCTTCGTGCATCTGTCTCTTCTCGCGCAGATCCGGCGGCTTCAATTCAAATGCCGGCGCATGAAAATGCCCTCGCTCCGGCAAAGTTCACACATCGGCGCGAGGGCTTCTGTTCCGATCCTTTCTCTTCTCATAGACAGACCGGCATTTTTCCGTATCCTTCCCTGCTATAGTGAAAAATCCGGAGCTGATCAGGAGACATACCGGAGCGCAGCCGGCGACGGCCCTCATGTTCTGACGGCCGCCCTGCCCAGGTAACCCGTGGTTATCTGATCTCCACGTCCTGCCCGTGGGATAATTTCGCGACATATCCCGAAAGCGCCAGCAGTGCCAGCAGGTTCGGGATCACCATGACCCCGTTGAAGAGGTCCTGCATGTTCCAGACAAGATCAACTTTCAGAAGCGACCCGAAGAAAATGCAGACGACCGCCACGCACGCAAATGGCCGGACAGCATTCTTCCCGAACAGATAAGTGATATTCTGTCTGGCAAAAAGGAACCAGCCGATGATCGTCGAGAACGCGAAGAACAGCAGGCAGATCGCGACGAAGCCCGGTCCGAACGCCCCTAACCCGGTGGAAAAGGCAGCCTGCGCCACCGGCGTTCCGGTCACGCCGTTTTTAATCATGGAATTGAGAAGGCCGAGAAAACCTCCATCTGCACCGGGTGCGGTCAGAATGACCAGCGCCGTCATCGTCAGCACGACGAACGTATCGATAAAAACACCGATCATCGCGACCTCACCCTGCTCCTGCGGGTTCTTCACCTGGGCCAGCGCATGCGCGTGCGGCGTCGAGCCCATGCCGGCTTCATTGGAGAAGAGGCCTCTCGCCACGCCGTACCGCATCGCTTCCCGGACGGTGATGCCGGCCCCCGCCCCGAGTACTGCCCGCGGGCTGAACGCACCGGCAAAGATGGAGCTGAGTGCCGGCAGGATATCATTGTGATTGATCACAAGGAGAATGATGCCTCCCACGAGGTAGAGGGCCGCCATAATCGGGACAACCTTCTCCGTGAAGGACGCGATCCGGCTCGTTCCGCCCATGAAGATGAAGGCTGACAAAACCGCTACCAGAATTCCCACGACCCACTGCGGGGTATGAAACGCAGTGTGGAACGCATCACTGATTGAATTGGACTGGACCATATTGCCCATGAGCCCGAGCGAAAGAATGATCATGACGGCGAAAAACGCAGCCAGGCACTTTCCGCCTTTTCCTTTGAACGCCCTGCGGATGTAGTAGACCGGCCCGCCGATCACCTCGCCGTCCTCGTCACGGGTCTTGGTCTTCTGCGCCAGAACGGCTTCGCCGTAGATCGTCGCCATTCCGAAAAATGCAGCCAGCCACATCCAGAAAATGGCGCCCGGCCCGCCTCCGACAAGGGCTGTGGCGCAGCCCGCGATGTTTCCGGTCCCGACCTGGGCGGCGATCGCGGTCGCCAGTGCCTGGAAGGAGCTCATGCCTTCCTTCCCGCCCTTTCCGCCGTTGAGCGAGAAATTCCCGAACACGCGCTTCCAGGCACCCGGAAACCGCCGGATCTGGACAAATCTCGTGCGGATCGTAAAGAAAATACCCGTGCCGACCAGAACAAACAGCAGAATGTTGTTCCACACAAAACTGTCTGCCCGGCTGATTACTTCATTCAGTGCATCCATGAATCTTCTGTCTCCCCTCTTTCTGGTGACGCGCTGAAGAGGATCCCGGACCGGCTTCTCACAAGCTTCGCCGGAAAAAGGATGACCGATAAAAAATGCCGTCTCCATTCTGGTTATGGAAGCGGCACCGAACAAAAAAGGCACAACGGCCTTTTCCATGAATATCCGAATCGATATTCACTCAACTCCGTCCTTTTACCTGAGAGATTCTGCGCTGAACAAGCGCATTGCACCTTCGGTACTCCTAAGAGGTTCTCCGGAATTCCACTCCGTCTCCAGTCCTGTCATGATGACACCTGAGAGTTTTACTCCTTCGGCAGCTCGTCCGGCATGCGCCGGATCCTGCGTTTTCCTGGAAACATCTACGTCGATATTAAATTTACTCCAAAACAATAGCATCACGCAGTGTGAAAGTCAACGGGGACACCTCATCTGGCTTTTCCCTGCCAATGCGCCGCCGAATTCCGTCTCATTTCCAGATCCCCTTCCGTTTCCGGATCTGATAGTACATCGTATTTTCCATCGCCAGCACATCCTTCACCGGCACAGGCCGGAAAACCGGAATCCTCATCTTCACCCTGATCCAGATGACCGAGTAGACAAAAAGGATCGCGAAAATCACGGCCGTCAGAAGCCAGATCTGATTCCGCTCCACCGGATCCGTCGAAATATGAAGAATCATGTAGACCGTTCCGCAGATTCCGATGACCGGAAGCACCGGCCTGAACGGCACGCGGAAGGTCCGCGGCGCCTTCGGCAGCCTGTGCCGGAAGATCAGAAGATCGATATGCGCCATGATGTAGGAAGCCATCCAGAACACCGAGCCGACCAGAATCAGAAAGCTGATCCGGTCTGACGAATCCTGGCTGATGTATGCGCAGAGAATGATCGTCAGCGTCACGAACCACACGCCGAACGCCGGCACCCTGTGACGGTTCAGCTTCCCGAAGGCCTGCGGCATCAGATTCGTCTTCGCCATCCCGGCAAAGATACTCGAAAGGCCCTGCACCGTGGAATTCTGCGTGCTGATGACGGCGAGCGCCGCCACAAAAGCCATCCAGATCTGACCCGGACTCCCCAGCAGCGCCTCCCCGTACAGCAGATGAGGCGCCGCGGAATGCTCCAGATCGCTCCAGGCCGTATAGTTGTGGAAACCGAGCACCATCACCGACTGGACGGCGCAGATCAGACCCAGCCCGATAAACATCCCGAGCGGCACATTGCGGCGTGCATTTTTCACATCCTTCGAGATCGGGATCGCGTACTCCGCTCCGATGAAGAGCCAGAATGCCACCGCGGTCATCGAAACCACGTTGTTGAAGCTGCCGTTCATGACGGCGGGCTGGTTCACCGCCGTTCCCGTCCCCAGTCTGAACACGCCGAGAAGACCCATGATCAGCATCGAGCCGAGCAGCAGGTAGCTCACCAGATCCTGCACCTTCGCGAACATGTCGACGCCGTAAAGGTTGGCGATCAGAATGACGACGGAGGCGAGGACGCTCCAGAAGAAATTCGGAACCGGAAGATGCAGCACCTGCCCCATGGCATAGGCGAAAATCGACGCCTCCACGCCGGAAGAGAGAATATTCGAGATCATGTAGCCGCCCACCATCAGCACGATGGTCGGCACCGGGCCCACGCCGGCCAGCGTGTACTGGGCGAGCCCCCCGGTGACATTCGGCATCAGCGCGTTCAGCTCGGACATCGTCGCCATCGCGTCCGCCCTCCTCTTTTCCGGCCTGCTTTTCGTCATGATGAGCATGCATCCGCCGCGGATTCCTCATGCGGGCACAGCGCCCGCCGCCCGTCCCGCAGAAAGATGCCTCCGCTTCCCGTTCCGCATCGGTTCCGGCCGCCGACATGCATGCCGCATCCTGCTTCTTCCTGCAAAAACACGCCGGCGGGTCTGTCCGCCTGTCTGCACAGGCAGAACCAGCCTCCGTCGGCGTGCTCGCATGAACGGCGCTCCCGGCCGTCCGCCTTATTCACTTCCGATTCGCCCGTTCCTACGGACCGCGCCGTCCGCCTCAGTCGGACTTAAGACTGCCGGCTGCTCATCCCGGGTGCCGGGCACGGGTTGTGCTCAAAGCGCGTCCGTTCCCTCGTCTCCGGTGCGGACACGGATCATATTTTCCAGCTTATAGACAAAAATTTTGCCGTCGCCGATATGTCCGGTATACAGCACCTTCTTGATCTCTTCCGTGATCGCCTTCACCCGGTCCGACTCGACCACGATGGCGATCTGAATCTTGGGCAGAAGCTCCATCTCGTAGTTCTCGTCCACCTCATACTCCTTGGTGCCCTTCTCGACGCCGCAGCCGAGCACCTGCGTAAACGTCATGCCGCCCACATGCATACTGCTGAGACTTCTCTTCAGCGCGGCGAACTTCGACATATCGCAGATAATATCCATCTTTGACAAACCGCTCATCTCTTTGCCCTCCTTATCCGCGTTTCGGTTTTTTTCAGGCCATCAGAGGCGCATCCCAGAGGTTCAGCTTCACGCCGATGCCAAGCTCCTTCGCACGGCGGTAGACGCTGCAGCCCCAGGCCACGTCCTCCACCGGCATACCGCCCACCGAATAGACGATGATGTCATCGTCCGACTGGCGGCCGTCCGCCTTGCCCTCGATGATATCCGCCATATCGGTAATGTCGCCGCGTGTATTCTTCCCGTCATGGATGAGATCCGTAAACTTGCAGCCGATGATGCCCATCTTCGGGTAGGTCGGGTACGGATATTCGCTCTCCCACGCCTCATAGAGCTTGGAATTGTCGACCACAAGCCGGCACCCGCTCAGAAAAGCGTCGTCAAACCGGGCCGCGGACGGCATCGAGATAAAGGCACCCGGCTTCACCCACGAGCCGTCCACATACGGATAGGTGTTCACCACAGACGGATCATCATCCGTGAGCGCCGTCGTCGTGAAGGAAATCACATCGGCGCCGCGCACCGCCTCCTCGATGGTGTCGCAGACCTTAATCTCATCGATGCTCGGGAACTCCTCCTTCACGAAGGCCGCGAAGGAATCGATGGATGCCTTTCCTCTTCCCTTGATGTTGACCCGATGCAGCTTCGGACAGGTTGCCGCGAAGGCCGCCAGCGAGGTTTTCCCCATCACGCCCGGCCCAATGATAGCCGCAGTCTCGGAGTCCGGACGCGCGAGATATTTCGCGCCGACGCCCGGAATCCCGCCGGTCCTGTAAGCGGACAGCAGGTTCGCGGACATAACCGCCAGCGGCGCGCCGGTGTCCTTGTCGTTGAGGATCATCATCAGGATAGAACGGGGCAGTCCCTTCTTCTTGTTCTCGATATTGGAGCCGTACCACTTGACGCCGGCCATCTGATAGCGCCCGCCGAGATATGCCGGCATCGCCATAAAGCGGCGGTCCTGCGTATTCCTCGGCATGCCCGGGAACTTCGGATCGTCCGGGAACGTCACCATCGTCCCGTGCGAATTGTGATTCTCTCCGCCCATGACATAGTCGCCCTTCTTCAGAAGGATCAGCATGTCCTCCATCGCCTCGATGCAGGCTTTCATATCCTTGACGCCCGCCTTCACCATATCCGGTTCACTCAGGTACAGAAAATCAATCCGACTGTCCATCTGGCTCCCTCCTCTGACTGTCTCATGCCCGCCGCGCGCCTGATCCTGCGCTTCGTTTCACACTGCAGACCCACGGACAGTCCGTTCATGCCGGCCGTTCGGAGCTCCGCCGCGCCTTCTGCCACCGCCCCGAAGCGGTGTTTGTCCGGCTTTTGCACCGACTCCGGCCGGCTCCGGCGCTGTCCCGTCCTACGAGTAAAAAGGGACCCCTCCTTCTGACGGAACAGCCCCTTTGCTATCATCACGCGCTGTGCAGTTGTTATTGTAGCTTCTGGTTATATTTGAGCAGTATAAACTATGGCACAATGCCAGAGTCAACCCGGAATCATTCCGCGTATATCCGACAGTTCGTTTTTCACCGTCAGACATCGGAAGCTGCCTTTGGCATCCATTCGCCTTCCTGCACGGAGTACCGGATTCTGGCCCCCGCTCCTCTGGCTGAGGCGAGAATTCTGAACATCCCTCCCGTTGGATAAATCATGGAGGTAAAGTTATATGTTCCGTCAAGCCAATACACCTCCAGAACATTTCCGTCTCGGATGATTTCAAACCGGATTTCCTTTTCTCTTTCGATTTCCGCCTTATAGATCCTCATCCCGTTCCGAGTCCAGGGATCAGCTTCTCTGAAATCTGTAATGATATTTCCGAAGAGAAAATCCAGTGTAAGCTCGATATGATGATGTTCGTCATCACAAAACAGAAATTTCACCGCCGTAACGGCATCGGTTCTCGATACGAATCCGCGCAGACGAACGGCACTTTTCGTCCCATCCGTGTCCGAGAGCAGAACAGATGATCCCCGCACCGTTACTTCTGTTTCCGAAGAAACCTGAGGTGCAGCATTCTGATACGGCTCCATCCGCAGCCTTCCGGCCTTGTCCATGGAAATCAGACGCGGAAAAGCGATGATGCCCCTGTACCCGTTCTCCTCCGAAGGACCGTGATCATCAATCCACGGCATCCAGTCCCAGCCGCCCAGCCAGGCCACGGAAATCAGCCGGTTATCCCGGTCACGATATACCTGCGAAGCATAGTAATGCGGACCGAAGTCTAATGTCCCTGTATACTCCCTGCAGAACACACAGTTTCTGAAGTCCGCCACACCCGTCATGTACAAGGTAGGCAAAAAATCCGTTCGATTCATAGGAGAGACCGTGATGACCCATTTTTCACCGACTTTAAAAATGTCCGGACACTCAAACATAGTGCCTTCACCATCCTGCGCCTCATACAGAATCCCATCGTAGTCCCAGTGCAGCAAATCCCGGGAATGATACAGATAAATACGGCCGTGACTGCTCAGATCAGAAGCCGCCCCGCTGGATCCTCCCACCAGCATCTGCCAGCGGTCCTTGCAGAAGATGACCTTTGGATCACGGAACTCAACGCTGTCGCCGGGACATTCCGAAATAATCGGATTTTCCTCCGGCTTGACGAAAGTAAACCCATCCTCCGAGTATGCAGCGCACTGCTTTTGAATGATCTTTCCTTTCTGTTCAATAGCCGCTGTATAAAAAGCATACAGCCGATTCCCGTGCACCACCACCGATCCGGAAAAACAGCCTCCCTTTTGATCATCTTCATATGGCTGATCCGGCACCAGCGCCGGTTCGCATTCCTTCCAGTGCACCAGATCCTCGCTGACCGCATGTCCCCAATGCATTTTGCCCCACTCATTGTGATAGGGATTGCACTGAAAATACATGTGATAACGGCCTTTGAACCAGACCAGACCATTCGGATCATTAATCCATCCATGCCGGGGCGAAAAGTGCCATCGAGGACGGACAATCTCATGCCCGCTCATGACTTAACCGCTCCCAGCGTCATGCCTGCAGTCATTTTTGTGTTCAAGGAGAAGTAAATTGCCAGTGTAGGCAAAATGGATAAGGCAATCGCCGCATAGGTTGCGCCCCAGTCCTTCAGGCCTCTCGGTCCAATAAAATCCGCGAGACCGATCGAAATCGTCTTCAGCTCTGTACTGTTAATAAAGACCAGACTGAACGTGTAATCGTTCCACACCGTAATAAAGTTCATGGCCAGCACAGTCAATATTGTGTTTTTGGACAGCGGAACGATGATTTTTGTATATATCCCGTAGATGCTCGTTCCGTCTATGATGGCGGCCTCAATGATTTCATCCGGAATAAAGGAATAGAAGTTGACAAACAGCATAACAGAAACCGGAAGCTGAAATGCCATCAGAGGAAGAATGACGCTGGCTCTGGTATTCACCAGCCCGATTCTGGCAAACATCGTAAACAGGGGGATCAGCGTGACAGCATACGGAATCGTAAGCCCGATCAGAAAATACCTGTAAACCTTTTTTCTTCCTCTGAATTTCATTTTTGCGATCGCGAAAGAAGCCATTGAACTTAGAATCACAATGAAGGTAAGCGTAATCACAGAGATAATGGCGCTGTTTTTGATATATGTGAGGACATGGCTGGTTGTGAAAATCGTCACAAAGTTCTCCATGG
The DNA here is from genome assembly GCF_019355395.1 of Chordicoccus furentiruminis. Taxonomy (GTDB): domain Bacteria; phylum Bacillota; class Clostridia; order Lachnospirales; family Lachnospiraceae; genus Chordicoccus; species Chordicoccus furentiruminis. Next base: position 1,329,812 of record NZ_CP048829.1, read on the forward strand.
AGAGAGACTTTGGAAGACTGAATGGTTCTGTCAGAAGCTCCATATTCGACCGGAATGCCGCGAGAAGCAGCCAGAGAATTGGATAAGCCTGAATGATCAGAAAAGCGATCATCACGATCCAGTAGACAGTTTTTCTTGCTCTTTTACGAAATAGATAGCTCATTTTCTTCCTCCGTCAGGTCTCTTCCCTGTCCATATACCGACTGATCAGAAGCACTCCGAGGACACTCAGTATGACAATCACCACCGCGATGGCGCTTCCGTATCCGTAATCGCGGCTGGTAAACGCCTTCTTGTACATATAGGTCGCAAGAATCTCCGAGCGGTGATTCGGTCCTCCCTTTGTCATATTCATAGGCGCCGCAAAGCCGCGAAGCGCTCCTACCAGACTCAGGATGCAGGCAAGCATGATCACATTCGCAATGGAAGGGATTCTGACCCGGAACAGAAGCTGCAGCTCTGTTGCGCCATCGATTCTGGCCGCCTCCAGAATATCCGGGGACACCGAAACCAGTGCAGAGTAGAAAATAATCATATAAATGCCAATATACTGCCATCCTTCCACAGAAGCGACCGCCGGCAGCACCGTCCTGTATTCGCTGAGAAACGCGATCGGCTTCATTCCAAAGAACCTGCGAAAAATGTTAAAAAGACCTATCGGTTCATATGAGTAAAAGCTTGTGAACAGCTGCGCGATTGCGATCACCGTTATGACTGACGGTATATAATAAACGGTCTGGATGAAGCCTCTCCCCTTTTTCAGATAAGTCAGAAGAACCGCTATGAGGAATCCCAGTCCCAGCTGCATTACCATCACAATCAGAATATAGATCAGATTATTTCCGAATGCCCGCTTGAAGACATCATCACCAAGAAGCTTCACGAAATTACGCAGCCCCACAAATGTTTTCTGTCCCAGTCCGTCCCATTCAATCATGCTGTAGTAGATCGAAACGGCAATCGGAATCATGACCATGACTGTATACACAATCAGTCCGGGAAGCAAAAATACCGCGACCGCTTTTCTATCTCGTAATACTTTCATACACCCACCAACTTCTTACATCCATATACTCCGGTCACATACTCATCCGCCGCCGGCCGATACCTGTACCCTCTGGTTGATACAGGCACCAGTCACGGACGGCGCACTGATCTCACTGTATGTTACCGAGCGTTGTCCTGCAGCGCCTCATCAACAACCGATTCGAAATCCTCCGGGGTTTCCTCCCCCATACAAAGACCGGGGAGATTGTCATTGATCACAGCGATCACGTCCTCGCTCAGAACTACATCCCACGGACGGGCGGCCGTATCGCCAATCTTGCCGGCATCCTCCATCACCTGCAGAAACAGCGGATCGAAATTGCCGGTATCTTCCGTTTTTACCTTCTGAGGCGCGAGATGCTGATGAGCAAAATAAGCAGGACTGTAGTTTTTGACAATATAACTCAGATAATCCTTGTACTGTTTGTCAAAAGACTTCGGGTTCACAGCCAGTCCAATGCCGCCGAATGCCCAGTATTCGTTGGATTTGGTAGCCGCTCCTTCGCATGTGGGCATATAGAAATAACCTACATGAAGCCCCTTCGGGCGGTTCTCATCCGTAAAATAGTTCAGCTCCCATGTCCCGGTCGGATACATGGCTGTCTTTCCGCTCAGGAACAGATTCAGACCTGTGGCCACATCTGTTGTGGAAAAGCCCGGCTGAAAATACTGCCCGATCTGCGCCATGAATTCGCTGGCAGCCACCCCGGCAGGATCCGTCATCTTCGCTTTTCCCGACGCAAGCTGATTCAGAAATTCATTGCCTGTCATGCGGAACGGATAAGTGGCAAGAAGACGAATCAGAGGCCAGCCGTCTCCTCCCCCGATTCCAAAGGGCGTGTACCCCTTCTCCTGCAGCGCTTTGCAGTCCGCAAGAAGATCGTCCAGCGTCTCGGGCGCCTCAATGCCCGCCTTCTCAAACATATCCGTATTGTACCAGATCATCTCCGTTGAAAACTCCAGCGGCAGTGTGTAGAGCTTCCCATCGGATGTGCGGCCATAATTCAGCGCGAGAGGAATATAGCTGTCCTTCTCTCCGATCTCATCCAGAAAGGCATCCATATCCGTCAGCATCCCCTGCTCTCCGAGTTCTTCTGCATAAGGTGTTGCATCCAGATCAAACATGTCCGGCATCTGCCCGCCCGCAATCATGGTGCGCAGTTTCTGATCATAGGAAGACCGGTCTGCATTGCTGTCGATCACGAGTTTGATATTCCCGCCCTGCGAGTTGTAGTCATCCGTGATTTCCTGAAGTGTGACCATCGTATCATCCGATGCGGAACGGGAAGCGAAATAGTGGATTTCCCTCACTTTGCCTGATCCCGTTCCTTTATTGTCTGAGATGCCTTCAGCCGCTGCAGCGGAGGAAACGCCCGGTTCCTCTCCCGAAACAGCGCCTGACGCTGTTTTTGTCCCCGTCTCACCCTGTGAGGCATTTGACACTGTACGGCCCGTACCGCAGCCTGACAGAAGCAGTGCCGTCACCAGCCCAGCCGCCCCGATTCTTTGCATCTGTTTTGATCGCATAGTATCCTCCCTTTCAGACAATTCAACTTATTTTTGACAAACAGCATGTTCTGCCGTCTTTACAACCAGAAATATCACTCCGTCATTTCATACATATGGACATTGGCGACCCTGATCCTTCCGTCTCTGACCAGAAAGCCCCAGTATTCTCGCTCCGTAGAATAACCGCGCATTGTCAGCGCCACCTCATCATTTATATACAGACAGAGAATCGTGCCGTCCACGATCAGCCGGACATGCACCCTTCGGTCCGCCAGCCTCCCGTAATCCAGCGGACGCTCCAGTTCAATCAGAAACGGTTTGTCTCCGTCAATGTACCACTGGTTCACTCCAGGCATGCGTCTCGGCCACATGTCAGCGACTACTCTGTTGTAAAACGGCTCCAGTCGAAAATAATAACCGGCTGAAAATTGTCTGTCCTGCCGCACCGCCAATCCGAACGCTCTGGTTCCGGCTTCATACTCGATATCCGCCTCAAGCATGCAGCTTTTCCCCATTCCTCCAAAGGCAGCACCCTTTTCACCCTCCCGATTCTCCAATATCAATTCGCCTGATAAAAGCTCTTCCGGTGTTGTCTCTTTCCTGAATGCTTCCGCGACCGCTGCAGGCGCTGAAACCGTCAACCTTCCGTCTGCCTGCTGCCGCAGCTGATGGATGATGAGTGTTCCGCCCCATTCGTACTGTCCAAAATCCGTAGCGCCACGTCTGGTGGGAACCCATGCAAAAGCCCACCGTTTTCCGTCTTTCTCCGCTGTCTTTGCAGCGTAAAAAGCTCTGCCGTCGAAAGTATCCTCGATGGGAGCTGTCCAGGGTCCATGAATCGAATCCGACATCCGATAGTGCGTCTCAAAGCGCTCCGAAAAAGTGGAATAGATCAGATACCATTTCCCGCCCATCCGGAACAGATCCGGACACTCATGCGTCATATAAGAAGACGGGCTGTAAAAGGGCTGTCCCGCTTCCCAATGAATCAGATCCTTCGATCTGCACAAGCCCACACATCCACCGTTCTTCTCACCGGCCCCGATGACTCTTGCCGCCAGAAGCATGTTGTAGCAATTCTCGTCCTCATTGTAAAAAACGTAGGGATCCCTCCAGTCAAACGGTTCATAAATGGATTCATCCGCACCGAATACGGACTGCGGATCCTTCGTCCAGTGAATCAGATCCCTGCTTGTCGCATGAGCAACAAACTGAAGCGGCCGCCCCTCTCTACGGTATTTCGGATTGTAATTATTCTGAGCCGTGTAAAAAATATGAAACCGTCCGTCTCTTCCCTCCACGACAGACCCCGTGTAGCAGGCGTAATCAGGTTCATCAAAATCCCCCGCCGGAAGCACAACGCCCATATCCTGCATGTGGATTCCGTCTTCCGTAATCAGAAGATTCCAGCTTGTCCGGTAACCATACTCATCTTCCGTATGACCTTTCCGCTCATCATGCAGATAAAAGATGTAAAATTTGCCATTGTGGGCAAAAGGAATTGTATCTCCTACCCATCCATCCTTCGGCTGATAAAAAATACGTTTCACTGTTGTCCTGTTTTCCATAAAATCCGCTTTTTCCATATAAGGTTGTTTCCGGTCCTTTGTCCGCGCCGTTTCTGTGTCTGATCTGCGTCCCTGTCTGTTCCCTGTGTTAAGATTTACCTTCACGAACTGGTCTTATCCTACCTTTTCTGCGGCCGCTGGCATATTCGCAGAGAGAACAAACTTTTCATATATTGATTATGCAGGCATGCGTTTTCTTGCATTTTTCATGAAAACATGCGATGATTTTCATATCTGTTTCAATGCATCCCCGACGTTTTCATTTCACCGTTCCCAGATTCCTTAGCAGAATGGATGTCACCGGATGGATAAGCGCGCATTCAGACAGAGAAATGATTCGGCCGGAGAGAAGAAACCCTCCTGCCTAAGAAGGAAGTTTTTCATATGATTACAATTAATCAGGTAGCGGAAGCCGCCGGCGTCTCGATCTCAACCGTGTCAAGAGTCATGAACCAAAGTTCTTCCGTTTCCGTCAGCACCCGGAAGCGCGTGCTGGAAGCCATCCGGGAACTGGGCTATGTCCCAAACGTTTCCGCGGCCAAAGCAGCCGCACGCAAGTCCAACAAGCTGATCGGCGTTCTTTTCCCCGACATCTCGAACAACGTTTTCGGGCGGATCCTGCAGGGAATCAACAGCGTAGTCACCCCGCTCGGATACAATATCATCATATGTGAGACCAACGGGGAGCTGGAAAAAGAAATTCATTTCCTCAACGTACTGAAGGACAAGCAGGTGGAAGGCATCATTATGGCCAACGTCCAAATTCCCCAGCAGCAGCTCATGTGGATCCGGAAAAACCGCCGACCAGTTGTCTACGTCTGCCAGGACATCCCCGATTTCGAAATGAAAATACCGGCCAGCTCCGTCAATATGGATAACAGACAGGCCATCTGCGATATGGTTCACTTTCTGTATCATATGGGACATCGGAGCATCGCTTTTATCGGCGGTCCGCTCCACGACCTGTCCGCCGGAAAGAAAAGATATGATGGATATATGAAAGGAATGAAAGAATGCGGCCTGACAATCCGTCAGGACATGATGTCATTTGAAGAATCCTTCACCATTCAGGCCGGATATCACGGTATGCATCAGATATATGAAAGATCCTCCATGCTCCCGACTGCCGTTCTCTGCGCCTGTGACAATATGGCAGTCGGTGCGATCGGATTCATGTATGATAATAAAATTGAAGTTCCCCAGCACATTTCCGTTACCGGCGTGGACGACAGTAATCTCGCGAGCGCCATCCGACCGTCCCTCACCACGGTCCGGCACGCAACAACCGATACAGGCGTCAAAGCCGCTCATCTGCTGCTGGAATATATTGCGGCGCCGGATTTTGCGGGCGGCGCTTTCAAAGTTCCTTATCAGCTCCTGCGAAGGCAGAGTGTGCGGCAGATCAACCCGTGAAATCGTTTCGACTGCCTTTCACAGAACATAACGCACCACCCGGCGAAGCGATCACATACAGCTGCCTGCCGCCTTCACCGCGCCGCTTTCGGATTCCGCTCCTGCATCTCTACCCTGACTCCGCCCATTCCAAGGGCGGTTTTGATGCCGATGCCGCAATAGGGTGCCAGAGCGAGCAGGGATTTCCAGACCTCCTGCAGGGGAGCGGGGAGCCTTGAGTAGAGGACAGTCTGTCCGGAAAATCCGGAAATGCAGCTGTTTTTCATATAAAACCGGCTCAAGCGAAGCCGGTAATCTGTGATGCAAAGGCCTCTTTTCAAAGCGTCAATCGCATCCTGATCCTTCAGACTGATTTCGGGAAAGATCTGATTCCACTGATTCACAAGACTCATCACAATATGTTCCACATCCGGAAAGAGAGCATACTGGCCGTTCACCTTGAATGAGGAAGGACTCTCAAAGCAAAGCCCGGCTTTTCGGGCATCCGAATCCGCAGAACGGATCAGATCGGCAGCCGAACGTACTTCTGACAAAGACCTCCCTGCCACCATAACCTGACGGTCATCGATGATCAGAGATTCTGTCTTGGCAAGGACATCTCCCAGTGCCTCCACTGTATGGTCATTCAAAAGGCTGACTGTCCACCGGACAGTCATATTTTCCCTCTGCACAGCCAGATGCTGCGAGATCGGGGTAAAGCCTTCCTCATGCACCAGAGCAGCGAAATCCTCCGGAACCTGCTCCATCAGCCATCCGTACAGACGATAGGCGTGGGACACCGTAAGCCGGCCCTCTGAAGGCTTGAGCGTAAGTGAATACTGTCTGATCATGCGAGTGTCACCTCACAGAGACCGAACGGGTACTTTTTGCCGTCCCACTCCGTATATTTCATCGTTCTCGGCGAAATGTCCAGCCCCCTGTCACGGTCATGATGATGCTTTTTGAAGCTCCAGCTCATCTGATCGATCACAATATCAAGCGCATCTCTGCCATAGTACGGATAGGTCAGTGTTTTGGAAAAGAAACCGCTTCCGCCGCCCAGAATCAGACCGTGCTGATTATGAACGCCGCCGTCCGGAAGATCAAAATGACGCTCATAAGTGTTCTTATAGTATTGTATAAAATCGTCCAGATACCCGTACAGATCTTCGGGTTTCTCCAATTGAAACGACGCATAGCGCATCACGCTCTCGTCGATCGTCACGGCGAAATGGACCTCCGTACCGGGCCGGATACATTCCCGGCAGACATTCGGTCTGCTCTCATCACGCTGATCCCCTTCCGCATGAACATCAATTTTATTGCAGAGCGTCAGGCTTCGGTTCGCAACCGGCTCGCTGTCAGAAACCGAGATGCCGCGCATGATGCTGTTGACTGCGTCCCGCGTCTGTGGCCTGCCCATCCTGTCCTTCTTCAGTGTAAGCGTATTCATCAGATCTGCTTCCGGGATCTTTTCTTCAAACCGTTTACCCGGTCTGAGCTTACCTGAGTTCCTCATGATATGGAATAAGAGCACGGTGCGCAGCGCGCCCTTCAGACTGCTTCCCGGAATATAGGCCCGGCCATCTCCGCGGCGGATAAAGGACTGAATGTCCCTCAGGTTGTGTTTCTCATCCAGGGCCTCGCCTGCGTCACAATTATACAGAACCAGATTATGGATCTCTTTTCCATTCATCCCACACGTCTTGGATAAAAATTCAAACAGACGATTTGGATCACCAAATCGGTTGTGTACAATTCCTTCCTCAAACTCGTCAACGCGCTGTCGATCGATCACCGCCTGAATCAGCTTATCGGAATCAAGTATGGAAATAATATGATTTGTCTTATCGTAGAGATAACTGCTCTTTAACGCTTTCTCCCCTGTCCCGATATGAACCGGTCCCACCGTCTTCAGCGTCAGGTCATATGTCTTAAGATGTCCATTCTGCTTCATAGACTCACCCCCAGAAACAGCGGTCGGCTGTAGCGATAGACCGGATGACATCCTGTCCCTCCGCTGACTTCGTAAAGCTCACCTTCAAACCGATGGTCGAAGACTGATCCGGCCTGAAAGAAATACTGCACATCTTTCTTCCGCATCTCCGGCGCAAAGTGATCCGACTGAACAAAACCGCCTCTTCTTGTCAGCAGATAAGACGCCCCCTGCAAGGAGACCGGAAGCTCGTCGTCCTTCGGCAAACTGGTCGTCAGCAGAAGGTTTTCATGATCCTGATCCTCAAGTGTGTCAAAAAGCCAGCGTGTCTCGTCGTCAAACGGTTCATTGAGAAGGATCTTATCCTCCAGATCAAACTTCCCGAGACCGCTGCTCCGTTTGCCTCCCAATCCGCTCAAACCGAGAGCTTCGACCAGTTCTCCGAGCACATCGCCATCTTCCACGGAACGGACCGCCGCGATGAAATAGAGCCCGGCCTGTTCTCTAAAATAAAAAGTTCCGACAGCATAGGGTCTTGCGTCCCCGCCGGTCCGGACTGCCGCTTTCTCGTTCAGAAGCAGCGTGCCGAACTGCTGATCCACCTGATCCGCCTTAAACGGATCGCCTTCTTTCATTTTCGTCAGAAGATCCGCCATCATACTGACCGGCACCCAGTTCAGATTCTTGATCGCTTTGCGGTCTTTTGAGGAAAGATCCGTTTCCTTCTGAACCTGCTGCCTTCGGTAAAGAGGCTTTGGCAGATAGAGCTCGTCATTTTTCCATGGAAATGCATCCGTCAGCAGAAGGTTCCCTTCACGAGCCGCCTCGATCAGCCGGTCGAGCTGATCGGTACCACCCATCTCCAGTGCCGTGTGACAAAGAGCGGAAAACAGTGTATCCGCCGCCACATTGAGCCGAGAGCCGAACAGGGACTGAGCGGAATCCGACTTCCCGAAATGCACCGGCGTTGTGAATTTCAGTTTATACAGAAAATAATTCATATCCGGCCGCCTCATCCAATGATTTCTGCAGAGGTTTCATGTCAAGGTTGCATCCGTAAGAGGTCAGCGCAAAATCACTGAGACTGACCCTTCCGCTACCGCGCGTCCCGTGTCCCCCGAGGTAGTCCAACTGAAGGAGCTTCAGCCCTTTCGACAGCATACGGAAATCTTCTACGGCCTCGTCCTGATTCACAGCATCATAGACCAGCACAAAATCGAATACCGTACCCGCAACGACGCGTTCGATCTGACGCGGATTCGCCACGCTGGTTTTCCGGTCGATGAAGTTCTCCGCCTTTGCTTCGGTAAGACCAACCAGATCGGTCTTGTTCTCCTTTGACAGGAACAGATCAACAAACTGGAATCTGGCAGCCTGCGGCTTGTCGGCCGTGCTTCCGAACATGCGCTGGATGACCGGATCATCCTCGCTGCAAAGCGGCATATTTCCAATATCCTTTGCCAGACTTCTCGCAAGCAGTGTCCGAATCTTGCCCTTAAGGCTGCTTCCCGGAATAATCGGATTGCCTGTGAACGGATCCTTGACAACAGGGGAATCAATCGCGCCGATCGCTGAAAAGGCCTCATTTCCGCCGATATGAAGTCCTGTTCTGACCGTTAATCTTCCCGTGATTTTGATCTTTCCGTACATTAGTTCTTTCCTCCAATTCCAAGAAATCTGTGGTAGGCAACCAGGGCTTCCATATAATGAGCGAAATTCAGATAAGACTGCCGGCTGTTCTTGACCCCCTTCAGATAAGACAGAAGCTGAGTCTTCTCAACAAAAAGTTTCACCGCATTGTCCCTCCCGTATTCATAGAGAACTCTCATCTCCATCAGTGTCAGTTTGGTCTGGTCCTCCGGCAGCAGTTGAGATTCTGATCTTCTGAGTTCCTTATCATAAATGCACATCGCAAGCGAATAAAGATTACGAAGCTTGGTCGGAGTGATCTGGTTTTTCTGGCTTTCTTTTCCAATCTCCTCCATTGCCTTTCCCGCTTCCGTCATATAGTCCTTTGGAAGCGGTTTGGCCGTCGGAATCACCGACGCTTCCCTGCGGGAATTCCCGCTGCTGTAAGATCCGCTTCCGCCGTGTCCGGCTCTCCCGCTGTTATAGTTATTGTACATCCTTCCCCCTCCTTACCGCTCTCTTCTCAAATAGACATAAATGTAGATCGCTGTGATTAGCTGACGCCTGTCTTCCTCCGACAAGGCCCACTGATAAACCCATCTTGAAAGATTCCGATACGCCTCTCTCTGCTTTTCTTCCTTGCCCGGCTCCAGACGTGACAGAACATAAGCCAGCCGTGCCAGATTCAGAGTCTCTGACTCGCTCCGCCTCAAAAGCTCCACAATCCGATAGAGGAAGGCCATTCCCCGATCATTTCTCTCATCCTTTTCCAGATCAAAGAATGCACGGATAACCTGAAGTTTCTGATCAATCACCTTATTTCGGTAATCCTCCCATGAATACGTCTGTCTGTCCGCTTCAAACAAAGTGACCGCGTCTTTCCCCTCATGATTTTTGGCGCTGTCCTCCAGTTCCCCGGTTTTTTCCGCCGAAAGTCTCACCGGATACGTCGCATCAAAAATGCCGATGCCGGCGGATATCGTCAAGCTTTCGCATGTGAACTGTCGGAACGCCTTCCGGATCCGTTCCGCTCCCTCGATGACATCGTTCCACGCGCCGGCAAAAAAGACATCATCACCACCGGAATATACGATCAGAACATTCAGTGGCCTCTCCTCTCCGCCCCTGCCCTTAAAGATCGTGTTGATATAATTCTTGAAGAACAGCGACATATTTCTCGAGAAAGCGGATGTTCTCGAAATCGTCACATATTTCTGCCTGCCATTTCCTGCTGGCTGCTCGAAGCCTCGGACAAAAGCGTCTCCCAGATTGTCCACGTCCATCCGGCAAACGCCAAGACGTCCGATTCCGGTGGAAGAATCGGCCAGTTTCTCAAGCCATGTCTCCGCCGCGTAATCTCCGATGTGCAGTCTGGTCGCATACATAAGGCCGGTGAACATCTGATTTTTCGTATAGACCCGGACCACGTCCTGATCATCCTGCAACCGTTTCCTCGCCCGTGCTTCGTCGGTGATCGTCACAAAAACGTCTCCATCCATTCCGGGCAAAGGAAAATCCGCTTCATCACTCGGCTGCCTCGAAACATAATACACAAGCTGTGTCCGGATCTTCTCTGACATGCTTTCAAATGCAGCACACCACCGACAGATCCCATCCTTCGTCAGATGATCCGTTCTTCCGCATATCTTACATTCACGGCTTCCTGAGTGCGCAGCCTGATGATTCATCCGGATCAGGGTATCTGCATCGTAACGGTGTAATTTCTGATACGCAATCTGGCCGGAAACGTCCCGGAAAATGCGGCGATATAGGTTCTTCTCCGAAGGTTGATTCATCAGATCATTCGCCGAGCACGGCGCATAGCCATGCGCGATATATAGAAGGATCCCGAATTGATCAAACATCCATTCGTTAAAGCGCTGATGAACCCGCTCGGCCTTTCTGATCGTCTCTTTCGTATTCGGCAGAAGCAGGTAGCAGTGACCGCCCCCGCTGTAAAGCAGATTCATCCGGGCAAGGCCTGCCTCGGAAAGAAGTTCATCAACATAGTGTTCCATCAGAAGCTCAAGGAAGAAGGATCTTGAGCGCAGCGTCTTAAGCGCCTTTGTCGTCTGGACCGTGTAAATGAAATTCTGAATCCCTGACAGGTCTGCGGAATAAAGAAGAAATGCCGGCCAGTCTTTTGCTTTCTGCTCATCTGTCAGAAATGCTTTTTTGAAATCGGTTATCTCCTTTGCTTCCGCGTATTCACTCAGGCAGACGCCTACCGCCGCCGTTGTTTTGAGATGATCAAAGAGTGATATATCAACGCTCTCAGACACGTTGGTGCTGGACGGAATCTGGCCTGTCAGCGTCTCCAGAAGCGCCAGATGGGAATTCAGCCACTGTTCTCCCGTCTGCATTTTCCGTATGTTTTCGCTGAGTCTGTTCTCCAGATATTGATAATCCGTGACATCCAGCTTCATATTTCCTTTGTCCGGAAGCACACAGGCGCCTTTTCCGCTCAGATCCGGTCTGATCACATATCCGGGATGCTCCCCCTTCATATGGATGAATACAGGCGACAGCGAGACATACTTATCAAAAACCGTCTTGTCGTCACCGTTTTCCCGCCGGTCAAAGCCCGCCGAGATATTATCTGCGATATAGGTCAGATAAGCGAGGGACTGTTCCGGAAGATCCGCTGATTGGAGCGCCCTTCCGTGATGATACCGAACTGCGTTGCAGACATCCTCTCCCAGATCCGGAAATGCCTTTTTCACAAACTGGTATCCGGATTCACTGTGTGTCCCCGGTTCTCCGGCACGATAAAGAATTTTTCCCACATCGTGATACAGACAGGCATATGCTGTCAATTCCGTCCTCTTTTTCATTCCAACTCCCGCCCTTAGTTCAGATGCTCGAGAATATACCGATTGCATCTGTCGTAGATCGTAAAGATCTTGTCGCTGCCTTCCGGAAAGATCGTCTGAAGAGCATCCTCGAGTCCCGTAATCAGTCCGCGACCGCTTAAGCCGCAGATTTTCTTAATATCCTCATCAGTCACAAGCGTCAGTTCGTGCGCCGCCGGATTCCGCTTCTTCTGGTTCAACTCAAGCGTCTTCTCGAAGAGACTGTTCAAATTTTCCGGGACCTGCTCGAAAGTCTGAAGCAGAAAATGCAGGAAATACTGGTTCAGCTCTCCACCATCCTTATAGCTATCTTTGCCGTCGCTGCGCATCTTTTCATCAACAAGGCGGCTTCTCTCCGGGTCTATCCGCTCGAATCTCTCCCGGCAAATCCAATACCGTCCCCGGGACTGTTCGAAAAGATCCGTCATCTTGTATGGGACCAGCCGGCTCAGGTACATCGTCTCCAGTCTGACCATAAACGGGTTCATCCGAAGAACAAAATCCATATGATCCGCATGCCTCAGCAGATTTTTCAGCACAAGAAAGTATTCCACCAGCTGGCAGTATTCTTTCGAAACCGTTTTGCATCCTGTCTTTGTATAGGGATAGAGATTGAAGAGATCCTTATTCTGCGTCTTCGCCGCATCAGCGTCACGGTGAGCCTTCACGTCATCCAGTGAACTGCGGCTGTCAAGATGATGAACCAGTGCGGACAGCCTTTGATTGATCTCACTGATATTGGTGATCGCTGCGTAATCGTAACGTGCCAGAAGCGCGGCAATCCGTTCCTCCTGTTTCTTCCTGCGAAGATAGAAAAGTTCCGGCTCAACACAGCGGTTCTCTGTTTCCTCCGATTCATCCTCATTCAGTTCGAGCGATTCAGCAACAGGATAGTCTTTTCCAACCCGTCCCGTCGTACCGGCCTTTTTCTCCGGGTTCTTGACCTGAATCCCCGTGACATGGTAACGGGTATCCAGAACATCCATCGCCAGCACCATTTTCATCTGAGGCGTACCTGAACTGAGATTATAAAGGATGTTATCGTCCGCATACTGTGGAAGAATCCTCTCAAGAGCCTGCCCGATCACTACCGAGCACTGATCCAGATCGGACGGATCGTTCAGCTCGATCGACACCTTGATCAGATCAAACCGATAATGTTCCCAATGCGTCTCAACAAAGTGCTGCATCAGTTCAAACCGATGGTCCTTTTCCTCGAACTCCCGGATTTCATTCGTCAGAAGCAGCACCACTTTATCCGGCCGGTAATGACGGATAATATGAAGTAAAGCCCCATCACGATCGCTTCTTACAGGATCACTGGTTCCTGCTCCGCTGATTAATACCTTCATAGCGCCCTCCCGCATTAGTTTGATACAGATATTTTATAACACATGCACATAATATTGTAGTGCAGTTTGCTCATTTTATATATTTTAACCATAAGTGAATCCGATCGCGCCTTTTATCTCGTTCCTCTCTCTATACACGCTCTTGTCTTCTTTCCTATGATACAAAATGCACTGTGCATTTTTCAGCACAGTGCGTTAAAAAATCAAGTTTTACAATCTCTCTAACTACATGACAATGACATCATCATTCAGCGACTGCACAGAATACCCCCATGATTTCACCTGACCTTTCCCGATGATCTTATATATACGAATACTGTCCTCTCCGCCGCAAAAGGGCGGAACATCAGAAATCAGCTTGTTGTACTGTGTTTTGGTTAACCATGCCTCGAACGCCGACTTCTGCACACGCACTCCGTAGCCCTGCAACAGTTTTGCCAGCTTCGTCCGCTTCTTATTATCAATGATGTCATAGACAATCAGCACCAGACTTTTATCCTGCCCGTTCTCATGATCAATATCGAAAAAGTAGTTCTCCATACCGGTCATCTCACTTTCATCGGTGTATACAGACCGGCATTATCTTCCTCGACCGCCTGCTGCAGACAGCGGATTTGCTCCATGATCGCCCGCCGGTAAGAAACCGGATAATCCAGATAGCTCAGGTAACGGTTTGAAGTCTCCATTTTCTGTTCCAGTTTGGTCAGAAAAATCTGCAGCGCCTCATGCTTCAGATAGCACCCGTCTGATTCTTCATCCGTTTCAAACTGATCTCTCGAAATCTCATTTCCATTGATCAGACTCATCGCCGTCGCATCGACCAGAATCGCCCTCCACTCCTCCATCAGATCGCTGCAAAGAGTCGGATGCTTCTCTGCATCTCGATGAAGGAACCCGAAGTACGGATTCAGGCCCCTGCTCTCGAGGTCGCCATATATTTCATTCATCAAAATAGAATAGCCCAGACTGATCATAGAATTGAAGGGATCCTTTGGCGGTCTCCGATTGCGTCCCCTGAACGCAAATTCCGGATGAATGCATTTGGAGAGGCCAAGGAAATAAGCCCTTGCCGCGGTACCCTCATAGCCGATCAGCTGATTCTGATCGCCGACCTGATCCATCTTATTCAGGCATACCTGCATCGCCCTCTCCTCCGGCGACACATCTTTATGTGAAGTTCTGGCATATCGTCTGAGCACCGTGATCTGATTGCTGATTTTGGCCCGGATGATCCGTCTGCTTAATTCCATTGCAAACGGAGTATCGTAAAGCGCGGCCTGCCGCCGCTGAAGCGGCGCATTGACATGAACAGTAGAATGCAGCCGACCGAAGTATTTTCCGCTCTTGGAATAAAAGCCAACCGGTATGCCCCTCAGAAGACATTGTTCAATGCATGCCGTCGTCATCTCCGAGCGTCCGAGAACCGAAATGCCGTCGAGCGTCTCAATCGGGATCAGGCGCTTCATGCCGTCCTTTTCTGTGATGATGATCCGGTTCTCACTTACGCTGATTTTTGCCCCGTTCTCATTAACATATAGATAGCTCACTTTGTATGCCCCTCCCGCTTCGCTGCTGAGTTGTGACGTAATCAAGATCCTGCTTCCGACACCTTTTTCCCCCCTGCTCACACATTTCCAGACAGTCCTCGATACTGACTGCGAATTTACGTTTCAGTTCCTTCATGGAGCGGCCATGAAACGAGTTGAAATTGTTTATTCCGATAACCGTACCAACGAGCAGATGGTCGTCTGTCTCATACTCCACGCTCAGCATAATTCACGGCTTTGCCGTCTGTCCATCATTCTGGCTTTTCGCTCGGTGAGCTTATCGTTAGTCCATAAGTCCGTATTCCCTATACTTATCCATCATCATTTTATAAAGCATTCGGTTTCCAAAATATTGACGGTACGCTGCTGTCTTTTCTTTACCCGCCGCCTTAAGACTCTCCATTTGCTTCCTCTCGTATTCGGATTGTTTCTGTATGTCAGAAAGCATAGCCTCAAATGCATCCAATCGTTCCATCAGAAAGCTCCTCTATCGTGATGATTATGCTTGCCCAATGATCAAATAAAAGTGTCCGAATCGAATCATCAATGCCGGTATCAGAAGGCTCATGATCAGCATAAATTTCTGAATTCCGTCAGAGCTATCTTCCGCACAAATTCTGATCAATAAAAGTCCATGCGATAGCCCTGCTATCAGATCGATCCTCTCTCAAAACGATCCCCGTGTCTGGCGGCAATACCTCGCGTCCCATTTGGAGTCTTGTTTTCGATTCACATCATAAATCGTATTCCATATGACATACAGAAAACCAGATCTGCTGTCCGTCCCCTCTCGGGGATTCAATTCTCATTACATCATCTCACGACGCGTTCGGAAAACTCACATATGTGTTTCCGTCCCCTCTCGGGGAATCAATTCTCATTACCGCTGGCGGCGATGACAATCGTTGTTGCCGCTGGGTTTCCGTCCCCTCTCGGGGATTCAATTCTCATTACGCTGTATAGAAGAATTGGAAGCAATGAACGACGGCATTGTTTCCGTCCCCTCTCGGGGAATCCATTCTCATGACGCGGCGAGAGCCAGAGGACAAGCAGGCGATCTGCTGGTTTCCGTCCCCTCTCGGGGAATCCATTCTCATGACTTGATTGTGTCAAGTCGATTCCAACTTGACGTTATTCGGTTTCCGTCCCCTCTCGGGGAATCCATTCTCATGACGAGCGGCCGGTATTCTCGACCGCTTCTGATGCGGCCGTTTCCGTCCCCTCTCGGGGAATCCATTCTCATGACCGGATGTCGCCGCCGTTATGGCGGCGCTGACAGGAAAGTTTCCGTCCCCTCTCGGGGAATCCATTCTCATGACCGGGGCCGGAGGCCATAAGAAATTATGGCCGAGAAGTTTCCGTCCCCTCTCGGGGAATCCATTCTCATGACGATTATGCGCGGTATTATTCATACGTTCGTCCGTCGTTTCCGTCCCCTCTCGGGGAATCCATTCTCATGACAATCCGAGCGGGACGGGTTGAATATGTCAGAATTAGTTTCCGTCCCCTCTCGGGGAATCCATTCTCATGACCGGACAGCTGGCCCGCGTATCCTCTAGAACCGTTCAGGTGTTTCCGTCCCCTCTCGGGGAATCCATTCTCATGACCAAGGACCGCACGCACAGCACCCGCGTCGAGGTGTTTCCGTCCCCTCTCGGGGAATCCATTCTCATGACCGGACAGCTGGCCCGCGTATCCTCTAGAACCGTTCAGGTGTTTCCGTCCCCTCTCGGGGAATCCATTCTCATGACAGAGACAGGAACCGATGTCCATGTCCGAGAGCGATGGTTTCCGTCCCCTCTCGGGGAATCCATTCTCATGACCGTGGGAGCATCTTTACAATCCGCAGACAGGAAAAATCGTTTCCGTCCCCTCTCGGGGAATCCATTCTCATGACTACATATACAACTCCGAAAGAAATTGAAAATAACCGTTTCCGTCCCCTCTCGGGGAATCCATTCTCATGACTGAGTAAAGTATCATAAACTATCGTGTTTTATCGCGTTTCCGTCCCCTCTCGGGGAATCCATTCTCATGACAAAGGCTGGCCAGCTTGTCAGAGTCGGCAAGCTAGTGTTTCCGTCCCCTCTCGGGGAATCCATTCTCATGACATTGACCGACTTGACACAATTAAGGGCGCGGCATGAGTTTCCGTCCCCTCTCGGGGAATCCATTCTCATGACCGAGAAGTGAAGAATTTGTGGTTTCCGTGGCGGAGTGTTTCCGTCCCCTCTCGGGGAATCCATTCTCATGACGCCTTCAACTACAGTCTCCGGATACCTTGCGGCACCGTTTCCGTCCCCTCTCGGGGAATCCATTCTCATGACTCTTCCCGCGACAGCAGCAACAGGGACGGTGCCGGCCGTGTTTCCGTCCCCTCTCGGGGAATCCATTCTCATGACAGAGCCTTGCGCGTGAGCATCGCGCGGGGCTTAGTGTCGTTTCCGTCCCCTCTCGGGGAATCCATTCTCATGACGAACTTAAGGCCGCAAAAGACGCCGAAAAAGCGGCGTTTCCGTCCCCTCTCGGGGAATCCATTCTCATGACGTTGGCCGCCTGATTATTAAGGCCGGTCACATCCCGTTTCCGTCCCCTCTCGGGGAATCCATTCTCATGACAGGCCGGCCGCATTCCGTCCGGAATTAGCTTCTGTTTCCGTCCCCTCTCGGGGAATCCATTCTCATGACCCCCTTTTCTATGGTCTTATCATACCACTGTCCCGCGATTGTTTCCGTCCCCTCTCGGGGAATCCATTCTCATGACGGCTGCCTTTGAGTCGGCCGGCAAGACTGATAGCGTGTTTCCGTCCCCTCTCGGGGAATCCATTCTCATGACGTTAACTACAGTGCAGCGGTTGCGCTCATGGATGAGTTTCCGTCCCCTCTCGGGGAATCCATTCTCATGACGGCGGCTCGGAAAACATGGAGTCTCGCGGACTGCGAGGTTTCCGTCCCCTCTCGGGGAATCCATTCTCATGACCGGGAGTTCGCAGATTTCGACGGCCGTGCCGTCGTTTCCGTCCCCTCTCGGGGAATCCATTCTCATGACTCGATCAAAACCTTATTCAGTTACTGAAAAGGGTTTCCGTCCCCTCTCGGGGAATCCATTCTCATGACGAGTCACCGTCGCGAGCGAGACTCTGCCCGCGACAGCGTTTCCGTCCCCTCTCGGGGAATCCATTCTCATGACGACCTTGCAAGGTGTGAAGAATACCTTGCCAATGTTTCCGTCCCCTCTCGGGGAATCCATTCTCATGACGCCGTAACCTCCGCCAGTTCAGAGAAGCTAATTCCGTGTTTCCGTCCCCTCTCGGGGAATCCATTCTCATGACCGTCATCGTTGACAGATTCCTGAAAGTCGTTTATGAGAGTTTCCGTCCCCTCTCGGGGAATCCATTCTCATGACCCGGCTTCTGATTCGGATGAAACGATCATTGACGGCACCGTTTCCGTCCCCTCTCGGGGAATCCATTCTCATGACGAAGATAATGTGTTCTATTTGAACAGCATTAGTTGAGCCGTTTCCGTCCCCTCTCGGGGAATCCATTCTCATGACAGAATCTGCCACCATGTTTGACCGACTGAGCTGCGTTTCCGTCCCCTCTCGGGGAATCCATTCTCATGACCCTGAGCACCAAGTCGATTAAGATTGACGGTCATCGTTTCCGTCCCCTCTCGGGGAATCCATTCTCATGACTCTGTCGCCGCGAGGCCGCATAAACACTGGCCGGAAAAGCCGGCTTGCGGCGCAAAACCGATTTCGGTAACTTCCATTGATTATTATCGCTCATTATGTCCAAAAAATCCAATAAATACCGCATGCGGCTCAAAACAGACCGTATTGTTTGTATAATGACATGCCGTCATTAACATCGCGATTAGGCACTGCGTAAATGCAGCCGCCAGTTCATAAGAATCGGTCTGCTTCAGAGCCTATGTCAGAAAAAGCACCGCATGCATACCTGCACACGATGCTTCTCTATAGAGGCGACACCCAGAATCGAACTGGGGATAAGGGTTTTGCAGACCCGTGCCTTACCGCTTGGCCATGTCGCCATATGCATTTGTGATGCCAGTGACCCCTAGCAGGTTCGAACTGCTGTTACCGCCGTGAAAGGGCGATG
This sequence comes from Chordicoccus furentiruminis, assembly GCF_019355395.1. Lineage (GTDB taxonomy): Bacteria > Bacillota > Clostridia > Lachnospirales > Lachnospiraceae > Chordicoccus > Chordicoccus furentiruminis. Next base: position 1,348,767 of record NZ_CP048829.1, read on the forward strand.
TCTTAACCGCTTGACCAAGGGGCCTTAAAAATGAACAGCGACCGGTTGGGGCCGCCTCATATTGAGCCGTCTAATCTTACGGCAGGTACTGACAAGCTCCCCGAGTAGGGCTCGAACCTACAACCCTTCGGTTAACAGCCGAATGCTCTACCATTGAGCTATCGAGGAAAATCGAAGGCACAACGTACCTTCAAAACCGCATATACCTCGTGCAATCCCAGCCGCGGCTTCCGCCGCGCTTTCCTCTTGGTCAGGTCCTCGTTCGATTAGTGACAGTCAGCTCCACGCCTTGCGGCGCTTCCACCTCTGCCCTATCAACCTCATCGTCTCTGAGGGAACTTACTTCCTTGAAGGAATGGGAGATCTCATCTTGGGGGGGGCTTCACGCTTAGATGCCTTCAGCGTTTATCCCTGCCCCGCTTGGCTACCCTGCCATGGGCCTGGCGGCCCAACAGGTGCACCAGCGGCGGGTCCAGCCCGGTCCTCTCGTACTAAGGCCAGCTCCCCGCAGATCTCCTGCGCCCACGCCGGATAGGGACCGAACTGTCTCACGACGTTCTGAACCCAGCTCGCGTACCACTTTAATGGGCGAACAGCCCAACCCTTGGGACCTACTACAGCCCCAGGATGTGATGAGCCGACATCGAGGTGCCAAACCACTCCGTCGATGTGAACTCTTGGGAGTGATCAGCCTGTTATCCCCAGGGTAGCTTTTATCCGTTGAGCGATGGCATTCCCACTTACTGCCACCGGATCACTAAGTCCTACTTTCGTACCTGCTCCACCCGTCGGTGTCGCAGTCAAGCTCCCTTCTGCCTTTGCACGCTCCGGATGGTTTCCGTCCATCCTGAGGGAACCTTTGAGCGCCTCCGATACCCTTTCGGAGGCGACCGCCCCAGTCAAACTCCCCGTCTGCCATTGTCCCCCCGCCGGCTTACGGCGGCAGGTTAGAAGCCCAGTCGCTGAAGGGTGGTATCCCAACATTGGCTCCGCATCTGCCGAAACAGCTGCTTCTCTGCCTCCCACCTATCCTGTGCATCATCGACCGGACCCCAGTAACAAACTGGAGTAAAGCTCCATGGGGTCTTTCCGTCCTGGCGCGGGCAGCCAGCATCTTCACTGGCACTTCAATTTCACCGGATGTATTGTTGAGACAGTGCCCAAATCATTACGCCTTTCGTGCGGGTCGGAACTTGCCCGACAAGGAATTTCGCTACCTTAGGACCGTTATAGTTACGGCCGCCGTTTACTGGGGCTTGGATTCAGGGCTTCGCTTTCGCTGACCCCTCCTCGTAACCTTCCAGCACCGGGCAGGCGTCAGCCCATATACGTCGCCTTCCGGCTTTGCATAGACCTGTGTTTTTGCTAAACAGTTGCTTGGGCCTGGACTCTGCGGCCGCCCCGGAGGACGGCACCCCTTCTCCCGAAGTTACGGGGTCATTTTGCCGAGTTCCTTAACAATACTTCTTCCGCCGGCCTTAGGATTCTCTCCTCATCCACCTGTGTCGGTTTACGGTACGGGTACGGTGCGAACGATAGCAGCTTTTCCCGGCACTCCCTCCGCCCTCTCTCCTACTTGAAGTTCGGTCGTCTCACGGAATGGCGTTCCGCATGTCTTTTATCCCATGCCCGCCTTCCCGCTTTCTCCGCGTTTTCCATCCGCGGTCAGACTTTGGAAATGCGTCCCTGCAGTTCTGTCGCATCGCAGTACAGGAATCTCCACCTGTCGTCCATCGGCTACGGCTTCCGCCCTCGCCTTAGGTCCCGACTTACCCAGGGCAGATCAGCTTGACCCTGGAATCCTTGGATATTCGGCCTGAGGGATTCCCGCCCTCATCTCGCTACTCATTCCGGCATTCTCTCTTCCCGCGGGTCCACATGCCCTTGTCGGTCATGCTTCGCCCCCGCGGCAATGCTCCTCTACCGATGGCTTCCGCCATCCCAGAGCTTCGGCGGCGTGTTTCAGCCCCGGTCATTTTCGGCGCAGGACCTCTCGACTAGTGAGCTATTACGCACTCTTTGAATGCGTGGCTGCTTCTGAGCCAACATCCTAGTTGTCTTCGAGATCCCACATCCTTTACCACTTAACACGCACTTTGGGGCCTTAGCTGCTGGTCTGGGCTGTTTCCCTTTTGGCCGCCCGACTTATCTCATGCGGCCTGACTCCCCACCATCGTCTACACGGCATTCGGAGTTTGATAATCTTTGGTAAGCTTTGACGCCCCCGCGGATATTCAGTGCTCTACCTCCGCAAGACTTGGTGAAGGCTAGCCCTAAAGCTATTTCGAGGAGAACCAGCTATCTCCGGGTTCGATTGGAATTTCTCCCCTACCCACCGCTCATCGCCACCCTTTTCAACGGATGTGCGTTCGGACCTCCAGGGCCTTTTACGGCCCCTTCATCCTGGCCATGGGTAGATCACCCGGTTTCGGGTCTGCGTGACGCGACTGGCGCCCTCTTAAGGCTCGGTTTCCCTCCGGGTCCGGATGTCCTCATCCTTTCCCTTGCCGCGTCCCGCAACTCGCCGGACCGTTCTACAAAAAGTACGCGGTCGCACCTGCAAGCGTGGTGCTTCCGCCGGTCGTAAACACAGGGTTTCAGGTTCTCTTTCACTCCCCTCCCGGGGTACTTTTCACCTTTCCCTCACGGTACTGTCCGCTATCGGTCACTGGGTCGTATTTAGCCTTGGGGGGTGGTCCCCCCGACTTCCCACAAGGTTTCCCGTGTCTCGTGGTACTCTGGATCCTGCCCGAACCCTTCCGCTTTCCCTTACGGGGCTTTCACCCTCTCCGGCCGGCTTTCCCAAAACCGTTCCGGTTCGCTTCGGATTCTCTTTGCAGTCCGTAACCCCGGCTGGCAAGCCAGCCGGTTTAGGCTCTTCCGCGTTCGCTCGCCGCTACTGACGGAATCACGTTTGTTTTCTTTTCCTCTCCCTACTTAGATGTTTCAGTTCAGGAGGTTCCCTCCACAGACCTATGGATTCAGTCTGCGGTGCATGAGGTCTGCTCATGCGGGTTGCCCCATTCGGACATCTGCGGATCAGCGGATATGTGCTCCTCCCCGCAGCTTTTCGCAGCTTATCGCGTCCTTCATCGGCGCCCAGTGCCAAGGCATCCGCCCTGCGCTCTTGTTTACCTGACCATGTCCGCACCGGCCACTAGCGTATGCCCGGTACGGTCCGCCGTTCCAGCGCTTTCGCGCCGTTCCGGCTGCTGTATTGCTTCTAGACCTTTGTCTCTGATTTGTGATCCTTGCGGATCACGCCTCTGATGTCTTTTCCTATCTTTTGTCTGCGCTTCAACCTTTTGTGTCCGTCTGCTCCGTCTCTTCTAAGGAAGATCAGGAAACGAAACACTCAGGTTGGTGCTTCTCGGTATATGCGGTTTTCAAGGTGCGTTTCCATGCCTGCTGACTGCCGGTTATGAAACACAGCGTGGTCAGTCGTTTTGCAGCCAGGGCTTACACGCAAACATTGCATGTCGCCATGATTGCCGAGGATGTTCCAGCTCGCTTTGCTCGCTGGAACGGCTCAAAATCGAACCTCGCACTGCGCTTCGCTTGTGCTCGCTAAGATTTTGATGCCTGGCGGCCACCTGCCCTCCCGCACCGTCTCCAGTGCAGTACTCTCGGCCGTCCGGGTCTTCACCGTCGTGTTCGGCATGGGTACGGGTGTTTCCCCCGGACGCATCGCCGCCAGATTTCCTTCAGCCATCGCTTGATAGCTGAACAGTGAAACACATTTCTCTCTACTTCTCTCTTAGAAAGGAGGTGATCCAGCCGCACCTTCCGATACGGCTACCTTGTTACGACTTCACCCCAGTCATTCGCCCCACCTTCAGCAGCTCCCTCCCCTGCGGGTTGGGCCACTGATTTCGGGTGTTGCGGACTCCCATGGTGTGACGGGCGGTGTGTACAAGACCCGGGAACGTATTCACCGCAGCATGCTGATCTGCGATTACTAGCGATTCCAGCTTCGTGCACCCGGGTTGCAGAGTGCAGTCCGAACTGGGATGCCGTTTGTGGGATTCGCTCCCCCTCGCGGGTTTGCTTCCCTTTGTCCGACACCATTGTAGCACGTGTGTAGCCCAAATCATAAGGGGCATGATGATTTGACGTCATCCCCATCTTCCTCCAGGTTGTCCCTGGCGGTCTCCTCAGAGTGCCCGGCTTTACCTGCTGGCTACTGAGGACAAGGGTTGCGCTCGTTGCGGGACTTGACCCAACATCTCACGACACGAGCTGACGACAACCATGCACCACCTGTCTCCGGTGTTCCGAAGAAAGGACTCATTTCTGAATCTGTCACCGGGATGTCAAGATTTGGTAAGGTTCTTCGCGTTGCTTCGAATTAAACCACATGCTCCACCGCTTGTGCGGGTCCCCGTCAATTCCTTTGAGTTTCATTCTTGCGAACGTACTCCCCAGGTGGAATACTTACTGCGTTTGCTGCGGCACCGACAGCTCTCAGCTGCCGACACCTGGTATTCATCGTTTAGGGCGTGGACTACCAGGGTATCTAATCCTGTTTGCTCCCCACGCTTTCGAGCCTCAACGTCAGTTACTGTCCAGCAGGCCGCCTTCGCCACCGGTGTTCTTCCTGATATCTACGCATTTCACCGCTACACCAGGAATTCCGCCTGCCCCTCCAGTACTCAAGTGGTACAGTTTCCAATGCAAGCCCGGAGTTAAGCCCCGGGGTTTCACATCAGACTTGCATCACCGTCTACGCTCCCTTTACACCCAGTAAATCCGGATAACGCTTGCCCCCTACGTATTACCGCGGCTGCTGGCACGTAGTTAGCCGGGGCTTCTTAGTCAGGTACCGTCATCTTCTTCCCTGCTGATAGAAGTTTACATGCCGAAGCACGTCTTCCTTCACGCGGCGTCGCTGCATCAGAGTTTCCTCCATTGTGCAATATCCCCCACTGCTGCCTCCCGTAGGAGTTTGGGCCGTGTCTCAGTCCCAATGTGGCCGGTCGCCCTCTCAGGCCGGCTATGGATCATCGCCTTGGTGGGCCGTTACCCCGCCAACAAGCTAATCCAACGCGGGTCCATCTCTCACCGAATTTCTTTCCACCCTGTGCCATGCGGCACTGTGTGCATATGCGGTATTAACAGCCGTTTCCAGCTGTTATCCCCCTGTGAGAGGCAGGTTCCCCACGCGTTCCTCACCCATCCGCCGCTAAGTGAAAAAAGCAAGCTCTCTTCACTCCGCTCGACTTGCATGTGTTAGGCACGCCGCCAGCGTTCATCCTGAGCCAGGATCGAACTCTCTTAAGGATTTCAATCCGGATCCGGATGAAACTGACTTCGCTTTCGCTGCTCAGTTCCCCGTTTCCTTACTTTACTGCTGAGATTTTGTTCTCAATAAAATTCATAAAGGATTTTCGAGTTAGTATGTGTTTCACTGTTCAGTTATCAATGTTCTGTTTGCTGTTCTCTGTCCCTCACGGACAGCTTAATCAATTTACCATAGCTTTTCAGGTGTGTCAACGGCTTTTTGACGAATTTCAAAATATTTTTCAGATCTATTTTTCAGATTCCGGCCGTCACCAGTTTTGCCAGTATCGCCGACAACAGATTGTGGGTGGTGATGAAGGTGAGCACCGGGCTCACCGTGATCTGCCTCGCCAGCCCGTCAAAGGGACTCGTGAACGACAGCAGCTGAATCAGACCGAGTGCCAGCCAGACACCCACCAGCCCCTTCAGGAGGCCGATCGGAAGCCCGAGAATATGATCCAGCGCACTCACGCCACGTCTTCGGAGAATGTGCACGATGATAATCTGGATCACGATGCCGATCAGAAGCGCGATGACAAAGGTAATCACCGCCGCGATGATACGGATGATCACCGAACCGATCTCACCGGCCGCGGCGTCACGGACCGAATCCGTCCCCATCGCCAGCGCGATGACGGCTGTCCCGACTTCTTCGGGGGTGGATGCATTTGCCAGACTGACGGACGATCCGGAGCCGCTTCCCGCGGACGCGATGACCGCGGCGGTCTGCTTTCTGACATACTCCGTGATATACTGGCTCTCTGAGCACATCTTCGTCACCGCCGGCGTCCCGACTGCCATCACGAGCACCACGACAAGAAGAAACGCCATGGAAAAGACCGAGCGGAGAAAGCCGCGCCGCACCGCACGAAACACCACGAGCGCAAGATAAATCACCACCACCCATGTCAGCGCATTCATATTCATCCGTCTGTTCCTCCCAGAATCTGTCTCCGTACGTCCGTCCTTTTCACCGGAACTTAAGGCTCCGGCGATCCGGACCGCGGCCAGCCGTGTATTCGCCGCGTCCCGCGATTTCTCAGCGCAGCTCGATCACTTCAAGAGCCTGATCCGTCACCACGAGCAGTCTGCGGCTGTCCACACGGACCGCGTCCGTCACACTTCCTTCGCGGACAGGCCCGTGATACCGGCAGACGCCGCGCATACTGTATACGCTGATCCCCGATCCGCTGCTGAACACCAGCATATCGCCGCAGGCATGCACCGTCTGATACGAATCGTCCAGATTCATCGCAGCCAGTTCCTGACCGCCGCCGGAATAGAGCCGGGCCGTGTAGCGATGCCCTTTCTCAGTGCTTCGGAAGACGAAGCCGATATGAGAACCGTCCGAAAACATGCTGACGATCTCCTCGTCAAAATCCACATCGGCCGTCTGCTTCAGTTTGTCCGTTCCCCGGCAGACCGTGAGTCCGCCGTCCCGCACGATGATCAGTGAATCGCCGATGTAGGTCAGCGCGGGCACGAAGGAGCCGGTGAAGGAGAGCTCGCCGCTTTCGCGGCACCCTTCCGACTGATCCGACGAAAAGCGATAGGCACGGACCGTCGTACCGATGTTTCCGTCCGCTGCCGTCAGATACGAGACGGCCAGACTGAGCCCGTCGTCCGAGAGCGCCAGCGCGGCGGGATAGCCGGGATCCGTGATAGTCGAGGAGCCGGACGCAATCTTCGATCCGTCGGACGTGTAGTACGCAAACTCCGTTGTGTCACCGTTGTCCAGCAGCGCGGCCACTGTCCCTTTCGCGGAGACGCACGCCTTTCCGATCGGAAGCTCCGTGGAGAATGCACCCGTCTTGCCCTTCTCATTGAAAAGCAGGGCCGACGTGCCCTTGCAGTCGTAGATCAGGCATTCATTTCCGCAGACACTCAGCCGCGGGTCATTCATCGTATAAGTAACGGACCAGACCGTTTTCAGACTGCCGTTAAGCAGCGACGCGCCGTCCGTCGAGTAACGGACCGCACCCGCCGGCGTATATTCCCATTTGGAGACGCTGCCGCTCTTTTCGCTTGACCGGACAACCTTATATCCCGTATAAGTCCGGTTCTGGATATGGTGCACGAGCAGTGCGAGCAGTATGACAAGAACCGCCGCGGCCGCGATGGTGACGGCCCGGCGGACTCCTTCCGATCCCGCTCGTCTCTTCTGTTCTCTCAACGGCATTTCCTCACAGATCCGTCCGGCCCTCCAGCGCGCGCAGCAGCGTGACCTCGTCAATGTTCTCGAGATCGCCGCCCACCGGCACGCCGTTGGCAATCCGCGTCACCCGGATGCCGGTCGGTTTGATCAGACGGCTGATGTACATCGCCGTCGTCTCCCCTTCCAGCGTCGAGTTTGTCGCAATAATCACTTCCTTCACATCGCCTTCCAGACGCTTCATCAGCTCCTTCAGCCGGATATCATCCGGGCCGATGCCGAGCATCGGAGAAATCGCCCCGTGAAGGACATGGTAGACGCCCTCATATTTGCCCGTCTTCTCATAGGCGGCCAGATCCCTCGTCGTCTCGACGACCATAATCGTCGAGTGGTCCCGCTTCGGATTACTGCAGATCGGACAGATTTCACTGTCCGTCAGCGTGTAGCATTCCGAACAGTAGCGGACGTTTTTCCGGGTCTCGATCAGTGTGCGGGACAGCTTCTCCACCTTCTCCTCAGGCTGGCTGACGATGTAAAATGCAAGCCGCTGCGCCGTCTTCGTTCCGATGCCCGGAAGCATGGCGAGCTGTTCGATGAGCTCGCTCATCCGTCCACTAAAATAGTCCACCGCCAAAGCCTCCCATGCCGCCGGTCAGACTGCTTACCGAAGAGCTCTGCGCCTCGTCGATCTGCTTCAGCACATCGCCGAACGCGGCCTTCAGCATATCCTCCAGTGTCTCTACATCCTCCGGATCAACCGCCTCCGGGTCGATCTTCAGTTCCACGATCTCCCGTTTTCCGTTCATGCCAAGTCTCACGGCTCCGCCGCCCACCTGTGTGCTGAACGTCTTCTCCTCCAGCGCCTTCTGGTTCTCCTCCATCTGGCGCTGCATTTTCTGAGCCTGCTTCATCAGGTTCTGCATGTTTCCCGGCATGCCGCCGCCGAAACCGCCGCTTCGTTTCGCCACTTTCGTTCCTCCTTTGCCAGAGGCAGCCCTCTTCCGGCTGCCTTCTCCCGCCACTGACCGCCCTTCCCGGACTTCGTCAGAACGGCTCGTCCTCCGTGTCGTCGTCCTCCGACTCCTCGATATCCATATGGATCCGGCTTCGCATCATGCCGTCGATATCCACGTTCCGGAGCTCCGGCCCGCGCTGCGCGGCCAGATGCATTTCCACCTCCACATGGCGGCCGGTCTTCCGCTCAAGGTAGCGCTCCAGTTCCTCCCGGTTGTCCGGCGTATTCATCAGAAGCCGGTCGGCCGTCTCGTTGCCTCGCAGCTCCAGATACAGCCGGTTTTCCAGTGTTTCCGCGTTGTACTGGGGCGTCGCCTCCCGCTTCAGCATATTCTTCAGGAAGCCGTCCTCCATACCTCCGATCAGATGCTTCCAGTCCGCGCAGATTTCTTTCAGGTCCTCGGGCGCCGCGTCGGGCAGCACCTCGGCTTCCTCCTCAGCCGGCGCCGGTTCCGGAGGAGCCGCCGCGGCCGCAGCCGGCAGCCCTCTCACAGCCGCCTCATCCAGACGCGTCTCGATCTGGGCCATCCGGGCCATCAGAGCGTCCTCGTTCCGGTCCCCCTCCGGTCTGGCCATCTGGAGAAGAGCGACCTCGGTCAGCACTCTCCGGTTCGTCGCGTAGCGCATCCGGTTCTGAAGCTCGCTCAGTATCCGGATGCAGCGCATCAGCGCATCCGGGTCCGACCGCTGGGCGAGGTCGAGCAGGTCGTCCATCTGATCCGAGGAAGCGTCGATGATCTCCAGCGCATCCTCCCGGGACGTACTGCGCGCCACCAGCAGGTTGCGGAGATACCAGATGTAATCGCGAACCAGCTGACCGATTTCGACGCCGTCCGCGATCTGACGGCCGAGAATCTTCATCGCGGCGGCTGCATTTCCCGAAAAAACCGCCTCCGTCATCTCACGGAACACAGTTGTATCCGCCTCGCCGAGCGCTTTCAGCGCCTTGTCGTACGTCAGCTCCTCGTCCATATAGAACGCGAGGCACCGGTCAAGGAGGGACAGCGCGTCGCGCATCGACCCGTCGCCGGCGCGGGCGATGAACCGGAGAGCCCGTTCCTCCGCCTGAACGCCTTCCTTCCCGGTCAGCTCGCGGAGACGCGCCGTGATCGTGTCCACGTCGATCCGGTGAAAGTCGTACCGCTGGCAGCGCGACAGGATCGTGACCGGAATCCGTCCGGCCTCCGTTGTCGCCAGTATGAAGATGACGTAGGACGGAGGCTCCTCCAGCGTCTTCAGCAGCGCGTTGAATGCGCCGGGCGAGAGCATATGAACCTCGTCGATGATGTAAACCTTGTATTTTCCCCTGGTCGGACGATACCGGACTTCCTCAATGATGTCACGAATATTATCGACGCCGTTGTTGGAGGCGGCGTCGATCTCAATGACATTCATCGATTTTCCTTCTGCGATATTCCGGCAGCTTTCACACTGCCCGCAGGGGTTCCCGTTCTCGGGATGCTCGCAGTTCACGGCCCTCGCGAGGATCTTCGCCACAGACGTTTTCCCGGTGCCGCGGGTGCCGCAGAACAGATAAGCGTGCTGCAGCCGGCCGGTGCGGACCTGGTTGCGCAGCGTCCGGACGATCGGATCCTGACCCTTGACCTCGTCGAAGGTGCGGGGCCGGAACTTGCGGTATAGCGCTACATAGGACATGAACAATCAGTCTCCGAAGCTGATGCCGATGGATTTCGCGAGCTGGACGGTCTGGTTGTCCGGTTCCACCACCTTCAGCTTGCCGGCCGACTTCTCGAGATCCACTTTCCGGATCTGTCCGTTGACCGTCGCCACCATGATGCCGTATTCCTCCTTGATGATGCACTGCGCCGCGTACGCGCCCAGCTTTGTGGAGAGAATCCGGTCGAAGGGATCCGGGGAACCGCCGCGCTGGGTATGACCCGGCACCGTGACGCGGACCTCGTAGCCCGTCTTCTTCGTGATGTCCTCCGCCAGCTTATAGGAAACGGAAGGATATTTCGAAGTGATCTTCTCCATCTCCTTCTTCTGCTCCTTCTTGTCGAGCTTGGCGATCTCCTTGGGGATCGCGCCCTCCGCCACGGCGAGGATCGTGAACTTCTTACCGCTCTTGTGCCGGCGGTCGATGGCTTCGCAGACCTTCTTCAGATCGTACGGAATCTCGGGAATCAGAATGATGTCCGCGCCGGAAGCCACGCCGGCGGACAGCGTCAGCCACCCGACCTTGTGTCCCATCACCTCGACGATGAAGACGCGTCCGTGTGAGGAGGCCGTCGTATGAATTTCGTCAATGCACCTGGTCGCGATATCGATCGCGGACTGGTAGCCGAAGGTCAGATCCGTTCCGTAGATATCATTGTCAATGGTCTTCGGGAGATGAATGATGTTGAGTCCTTCCTCGCGAAGCAGATTGGCCGTCTTCTGCGTTCCGTTGCCGCCCAGGATCACCAGGCAGTCAAGGCGGAGCTTGTAGTAGTTCTGCTTCATGGCCTCCACCTTGTCGAGGCCGTTCGCGTCCGGGACGCGCATCAGCTTGAACGGCTGGCGCGAGGATCCGATGATGGTGCCGCCGCGGGTCAGAATACCCGAGAAATCAGCCGCGGTCAGCAGCCGGTAATTCCCGTAGATCAGGCCCTTGTAGCCTTCTTCAAAGCCGTAGATTTCCAGTTCCTTCAGGTTGTTGCTGAGGCCCTTGACCACGCCTCTCATCGTCGCGTTCAGTGCCTGACAGTCGCCTCCGCTGGTCAGTAATCCTATGCGCTTCATCGGCAGCCCCTCCTTGTTTCTTTCCTTTTCTTCCGTTCACGCAGCCGTCCGCTCTCTTTCGAACGGCTTTCTGACTGGCTTCAAGTATACTACTCGGGCCCTGATTTGACAATTCCATCGGGATCGGATATACTTCGGATACCGTGCAGCCGGGGCAGCAGCGGGGCCCTGTCGCCTGAAATCCGCTATAGCAGGGGTGATGCCGATCCGAGGGCAGACTTTGATGGAGCCGCCCCCTTCAAGTGGCGCTGACGTCCGGGTCTTGCGCAACGGAAATCTGTGAACCGTGTCAGGATGGGAACATAGCAGCACTAAGCAGAAGCTTTCGTGTGACGCAAGGGTGCCTGGGCCGAGTTAACTGGAGGGGTTCCGTCTGTTGGAGTCTGTTCGGAGTGAGGCGCACGGCTTTGAGTGAAGACAGCGGGCCTGCCGCATCAGCAAGACTGATGCGGCAGGCCCGTTCCGTTTCCCTTAATTCAGTTCATTCAGTGCCATGCCCCCTGTTTTCCGCGCCCGGTCTTGTCCGGCGCTCAGTCCTTCCGCCCCCGGAAAAGCTGAACGCCGACGACGATGATGCCTGCCACCAGGACCGCAAAGACCGCCAGCAGCACCGGCAGCGCCGTCCGGCCCGCCGTCTTTGTCAGTGTGCCGCTCTCCGCCGGTGTCTCCGCCGCGGCAGCTGTTTTCTTCGCTTCGCTCTCCGTCAGAGTCTTCCGTCCCACCGTGAGCTTATGATACGTGCTGATCAGCTCCGCCGTGCCGTCGCCGCGCTTTTCATGCGACTGCTCCACCTGATCCGTCCCCATACCGGCCGGGAGCGTGACTTGTACGCCGTTCAGCTCCTGATTCGCGAACCGGGAGAATCCGTACTCGAACAGCTTTTTCGCGTCCGAAAAATCCGTCTGATCCGGTCCGCGCATCGTCACGGCGATCAGGGTCCGGCCGTCCTTCTCCGCCGCCGTCACCAGCGTCCGCCAGGCCGCCTTCGTGAAGCCGGTCTTGCCTCCGATATCGTACTGGTAATAGAACTTGCTGGCCGGCTGGATCAGCAGGTTGTGGTTCGGATAGACCCGTTCCTCCGCCGTCTTGTTGGTGGCCGGCACCGTATATTCCGTCGTGGAGATGATCTTCCGGAACGTCTTGTTCTTCAGACACTCCTGCATGATCAGCGCCAGATCATACGCCGTTGTGTAGTGATCCGAATCCGGCATTCCGCTGGCGTTCACAAAATGCGTGTCGGTGCAGCCGATCTGCTCCGCGCGCTCGTTCATCATATCGGCGAACGCCTCCGTGCTGCCGGCCACCTTGATACCGAGCTGGACCGCGATGTCGTTGGCAGATTTCAGCAGCAGCATATAGAGGCACTGCTCTACCGTAAACGTCTCGCCTTCCACCGTCGCCGCATTGGTGCTGCCGTCCGTGCAGTGCACCGTGCCTTCCTTCATCGTGACCGTATCGTTCAGCTTGCAGTGCTCCAGCGTCAGCAGGGCGGTCATGATCTTCGTCGTGCTGGCCGGATAACGGATCTCATCCCGATTCAGCGAGTAGAGGATCCCGCCCGTATCCGCGTCGATCAGTACCGCGCTCGCTTCGTTCAGCGTTTCCGTATACTGCGGCCAGTCCGGCAGCAGATTCGTAAGCGGAATCTTCGACTGATCCGCAGCGGAGGATGTTCCCGCGCTGCCGTCCGACTGCGAAGCGGCGCCGGAGGCTGCGGATGCCCCCGCTGACGCGGCCGCGGAAGCGGTTGCCGGATCCGCGGCCAGCGCCGCCGCGCCGCCTGCCGCCGTGAAGACAAACACCGCCGCCATCAGCGCGCAGAGCCGCCGCACCGCCCGTGTTCCTTTCTTTCCGTTCATTCTTTCACCCCTTGTTTTCCCGACTGTACTCCCCAGCCTGCCTGTATCCTATCATACGAGGCCGGTCAAGGCAATGAAGGGCAGTCACCTCAAAGGCCGAAAAGGCCGCCCGCCGCCATTTGACTTTCCGTCATTCCTCTTCTATAGTGGATATCAGAGATCCATTCATGCAGAAGAATTCCGGGACGCGCCCGGATGATCACAGAGGTGCTTCCGGAAAAGGAAGCGCCTCTTGTTTTCCCGCCGGAAGCAGGATAAGACCCGGATGATGCGGCGCGCCTCCGGAAAACGGAAGGAGAAACAAATGGCTGGCATGCTGACTCACGAAAGACGGCGCGACTTTATCTGGATCATCGCCGGATCGGGGCTGACCGCTCTGGCGACCAACCTGTTCTTTACCCCGGCGCACCTGGTGCCCGGCGGCTTCACAGGGCTGGCGATCATCATCAAGCATCTGACCGCCGGCCTGCTTCCGGGCGGCGTGCCGACCTGGTTTTCCAATGCCGCGCTCAACGTGCCGCTGATTCTTCTCTCCATCCGCAGCCGCGGCTGGCGGTTCTTAAGAAGAACCTTCGCGGCGTCGATTGCATTTTCCGTCTGGCTCTTTCTGATTCCGGAGTACCCGCTGGCCGGCAGCGACCTCTTTCTGAACGCGGCTGTCGGGGGCGCTCTGATGGGAATCGGACTCGGCTTCGTCTTTCTCGGCAAGGCGACCACAGGCGGCACGGACACGCTGGCCGCTCTGATTCAGCGCCATATCCCTCACCGCAGCGTCGCCAGTGTGATGCAGGTGCTCGACGCGGTGATCATCCTGCTCTCCGTCTGGATCTTCGGCATGACAATTTCCCTCTACGCGGTGATCGCCGTCGTCCTCACGAGCTATATCGCGGACGACCTCATCGGCGGGTTCCGCAACGCCTATGTCGCCTACATCATCTCGGAAAAGAGCGGAACCATCGCCAGTGAAATCATGGAGGAACTTGACCGCGGCGTCACGGAGCTGCCCGGCGTCGGCCTCTATACGGGCCAGAGCCGGCCGGTACTGTTCTGCGCCGTCTCAAAGAAGCAGACCGTCATCCTCCGTGAGCTTGTCGCGGACATCGATCCGAAGGCTTTCCTGATTCTGACTGACGCGAAGGAAATCCGCGGAGAGGGCTTTCTCGGCTACAGCCGTGAGGAACTGACGTAAAAAAGCAATGGAGAATGCAGCCGTTTCATATATGTCCCGCGCTTTCCTTTCGGGCCGGCAGCTGCGCGATCGCGCGCACCGTCCGCTCATAGTCCGCCGTCACTTTCCGCAGCAGACCGTCCGCCTCCGGCGTCCGCCCGTGACGGAGCGCTTCGGTCAGCTCGCCTGCGGATGACGCGAGGTCATCCAGCCCCAGTGTAAGGCAGAAGCCCTTCAGCGTATGCGCCGCCCGAAAGGCTTCCTCTTCCCGATGCGCTGCCATCGCATCCAGAAGCATCTGATAGCTCCGGTCCCCCGGAACCCGGCGGATGTATTTATCCACCAGGGCGGCGGATCCGAGCCGTTCCACGACCCGGTCATAGCTGCCGCCCACTGTCTCATAACACTCCCTGAGTGTCATGTCTGTCACTCCTTCCCGTCTTTCCCTTGCTGTCCTCCGGATCAGACCTCGATGATCCGGATCATATTCGTATTGCCGGAAGAGCCAAGCGGCAGTCCGGCCGTCAGAACGATCTTGTCGCCCTTCTTCACCAGCCCCGTCATATCCGCCCTTGCCAGCGCCGCAGCGAACAGCGCATCCTCGCTGTCCTCCATTCCGATGATCAGCGGCACCACGCCGTAGAGGAGATTTGTCTGACAGGCGACGCGCGCGTTGGTCGTGCAGGCGATCACCGGCACGGTCGGGCGGAGCCTCGAAAGCCGCCGCGCCGTGAAGCCGGAGATCGTCACCGTGATGATCGCCGCCGCGCCGATCTCCTCGGCCACCGTGCAGCAGGCGTGGCAGATTGCCGTTGTCTCGTCACGCGCCACCGCATCGTTGCGGAGCAGACTCAGCCTCCGCTCGAGATAATTGATATCCTCCTCCGCGCGGCGCGCGATCTTCGCCATCGTCTGAACCGCTTCCACCGGATAGGCCCCGGCCGCGGTTTCACCGGACAGCATGACCGCCGTCGTGCCGTCGTACACCGCGTTGGCCACATCCGTGGCCTCCGCCCGGGTCGGCCGCGGATTGTGGATCATCGAATCCAGCATCTGGGTCGCCGTGATGACGATCTTTCCTTTGCGCTGGGCGAGATTGATGATCCGCTTCTGGATCACCGGCACTTCCTCCAGCGGCACCTCGACGCCCAGATCGCCCCGCGCCACCATCACGCCGTCCGCGACGTCCATGATCTCCTCGATGTTGCGGACGCCCTGCGTGCTCTCGATCTTGGCGATCACCTGCATCTTGCTGTGATGAGCGTCCAGAATCTTCCGTACGGCCCGGATATCGTCCGCGGTCCGTGTGAAGGAACAGGCGATGAAATCAAAACCCAGTGCGCAGCCGAACTCGATATCCGAGCGGTCCTGCTCGCTGATGAAGGGCATCGACAGCTCGGCGTCCGGGACATTGACGCCTTTTTTGTCCGACACAGGGCCGCCGTTTTCCACCGTGCAGAGGATATCATGGCCCTTCACCTCATCCACCTTCAGCCCGATCAGACCGTCGTCGATGAGAATGTGACTGCCCTTCTTCACGTCGTGAACCAGCCCGGGGTACGAGATGGCCGCCCGGTGCTCATCGCCGATAATCTGGTCCGTTGTCAGTGTGAACCGGTCGCCCCGCTTCAGCGTCACCTTTCCGTTTTTGAAATTCCGGAGCCGGATCTCAGGCCCCTTTGTGTCCAGCAGCGTCGCGGTCGGCATATTCATCGCGATCCGTATGCGGCGGAGCCGTTTGAATTTTGCCTCGTGTTCCTCATGCGAGCCGTGGGAAAAATTGAAGCGGGCGACGTTCATTCCCGCCAGAATCAGCGCCTTCAGCTTCTCCTCGCTCTCACTCGCCGGACCGATCGTGCAGATAATCTTCGTTCTGCGCATCTTTCTTCTCCTTTTTCTTTCACAGATTTCTTCGAAGACTGTGCTTCTATTATTATACTCCGCATCCGGACAGGCGTCATTATCCGCTTGTCGCCCGCACGCCGGGAAATAAAAAAGCCGCGAAGAGAATCAGCTGAATTCTCTTCTGCGGCTGTGCCGTGAAGCGGAGATGAAGGGATTCGAACCCTTGTGTCCTTGCGGGCCTATCGCATTTCGAGTGCGACCTCTTACGACCACTTGAGTACATCTCCATATGGAATTGTCAGATGACACGAGCCGTGTCTTCCTCTGATGACGTATGTCTGCGTTTCGACTTCTCGCGAAGCTCGCGGAAAAACGACTTCAGCAGTTCGCTGCAGGGCTCCTCCATCACGCCGGTCGTCACGTTCACCCGATGATTGAAGCCCTCCATCCGGAGCAGATCCGTCACCGACCCGGCGCAGCCCGCCTTCGGGTTCATGCACCCGATCACGCAGTTCGTTACCCTCGCCTGCACGATCGCCCCCGCGCACATCGGGCAGGGCTCCAGCGTCACATAGAGGGTGCATTCCTCGAGCCGCCAGTCGCCGATCACCTTCGAAGCCTTGCGGATCGCGGTGATCTCGGCGTGCGCCAGCGGATTGCGGTCCGTATTTCTCCGGTTGTAGCCCCGGGCGATGATCTTTCCCCCGTACACGATACAGCATCCGATCGGCGTCTCGTCCAGCGCATAGGCTTTCTTCGCCTGACGCAGCGCTTCGCGCATGAATGTCTCGTCCGTATTCATACCCGCATATTATATGCGATTCCCGCGGCAAAATCAACGGGTAATATTCGGCGTAACTCTTTATGTCCGAGAAGTCATTCCGTTGACAGAGTAAAAACACAAAGATATAATTCTTTTTTGCGTGAGGTGCCGGGCTGAAAGTCCGGAGAATAGGGAAGCAGGTGAAATTCCTGCGCGATCTCGTCACCGTAATTCGAGAGCGGAAGCCAGATGCCACCGGGAAACCGGGAAGGCGGCAGACGCGCCAGATCGATCAGCCGGGAGACCTGCCTTTCGAAGCACACAGAACGAATAGGTTCTACGCCACGAGGACTTGGCAGTGCAATGTCAGAAGCCGTGTTTTCGGCTTTTCTGCCCTTGTCCTTTTGCGGCAAGGGCTTTTTTCGTTCCATCACAATTTTCAGCTGCATCTTTAAGAGTAAGAGGAGGAAATGATGAAAAAAAGAAGACTGACTGCACTGGCCCTGACTGCCGCCCTGATTGGTTCCATGAACGTGAGTCCGGTTATGGCGGACGTCATCATCCGCAACACAATCGATGGAAAGACGGAGGAGACAACCTTCACGGATGTGCCTCAGCGAGCGGTAAGTCTTTCCGGCTTTGCGACTCAGATGATGATGGCGCTTGGCCTTGAAGATAAGATGGTCGGCTACGGTTACATGGATAATGAAATTCCGGACAAATACAAAGATGCATTTTCAAAACTCACCTGCCTGGCAGACGGAAATCCTTCCCAGGAGCAGCTGCTCGCAGTGGAACCGGATTTTCTTACAGGCTGGGCTTCGACTTTTTCCGAGAAGAATTTTCCGCTCAGCTTCTGCGATGAAAACGGCATAAAGGCTTACGTTCCTCAGGTAGAATATGCGCCTGCCTCAATGGAAAGTGTGTATAAGGATTTCGAGAATCTCGGCTCGATCTTCGGAGTAGAAGACCGCGCAAATGAGATTGTCTCGGATATGAAGAACCGGGTCCAGGCTGTCCAGGATGCGGTGAAGAATGAGGATCCGGTAAAGGTCTTCATCTACGATTCCGGTGAGGATGCTCCGTTTACTGCGAGCGCTGGCCTTCCGACGGACATGATCTCACTGGCCGGCGGAAAGAATGTTTTCGCGGATACGAAGAGCAACTGGACATCGGTCGACTGGGAAGACGTGATCAACGCGAATCCGGATTACATCATCGTGATGGACTATATCGCTTCGGATCCGATTCAGGACAAGATCAACTTTCTGAAGTCCGATGATGCGCTGTCCAACATCACAGCCATCAAGAATAACAACATCTCCGTGATTGGACTGACCGATGTGACCGGCTGCTATGAAAGCGTGGATGCGATCGAGCAGATGGCGAAGACGTTCCATCCGGACTGCTTTGCTGACGGCGATTCCGATGCGTCATCCGTTGCAGAAAACACTGAGGGAATATCTGCGGCTGAAAATTCTGCGGAGTAAATCAATATGCTGAAAAATGCATCAAGACACACGATGGGTCTTGTTTATCTTATTCTCACTCTGGCTCTGGTGGCTTCGGTCATCGGAGCCATCAATCTGGGATCCGTTGACATCAGCCCGGAGAACATTTTCCGCATCATCGTCGGAAAAATATTCAGACAGAATCTGCGCGGTGAATTTCCTCCAAATCAAATCAGCATCGTGTGGAAGCTGCGGTTTCCCAAAGTCCTTGTTGCCGGTTTCACCGGAGCGGGACTGGCGCTTGCCGGTATCATGATGCAGGCACTGACCAGGAACCCTCTCGCCGATCCGTATATTCTCGGTATTTCATCCGGCGCTTCTACCGGAGCAGTGCTGTCACTTCTGATCGGAAATATTCCTTTTATCGGACAGCTCCCGCTGGCAGAAGGCGCTTTTTTGGGCGCGCTTCTGACATCGATCCTGGTCTTTGTCTTCGGCAGTAACGGAGCAAAAATCAACACGACCAGAATGGTTCTGGTCGGCATGTCCCTGTCGGCTCTTTTCTCCGCGCTCACAAATGTGATCATCTTCCTTACGCCTGACTCCAGAAAAGTCCAGAGCGCGATGTTCTGGATGGAAGGATCGTTTGCCGGAACGGACTGGTCAGATGTCCCGCTGGCGGCAATCATAACGGGGACAGCCGTCGTCATGAGCCTTCCGATGGCCCGGGAAATGGACGCGCTCCTGGTCGGAGATGATATGGCAAGAAATGCAGGTGTCAATACGGTGAGAGTCAAGTGGACTCTGATTCTCATCAGCACGCTGCTTACGGCCGTGCTTGTCTCTATGAGCGGTGTAATCGGATTTGTCGGTCTGGTGATTCCGCATGCGGCGAGGACCGTGGTCGGAGCCGCGCACAGGAGACTGATTCCGTTTTCTCTTTTTATCGGCGCTGTTTTTATGATCTGGACCGATGTAGTCGCGAGGACGATGGCTTCCCCGCAGGAACTGCCGGTTGGAGTCGTCACATCGCTCTGCGGCGCGCCGGTCTTTCTTGTCATGCTGCGGAAAAGCCGTTATTCATTCGGGCAATGAGAGGAGGTCTGACAGATGTCGGACAACGTAATCGAGGTGGATGGACTCAGCTTTCGCATCAATAACGCTCAGATTCTCTCTCAGGTTTCTCTTTCTGTTGAGCGGCATGAGTTTGTCGGCCTGATCGGACCAAATGGTTCCGGAAAATCAACATTACTGAAGCATATCTACCGTCATTATCAGCCCGGGAAAGCGACCGTCTATCTTAACGGCGAGGATATTGCCCGGAAGAAACCGAAGGAAATCGCCCGGGAGATGGCGGTGGTCGCGCAGGAGAATAATCCGGACTTTGATTTTACTGTGTTTGAAATGCTGATGATAGCCCGCTATGCGCACAAGAAGATATTTGACCGGGACAGCCGGGATGACGAAGAGGTATGTGACAGAGCGCTCGCGATCGTCGGCCTTTCTGATACAAAAAGAAGAAGTTTTCTCAGCTTGTCCGGCGGGGAGAAGCAGCGAATCTACCTGGCGATGGCATTTGCTCAGGAAAGCGAACTGATTCTTCTGGATGAACCGACCAATCACCTGGACATAGGATACCAGCTTTCGATGATGGAAGTGCTGAGATCATTTCGCGAAAAGACCGTCTTCACCTCCGTCCATGATATGAACCTGGCCGCATGGTACTGCGACCGGCTTCTGCTCCTGAACCACGGCAAGATCATCCGTGTGGGTACGCCTGAGGAGGTTCTGACACCGGAGCTGATCCGGAATGTCTTTCATGTCAACGCTGCCGTGAACCGGCGGCCGGAAGACGGCCGGATTCAGATTTCGTATCTGTCTTATATCCGATCATAGGAAGGACGCAAACGCCTTATAGATCCATTCCGTTTCTCCCGGATGCTGTTTCAGATGAAGCAGCATCCGGCTTATTTCCAGGAAAACATACGGAACAGACCGGCTCTATCATTTCCGGACCGAAGGAAAAGTGTACCGAAATACGGCTTGCGTCCTCCCCGCCGCCGCACTACACTGGGCGGAGAAGCTTTTCAGAAAGGAGCACACCGCAATGAAGCTGTTTTTCTACACTCTTCGTGACTTTGACGAGCTCGCCTGCGCGAAGGCGTTCAGCAAAGAATTCGGCATCGATTTTGACTACACGTCCGCCTATCCGGACGCGGAGAATTATAAGCTTGCCGCCGGCGCGGACGGCGTCTGCATGACGCCCTGCGACATGGGAGGCGCGATGCTCGAGCGCTTTGCGTCGGTCGGCGTCCGCTGGATCCTCTGCCGCTCCATCGGCTACGACCATGTGGATCTCGGCAAGGCGAAGGCGCTTGGCCTGCGCGTCTCCAACGTCAGCTATCCGCCCTCCGGCGTGGCCAACTACGCCATCATGCTGATGCTGATGCTGCAGCGCCGGATCATGAGCATCCTCCGCCGCGCCGATCTTCAGGATTACTCCCTTCGCGGCAAGATCGGCGATGACATCAGCTTCTCGACGGTAGGCGTCATCGGAACCGGCCGGATCGGCCGGACCGTCATCGAGCACCTTGCCGGCTTCGGCTGCCGCATTCTCTGCTATGACCCTTATGAAAATGCAGCCGTCCGCGAGCACGCCTCCTATGTTTCCCTTGAGGAGCTCTACGCGCAGTCCGACATCATCACGCTGCACACCAACGCGACGGAAGAGAATTATCATCTTCTGAACGATGATGCCTTCACCCGGATGAAGGACGGCGTCCTGATCGTCAATACTGCCCGCGGCAAGCTGATCGACACGGAAGCCCTCATCCGGGCTCTGGAGAGCGGCCGGGCCGGCGGCGCCGCGCTGGACGTGCTGGAGAAGGAGGACGGTCTCTACTACTACAACCGCATCGGCGACGTCATCGCCAACCGTGATATGGCGCTGCTCCGTTCCTTCCCTAACGTGCTGATGTGCCCCCACACGGCCTTCTACACAAAGCAGGCGGTCAGCCATATGGTCCGCAGCTGCTTCGAAGCGGCCGACGCCTTCGGGAAGGGCGCGGCGACGGAGCACGAGATCCGGATTTGATCCGGATCCGTCCCCGTCCCGCCGGGAGATCCTGAAGGCTGCACCGGACAGAAAGCGCGGGGTTTTAAACCGGCCCTTCCCGCTCCGGCCGCCCCCACCGCCGGGCCGTTCACTGGAAATAGACGCAGCCGGTCATCCGGAACCACTCGATCTTCTGCCGGAGCAGCGTCTCGGTCACGCCGAGCTCCATCGCAAGGCAGGGCACGCAGAAGAACTGCTCCGCGCGGGGATCAAGCAGCTTTCTGGTCGCACCGATGTCGTCCCGGGAGAGCGGCGCGCCGCAGTCGGCGCAGCGAAGCGCGCCCGCGGGCGGCACGCCGTCACGCCCGGACAGCATGCCGGCCGGCGTCTCCGCCGGCCGTGCTTTTTTTCCTTCGTTCATCAGTACGGAAGCGCCTCCAGCTTCGCCCGGTACAGTGCGCATCCGTAAGGCTCGAGTTCCAGCCGCAGCGTGCCGTTCTCCGGCCGGACCGTCCCGCCGGTCCAGAGTTCATGAAACGCTGCCGTGCGGCCGGTGGAAACCGGGAGCCCCAGCTGATCCATATTGAGGCCGGTCTGCCGCTTCTCTCCGCCCATATTGAAGAACCCGACCGCGATATCGCCGCCGTCCAGATGGCGTGCGTAAACCAGCAGATCCTCCGTTCCCGGCGCCTCCTGCATCTCCAGCCGGTAGGGCTGGCGCAGTGCCGGATCCTGGTCAATTGCCAGCACCTCCCGGTTCATGAGCGTCCGGCGCGTCTCCTCGTCCATCTTCCGGATATCGCTGCCGATCATCAGCGGCGAACCCATCATCGCCCAGATGGAGAAATGGGTCCGGTACTGGACGTCGTCGCAGCCGCCGATCCCGACATTGCCGTTTCCGTGCATTCCCACCACCAGCATGTCCATATCATTGAAGCATCCGGGCGCGTTGTACGGATGAAGGGAGGACTGGCGTTCCGTCAGATTCCGGATGCTGTTCCAGTTGTCGAAGATGTCCGGCGTTGACCGCCACATCGAGGCGCCGGTCGACTTGATCCACTCCGCGGTCTCGTCGCTTCCCCAGGAGCAGGCGGAGAAAAGGATGTCGCGGCCTGTATTCTCAAGCGCAAGGCCCATCCGACGGTAGAGATACTTTCCCGGCACGATCGGGCTGTGGTAGCAGTAGTCGTACTTCAGGAAATCGACGTCCCAGGAGGCGAAGGTCTCCGCGTCCGTGAACTCATGCTCATAGCTTCCCGGATAGCCCGCGCATGTCAGATTGCCGGCGCAGGAGTACATGCCGAACTTCAGTCCCTTCCCGTGGACGTAATCCGCCACATACTTCATGCCGTGCGGGAATTTGACATGGTCCGCCACCAGCCGCCCGTTCCGGTCGCGCTTCTTCTCCGACCAGCAGTCGTCGATCACCAGATACTCATACCCGGCCTCCTTAAGGCCGGTGCTGACCATCGCGTCGGCCATCTCCATGATCATCTGCTCGTCGATCCGGTCGCCGAATGTATTCCATGAATTCCATCCCATGGGTGGTGTCTTTACAACCATCGTTCCTCCTCCGGATACCGGCGGCTCTTTCCGCCTGCCGGCTGTTCCTGTATGCATGTCCCGGTTTCCTGTTTCTTCGTTCAAGTGTAACACAGCCTTTGACGGAATCGAATCGCATAATGCCGGTTCGGCGGATAGCCGGATCGCGCATCACTGGTTTCGTTCGTTGAACATGTAGCCTTTTCCCCAGACCGTGCAGATCCTGGCCGGTTCCTGCGGGTTCCGCTCAATCTTCATGCGCAGATTCCGGATATGAACCATCAGCGTATTGCTGCAGCTGTAGAAATACGGTTCTTTCCAGATCTGCTCGTAGAGCTCCTGCGCGGTAAATACCTTCTGTGGATGCCCGATCATAAGAAGCAGGAGCTGGTACTCGATCTCCGTCAGATTCTTCACGCTGCCGTCGACAATCACGCGGTTGAACTCGCGGCTGACACGTATGCCCGCCCTCTCGATGTACTCGCTGGCGGCCGGCGCCTCTCCCTTTCCCTGATAGACCTGATACCGGCGGAGCAGCGCCTTGACGCGGCCCAGCAGTTCTCCGTAAGAGAACGGCTTCGTGAGGTAGTCGTCGCCGCCGGCCATAAAGCCGACCAGCTTGTCCTCCTCCCTCGACTTCGCCGTCAGAAACAGGACCGGTACGTTGGAACGCTCGCGAATCTTTCGGCAGACCGTCACGCCCGATACGCCGGGCATCATGATGTCAAGAATGATCAGGTCAATGCCGTCGCGGAAATTTTTCAGCGCAGACTCGCCGTCCTCCGCCTCGATCACATGATAGCCCTCGCTGCTCAGCAGAATCCGGATCCCGTCCCGGATATCCGCGTCGTCCTCGACGACAAGGATATCCGTGCGCCCGCTTTCATCCGTTTTTTTCTCATGTGCGTTCTTTCTGATCGGAAGCTTCATATCCTCTCCTCATCTCCGGCCGGCCCGGGCGGCCCTCCTGCACGCATCCGTTCGCTTAAGCGGTTCCGCACCGCCCCCATCACGTACCAGAGCGTCTCATAGCGCAGAAACGACAGTGCGTTCCGGTCGAACAGAAACTGGTCGTGCGGCGGGAATTCCTCATCTCCGTCCCAGAACTGAAACCACATCCGGAAGCCGGGCAGCACCGGAAGGATCACGCTGACGTCCCCGCTGGTGCCCGCGTCCGTTCCGCCCATCGCCAGC
The DNA here is from genome assembly GCF_019355395.1 of Chordicoccus furentiruminis. GTDB lineage: Bacteria > Bacillota > Clostridia > Lachnospirales > Lachnospiraceae > Chordicoccus > Chordicoccus furentiruminis. Next base: position 1,372,832 of record NZ_CP048829.1, read on the forward strand.
GCCTCCCGGCGCAGCCTTTCCGTATGTCCGGAAAACACGTCCCGGTCTTCCCGCGGCTGGAGATGCTGCGCGTGGTAGGATCCGACGACGCCGCCCAGTTCGGAGATCGAAGCCCATATTCCGGCGGCCTCCGGCTTTGTCTTCGGATAACAGAGATACTCGTAAAGCGTCATCGCCTCGTCGAAGGAAGCGTCTCTCACCCTTCCTTCCGGCTCCATCATCGTCACATGACCGTCCTTCAGCGAGACCGCCGTACGACAGTCCATAAAAAGCACCTCGATCCGGTCGTCTGCGCGTTCGAGTCCGTGCAGCCTGACCATGTTGTCCGGATCATAGGTCAGAAACAGCGCAGCCGCCTGAGACGTCTGCAGCGCGTAATTATTCCTCATCCGTCTTTTCTCCGCTTCGTTTCACATGGATCCGGTCCCTGTACATCGCTTTCTCACAGTCGGGAATCGGGTATTCATCCGGGAAATTTTCCCACAGAATCTTCAGTCCCTGGTCGTACGCTCCGTATTCCATGTATTCCCAGGCCTTTCGCTTCAGAGCCTGTTCCTCCGGCGTGCCGCCTTCCTTTTTCAGAAACCAGTCGATACTCCCGACCTGTCCGTCGTCGCTCAATTATCTTCCTCCCGCCTCATCCGCCGGCGGTCCGTCCCCGCTCCGTGGGGGAACAGCCCGCCGCCCATGTCCTTCCGGTCACGGATAAGAAGGCGGCGAACCGTCCTCCGGTCCGCCGCCCCCTCTTTTCCTTCTGCGTTGTCTGTCACTTTTTCTTCTTGTTCGCGTTTCTGCGGGCCAGAGCTTCCAGCTGCTGCTTCATTTTCTTCTCTTCCGCTTTTCTGCTGTCCTTGTTCTTTCCGCCAAGCTTGCTCAAATCGCTTACCTCCGATGTTCTGACTTCAGAATGTCATTGTACCACGCCGCGTCCCGTTCTGCCAACTGTCCGGATTCGGCGGTTCAGGTGCCGACGCCGGTCATCGTCATGATGAGGCCGCATTCCATATGACACTCACTGAACACCCGGAGCAGATAGCCGAGATCCGGCTCCTCCGCCGACGTTCGTTTCGCCAGCGCCCGCATCAGTGCTCTGGCTTCTTTCGTACTCTGGTCAAACCAGACGGTCGTGTCGCCGTCTCCGGTCTCGACCAGAAGCTGCCGCTTGCCTGTCTCATATTCATGCCGCACGTACATCTTCATCTTTCCGCCGCTCCCTGATGATGGTCTGTGTTCCTTATCATACAACCATCTTCGGAAAAATGCATCCGGAAAGACAGAGAATCGGGAAGTCCGGCGTCAGCGCAGGCGTTCCGGACTTCAAAAAACAGACGGTCCCGTCTCCGGAAAACCGTCTGTCGTCATCACGGCTGCGAGGCCGGGCCCGTCACCGTTCCGCGCGCATCCACGCGGTCAGCGCGTCGAAGGAACGATCGCACACGCACCGTCCCATCTTCCGTGCCTCCGCACCTGCCGTCAGCGGATCCACCCCCGCATCCGTCAGTATTTTTTCGAAATATGCGCTGCGCCGGCTCAGTTTTTCAGCTATTTCGCGTCCTTGCTGCGTGAGCCGGATCCGCTTGTCCTCTGTCACAAGCAGATACCCCTCCTCCTCGAGCTGACGAAGCGCGTTATGCACGCTCGCCTTCGAGTAGCCGAGCCGATGCGCGATATCGACTGACCGGACGGATGGCAGTTCCTGCTCCAGTGAATAAATCGCCTGCAGATAGTCCTGCTTTGCATCGGTCATAACCGTACCGCCCCCTCAGGCTCTTGCCTCGGTGCGATATTTCGCCGGCATCGGACGGAAGACAGCGTAGGCTGCCAGTATCACCAGAATCATCGCGGCCGCCGTACCGGCTGTGAAGCCGCCGCCCGCTGCCAGCGAGCCGATCTGATAGACGCAAAGGGAGAGGCAGTATCCGATCATCATCTGGAAGCCGAAGGTGATCCAGCCCCATTTGGACGACGCGTGCTCACGGAAAGCCGTCGCGATCGCCACCATGCAGGGTGCGTCAAAGATATTGAAGAGCGTGAAGCTGAGGGCCGCCAGTGCATTTCCCCCGAACATCTGATAGATCGCCCGGGACACATCGGCCTCGCCGTCGCTGGAGGCATGAGCGAGCAGGCCCAGCGTCGCCGTCGCCTGCTCCTTCGCCATCTCGGCCGAGATCGACGCGACCGCGCCCTGCCAGGTTCCGAAACCAAGCGGTGCGAAGACCCACGCGAAAGCCGTGCCGATATATTTCAGCAGACTGAGTTCCACCTGATCATCAGTCAGATACTGCATGGACGGAGAGAAATGCATCAGGAACCACATCACAATGCAGACCGCGAAGATAATCGTGCCGGCCTTGATCATGAACGCCTTGGCTCTCTCCCACACATGGATCAGCACGCCTTTCACGGTCGGCAGATGGTAAGCCGGCAGTTCCATGACAAAGGGAGCGGGATCGCCCGCGAAGTAACCGACCTTCTTCAGCGCGATGCCGCCGAAGATCACGATCGCAAGGCCGATAAAATACATGCCGGTCGCGAAGAACGCGCTGCCGTGGAAGAAAGTCAGCGCCATCATGCCGACAATCTCCATCTTCGCGCCGCAGGGAAGGAAGGTGGCCAGCATGATCGTCATTCTTCTGTCCTTCTCATCCTCGATCGTCCGCGTCGCCATAATCGCCGGCACGCCGCAGCCGGTGCCGACCAGCATCGGGATGAAGGATTTGCCGGAGAGGCCGAACCTGCGGAACACGCGGTCCATGATAAACGCGATCCGGGCCATATAGCCGGAATCCTCAAGCAGCGACAGGAAGAAGAACAGCAGCAGCATCTGCGGAACGAAGCCGAGCACTGTGCCGACGCCGCCGATGATGCCGTTCACGATGAGGCTTTCCAGCCACGGCGCACAGTGAATCGCTTCGAGTCCGTTGGCCGCGGCGTTGGTGATCCAGTCGCCGAACAGCGTATCGTTTGTCCAGTCCGTGAGAAACCCGCCCAGCGTCGTGACGGAAATGTAATAGACGAGGAACATGATGCCGGCGAAAATCGGAAGCGCCAGCCATCGATTCGTGACAACCCGGTCGATCTTATCCGACGTGCTCAGCGCTCCCTTCGCCGTTTTTTTCACGACCGCCCGGCTCACCAGCTGCCTGATGTACTCGTATCGCGCGTTGGTGATGATAGATTCCGCGTCATCGTCCAGTTCCTTCTCGCAGTCCCGGATATGCTTCTCGAGATGATCCTTCGTCTCCTGATCCAGATTCAGTTTCTCCATCACCTTCGCGTCGCGCTCGAAGACCTTAATCGCGTACCAGCGGAGATTTCTCCGGTCGACCATTGAATCGAGGCTCTCCTCGATATGGGCGATCGCGTGCTCAACGGCGCCTGTGTAGACATGCGGCGTATCCGTGTCGCGTTCTTTTTCACGTCGAACCACCTCCAGCACCTTCTCCGCCGCGGCCATTGATCCATCGCTGTGGAGCGCGCTCATCTCGACGATTTCGCACCCCAGCTCACGGCTCAGTGCTTTCATGTCGATCCGGTCACCATTCTTTCTTACCAGATCCATCATATTGACGGCGATCACAGTGGGAATGCCGATCTCCAGCAGCTGGGTGGTCAGATAGAGGTTCCGCTCGATATTCGTCCCGTCGATGATGTTGAGAATCGCATCCGGCTTCTCCTCGACCAGATAGTTTCTGGAAACCACTTCCTCCAGCGAGTAGGGCGACAGAGAATAGATACCCGGAAGGTCCTGAATGATGACGTCCTTGTGTCCTTTCAGTCTTCCTTCCTTCTTCTCCACCGTCACGCCGGGCCAGTTGCCGACGTACTGTGTACTGCCGGTCAGGTCATTGAACAGCGTCGTTTTTCCGCAGTTCGGGTTGCCGGCAAGTGCAATCCTGATTGCCATTCCTACATCCTCCCTTGTTTACAGCGGCCCTCCGTCCGTCTCTTCCGATCCGTCCGGCGGCCGTCTTTTTATATGAGCAGTCCCGCTTACAGTGGTTAGTGTAAGCTAACTCATCCGTAAAATAAAAAAGCCTTCTCAGGCCATTTCCAGAATATCCGCGTCCGCCTTGCGAAGCGACAGCTCGTATCCCCGGACGGTGATCTCCACCGGATCTCCAAGCGGAGCCACCTTGCGCACATATATTTCCGTCCCCTTCGTGATCCCCATATCCATGATTCTCCGCTTGGTCTTGCCTTCGCCATGGATTTTGACGACAGTCGATGTCTCACCGACCTTTACGTCACGTAATGTCTTCATCGTACCTCCTTCCCTGTCACGCCTTTGTTTCGCCTGTTTTTACAGAGCATGCATCCGGCGGCCTTCTCCGTCTCCGGTGCCTTTTCCGGCAGACCCCGGCCGTTCGCGCAGACCGCAAACTCCGGACTGTCGCTTTCCCGATCAGCACGCCGTTCTTTCAGTTCTGCACCATGATTTTCCCGGCCATCTCTCTTGTCACGGCCAGTCTTGCTTCCTTGAGCGAGATGATCATATCGCCCTCATGAGAAGAAACGACCGAAATCTCCGCACCGGGAACGAACCCGAGATCCTCCAGATGCTTTTTCACATCCGGCCGGCCGCCAACCCGGGCCACCAGCACGGTCTCCCCGGCATTCGCCAACGACAACGGCAACACAAGTCCTCCTTTCATAAGTATTCCCAGCTTACTTCTCTTTGAATTGATTAATTATAATTAGTTATCATTAACTTCAAACAGAAGTGTATGACCGGTTCTTCATCTTGTCAAGAGGATTTTTCGGAAACATCCCGATTCCACCCGGAGATTCGGCCGGGAAAGCCGGCCGCGGGGACCGGCTTATCCTGCACCGCTCAGCTTCTGGTCCGCGCCTCCATATAGGAACCGTCCCGTACGATCTCAATCCAGTAGCCGTCCGGGTCCTCGATGAAATAGATGCCCATATCCGGATTCTCAAAGCAGATGCAGCCCATCTCCTGATGACGCGCGTGCGCCGCCTCATAGTCGTCCGCCGTCATCGCCAGATGATATTCCTGCTCGCCGAGGTCGTACGGCTCTATCCGTTCCTTCATCCATGTCAGTTCCAGCCGGAATCCGGTCTTCCCGTCGCCGAGATAGACGATCGTGAAGGCGGGCCGGTCGTTCCGGCCGACTTCCTCCAGTCCCAGAGCGTCCCGGTAAAAGGCAAGGCTCGTCTCAAGGTCTTTGACATTGAAATTAAAATGATTGAATGCAAATGTCATATGGTGAACTCCTCCCCTGTCTTTTCGATGCGGACGAGCTTCGTCGGAAGCGCTCCGTATTCCTTCCGCGCTTCCATCCGCCGGATAATCGACGGATCGTCCTCAAAATGCATGGGAAATACATACCGTGCCGAAGCGAACTGCAGAAAATCCTCCACGCCCTTCCAGTAGCCGGAGATCCGCGGATCCAGCGGAATGAAGGCCGCGTCGAAGGTTTCGCCGCGTATCTTCTTCAGCTCATGGCGGTAGGAGGTTTCCAGCGCGCGGTCTGCCGCGTCCCCGTCCCACCACCAGTTGTTGAGGTCGCCGGCGAAATAAAGGCTCGCTCCGCCGTCCTGGATCAGAAACGCGACGCCCAGATCATTGGAGTACAGCGTCCGGACAGAAAGTGCCGGCGGCAGAGCGGGCGAATCGGGCAGCCGGCTCCACGCACCATTTTCCGGGGCCGTGTCCGGGCCGAAACCGCTGCGTTCCTCCTGACCCGGTCCGTCGCCGCTTCCCTGCGTCGGAGCCGCGCACTCCCCGCTGCCTGTTCCGCCGTCGGAACCCGCAGCCGGTGAAAACGACGCACCGGACGCATCATCCTCCGCCGTCCCGCGGACCGCGCGGCCCGGTCCGATCCGGACCGTCCGTGAGGCGAGAGCCGCCGGCACTTCTCCGGCCGGAATGTCGTCCGACAGAACGAAGCTGACACGCTCCGCATCTCCCGCCAGCGAAAAAATCCGCGGCGAGAAATGATCTCCGTGGGAGTGGCTCGCAAAAATCACGAGCGGCACATCCCTTCGTATCGGCGGCAGCGCGCCTCTGAAGTAATCAAACAGCAGCGTCATGTCATCCAGTTCCACCAGAAAAGCGCTGTGATAGATAAAGGTCACCCGCATAACCCGCCTCCTGTCTCTCTCCGGCGAGCCGCCCGGTTCGTCAGCCGGACGGCCGCTGCCTGCATTGTATCACACCCCGGCCGGCGGAGGAACGGGAGAGAGGACAAACAGCAGGCCCGCGCGGCCCGGCGAAGTCCTGCACACCGCGAAAAGGTGGGTTGCCGAAAACCGGCGAAACGCGGAAAAACAGCCCGCTGAAGGCTGGTGCAACGCGAAAAGGCGGGCTGCCGCACCGGCTCTCAGCCGGCAGCGGCAGCCCGCCCCGTATCCAGACGCATCCATTCTGCTCAGGAATCTTCTCAGGCGCGGTTGAATTTTTCCCTGCCCGCACCGCATCTCGGGCAGTGCCAGTCCGCCGGAAGATCCTCGAACTTCGTGCCGGCGGGCACGCCGTGCTCCGGATCTCCCTTCGCCGGATCGTAGACATAGCCGCAGACAGAGCAGACATATTTCCCAGTCGCGGTCTTCACCACGACTTCCTTCGGCGGAATCGGCGACGGCATATGCTCAAGATCGACCACGCGCTTCGCCTCGAGGTTCTCATAGCCAAGCGGCGTGTGCGTGGAAAGATAAACGGTCGGGTGCTGGCTGACAAAGGTGCGAACCTGGTCCAGCGTCTCACGCGCGGCCGCCTTGTCCTCAAAGACGATGGACAGCTTGTTCTGATAGAGCGCCTCATCCGTATAGGTGACGTCTCCGTGCATCAGGTAAAACAGCCCGTCCTTCTCGGCGATCACGATGCTCATCCCCGTCGTGTGTCCCTTTGCCGGAATGAAATACACGCCGTCCGCGATTCTCTGGGACGCCGGGAAATTCCAGTAAGGTCCGTCCGCGAAGGCGGCCGCCTTCACGTTCGGGAAGCGCTTCAGCTCCTCCGCTTCCGCCTCCTCCGGAGAGCAGATAATCTGCGCCTTCGGAAAGCTGCCCAGCTCTCCGGTGTGGTCAGCATGCTTGTGCGTCACCAGGATCTTCGTCACCTGCTCCGGCTGATAGCCGAGCTTCTTCAGCGCCTCCGTATATCCGCTCACACGGCGGCCCATATAAATCGGCGTCTTCTGATCCGGCACCTGCTCGGGAAATGCATCCGGCACACCCGTATCAACCAGGATCACCTCCGAGCCGGTGTCGATCAGAAAGTTCTGAAGGCTCGAGCGGTACCGGACCGCCGGATCGAACGCTTCCATGCCTTCCTCGCCGCCAAACGCGAACGGTTGCGTCATATATCCGTCTTCAAACAGCTTCACCGCTTTGATTTCCATTTTTCGCCTGCTTTCTCCGGCCCTCCGCCGGATCCGTCAATTTATGATTCACAATTATATATTATCAAATATAATTGTCCTGTCAAGCATTTCCCTCTTCCTCACGGAACTGAAAAATCGTCATCGCGTTGAGCACAGACACACCGGAAGAAGCCGGCCGCTTTCCTTCTTTCTGATTCCTCAAAAGCACTCTGTCTGCACGCAGTTTTCGTTGGGAAATACGCAATCGGGCCCAACAGGCTAAAGCCCATATAAAAATACCCCGGGACCCGGTTTCACGATCCGGGTCCCGGGATACGATATACCGATCGGAATCTGTCTGTTTTACAGCCGCAGATCCGCTCTGCACTGCACGCCGCTGTAAGTGGCCAGCACCGGCGCAAACTCGCTTCCGAGCTCATCCTTCAGCTCCTCGACACTCGGCATGTAGCCGAACAGCCTGTAAAACGTGCTGACCGCGACATTCATTCTCTGACGTAATTCATTGATCTTCATTGTGTTCGCCGACATACCTCGTACCTCTCTTTCTGAAGATTTGATGATGCTGCTGCCTGAAGCCGGCTCCTTTCGGCTTCATGATAACGGAAAAGCCGGAACCCGTGCGTCCTGTCCGCATTCAGGACAAAAATCAGCCGCCCGGGACAACTCCGCTCATCTGCTATGACAAGCAGTATACCCGGCGGCTGTGACAATGCTGTGTGCAAAATCATACGATTCGATTAACCGTCCGCTTCATTTTTATTAAGAAACCGCCTGCGGCGCTGAAGGACAGCTTCTCAGAGAAACGAACCGATCACGCCATAGAGAACGCCCGCCACCGGCCAGACGATCCATGTCATATCCCACCGGCCGGTCAGAAAACTCAGCAGCAGATACAGGGCCACTGCGATCGACCAGTACGGACCTCCGATATCACGGTCTCTTTTCTTGGCCTGACGGGAGAAATCTCCCTCTTCGAGAAGCGCGTCATAGCCGCCCCGGATCACAGAAGCGGAGACGACCAGCTCCACGCCGACCGACACCATCAAAAGCGTCACGGAAACGCCGACCGAAGGAAGAAAAGCCCGGTCTTTCAGAAACAGCCCGCTCATCAGCACCGGGATGGCGGCGAGGACGAAGAGCGCGATCCCGGTGATCAGCTTCCGGATATACTGCGGCTCCTCTTTGCTCCGCTCCTCCCTCACCATGCCGTCCACGCCGTAGGCGGTGTCCAGGTCATGCTTTTCAATAAACTGGTACGGCTGCTCTCTGATCCCGTTGGAGACGAAAAGCACGACCGCAGCCGCCACGGCAAGAAGAAGGATGATCACGCCGAGGCTTACCGCCTGCTCCTCCTTCAGCGGGATCATTCCCGCCTCCTGTGCGGCGGCGAGCAGAATCAGCGGAATCGACGAGAGAACGCAGAGCATCACCCCGGGAGCGACCCGGTGAGCGGCCTGTCTCCGGAAATCAAGATACGCATGAGCCTGCTCCATGGAAACCGGAGTCAGCCCGGATGCCGCTTCATCCGCTGCCTTCTCATCCGGATCCGGAGCTTCCTCCGGTCTCTCCAGCGTATCCTTCAGAAGATAATCCGTCGATACGCCGAACAGCTGCGCCATCTGAAGAATCCGTCCGATATCGGGCGTCGTCTGCGCGCCCTCCCATTTCGAGATCGCCTGACGGCTGACGCCGACCTTCTCCGCCAGCTGCTCCTGAGACCAGCCCTCCTTCTTCCTCAGTTCCGTGATTTTATCCGCCAGAATCATGTCTTCTCCTTTCCGCCCCGCGACTTTCCCGCGCGTTTCTCAAGGCTCAGCATATCCGGAAAGCCGGTTGCACACTACCATCCGGAGCTTGCAATCCGTCAACCCGCGGTTGCCGGACCGTATCCCGGAGAAAACCCAGTCGGGACGGCCGGAAAAAACGGGTTCGGACGGCCGGATCACCTCGCCGTCCGGAAGAGACGCGCCGTTCCTTCACGGACCGTATCCGGCCTTCCCTGCGGAATCCTCAGCGAAATACGCAGCCCAGCAGCAGTTTCAGCGTATTCTCCGCCCCGTCCCTGTGGCTCCGCTCATAGCCGTGGGAGGCATAGACGCCGGCGCCGATCAGTCCGTGACGGAGGTCATGACCGGCGCGGAGCGTCGCCTCCACATCCGATCCGTAATGCGGGTAGACATCCACCGCGTAGGAGGCACCCGCCGTCTCCGCGGCGCGGATCAGGCGGCGCACCATCTCATAGTCATACGGCCCGCCGGAGTCCTTGGCACAGATGGACACCTGACGTTCCGTGCAGCCGAGACCCTCGCCGACGCAGCCCATATCGACCGAAACCGCCTCGGTCACATCCGCCGGAACGGACGCGGAACCGCCGTGCCCGACCTCCTCGTACACCGTGACATGCACATAGACCGACCGGTCCGGCGTCAGCTTCCGTTCCCGGATCCAGCGTGCAAAGCCCAGCAGGATCGCGACGCTGAGCTTGTCGTCAAGGAACCGGCTCTTGATGTAGCCGCTCTTCGTGATTCTCGTCCTCGGCTCCACGCAGACGATGTCGCCGGGCCGGATCCCCAGCGCTTCGGTCTCCTCCTTCGTATGCACGTCCTCATCGAGAACCGCCTCGATGCTGTCGAAGCTCCGCGCGGTCTGGTCGTAAGCGCCGTTCACATGCACCGACGCGTCCGTCAGCTGAATCGTCCCTTCATAGACGCCGCGGTCCTTCGTGACGACCCGGACGTTCTCTCCTTCCGTGTTGTTCGCGTTCAATCCGCCAAGCGGCGTCAGCTTCAGCCGCCCGTTCTCCTTCACGGTCATCACCATCGCGCCCAGCGTATCCGTATGCGCTTCAAGAAGCAGTCCCTCCGATCCGGGCACCACAGCAAGCGGAACCAGCACGCCGCCCTTGACCGTCCTCTGCGGCTGATATCCCAGCGCCTCGAACTGTCCTGCGACATACCGCGCCGCCTCCTCCGTGTATCCGGTCGGCGAATCGATCTGAAGCAGATTCACCGCCTGTTCCATGATAAAATCCGTTTCCTTATCAAGGTTTCCGATTTCCATTCCGTCCTCCTGTATGCGTCTTTGCATTCCTGTTCCAGTATAGCATGCCGTCTGTAAGGTTTGTGTAAAATGCGCCCGGTCCATGGTTCATCCGGCTCAGCCGCATTATAATGGAAAAGACGGAGCAGGCCGGCGGCCTGCATGTCCCGAATCATGATGACGCCGGAATACCGGCGGCGGCAAGGAGACAGCATGATGACAAAACCACTGATCTGGGCACACAGAGGCGCAAGCGGCTATGCGCCGGAAAATACGCTGGCAGCCTTCGAGCTGGCCGCGAAGATGCACGCGGACGGCGTGGAACTTGACATTCAGCTCACCAGGGACGGCGAGCTGGCCGTCTGTCACGACGAGCGGATCGACCGTACTTCCAGCGCCAAAGGCTTCCTGAAGGACTACACTCTCACCGAGCTGAAGCAGCTGGATTTCTCAAACGGCAATCTTGCCTATGAAGGCATCCGGATCCCGACGATGCGCGAGGTCTTCGACCTGCTGAAGCCGACCGGCCTCTCCATCAACATCGAGCTGAAGACAGGCGTCTTCTTCTTCCCCGGCATCGAGGAGAAGATCGTGAAACTGACGCGGGAATGCGGGATGGAGGACCGTGTCCTTTACTCCTCCTTCAATCATTACACGATCCGACGCCTGCAGTCCCTCGTGCCGTCCGTCCGCACGGCCTTTCTCTACGCGGACGGCTTCATTGACATGCCCGCCTACGGTCAGGCGCACGGCGTCGGCGCCCTGCATCCGTCCTTCGACAATCTTCAGTACCCCGATTTTATGGCGGAGTGCCGGGCGAAAAAACTCGACGTCAACGTCTGGACTGTCAACAGCGAAGCGGATCTTGCGGTTTGCGTCCGCGAGGGGGTGCATGCCATCATCACGAATTACCCGGACAAAGCACGGAGGGCGTCGGATAAATTCTCTATTGACATATAATCCTTATTGATATATTATATCAATAGTTCAGAACGACAGCGGCACCGGAAAGAAACGATATGACAAAACGCATGACGCTCCAGAAAACATTCATCTTCGACGCGGTCCAGAAACTGAAAAATCATCCGACCGCGGACGACGTCTACCGCGCTGTGTCTGCTGTCTATCCGTCGATCAGCCGCGCGACAGTGTACCGGGTTCTCAATGAACTGGCCACGGACGGCAGAATCAGCCGGATCCACGTCCCTCAGGGCGCGGACCACTACGATTTCCGCTGCCATCCCCACCGTCACTGCTGCTGCACCGTCTGCGGGCAGGTAGCTGATGTGGATGTAACGAACGTGCCGGATCTGCTGGGCGCGGTCACGGATCCCCACGGATTTCTGATCACAGGATATAACCTGACATACGAGGGCATCTGCCCCTCATGCAGGGAGAAACAGGAAAACCGCAACGACAGAAAGGAAGCATGATAATGGGAAAGACGAACAAATATGCAGGCACACAGACCGAGAAAAACCTGATGGAGGCGTTCGCCGGCGAGAGCAAGGCCAGAAACAAGTACACTTACTTCGCCTCCGTGGCAAAGAAGCAGGGCTACGAGCAGATCGCCGCGCTCTTCCAGAAAACCGCGGATAATGAGAAGGAGCATGCCAAGCTCTGGTTCAAGGAACTGGCGGGACTCGGCGACACAGCCGAAAACCTCGCGGACGCAGCCGAGGGCGAGAACTATGAGTGGACCGATATGTACGACGGCTTCGCCAAGACAGCCGAAGCGGAAGGCTTCACCGAGCTTGCGGCCCGCTTCCGTCTCGTCGCCGCGATCGAGAAGCATCATGAGGAGCGCTACCGCGCGCTGCTGCACAACGTCGAGACCGCCCAGGTCTTCGAGCGCAGCGAGGTAAAGGTCTGGGAGTGCCGCAACTGCGGTCATATCGTGATCGGCAAGGAAGCGCCGGAAGTCTGCCCGACCTGCAACCATCCGCGCAGCTTCTTCGAAATTCACGCAGAGAACTACTGATTCAAAAACAGCATCATCTTCCTCCATACAATCCATACGCTTCCGGGCCGCCCGCAAAGCGGACCGGCCCCGGAAGCGGACAGGCAGAGCGAAAAGCCGGCCGGCGTCTTAAGGCGCCGGCCGGTTTTTCGCCGTCTCCGAATACCGGAAGCGTATCCGCCCGCACTGTCGTCTGACCGCATCATCGATCCTCGGCTGTCATCGCAAAGGGGCGCCTCCCGGCAGTCCGCACTCCACCTGCAGCTTCCGCCGGCCATTTCCCGGAGGCGATCGGCGCTGCGGCCTTTCCGTTTCATTTTCCGTTTGCTCCGCCTCTGCCATATGCCGGATTGCCGGTTGCCATCAGCCGTCCCCTCCTGTAAGATTTCAGGCAGAGCGCGCGTCTTATTCCGTCCGCTCCTGACGATACTTCATACCGATCAATACTGATAAGGATCTGCTCCATGAAACTGCCCGATTGGATCCGGGACACACGCTTCCGGCAAAAACTCAATCAACTGATGATCCCGCTCTGTCTCCAGAGCCTGATGCTCTCTTCCGTCGCCGCCTGCGACGCGATCATGCTCGGCCGTCTCAGCCAGAACGCGATGGCCGCCGTCTCGCTGGCGACCCAGATTCAGTTCGTCCAGAATATGATCCTCAGCGCAATCACCGGCGCGCTCCAGATTCTCGGCGCCCAGTACTGGGGGCGGAACGACCGCGAGACCATCAACGATCTCTTCTGTCTGAGTCTCCGCCTGTCCGGACTGGTCTCATCCGTCTTCTGTCTGCTCTGCCTGCTTCTTCCGCAGCCGCTTATGGCGATCTTCACGAACGATCCGGAACTGATGCGGATCGGCGCGGGCTATCTCCGGATCGCGGGCTGGTCCTATCTTCTGACCGGCGTCACCGAATGCTATCTGACGACCATGAAGGTGACCGGTCATGCGGCACGGAGCAGCTGGATCAGTTCCGGCGCCGTCGTGATGAACATCGTCTTCAACGCAGTCCTGATCTTCGGCCTTCTCGGCGCACCCTCGATGGGCGTGCGGGGCGCGGCGCTCGCCACACTGCTCTCTCGCGTGATCGAGCTGGGATGGGCGGTCGTCTCCTCTTATCAGAAAAGCTTTATCCGCCCGGAGCTGCGGCTTCTCCTGAGGCTTCGGAGCCGCGTCGCCGGCGATTTCCGGACCTGCGCCCTGCCTCTGGCCGGGGCCGGTCTGTTCTGGGGAGTCGGCTTCACATCCTACACGGCGATTATCGGCCATCTCGGCGCGGATGCCGCCGCAGCCAACGCCGTCGCCGCGGTGATCCGCGATCTGACCTGCTGTCTCTGCAACGGGCTCGCCGGGGCCGGCGGCATTATGGTCGGAAACGAGCTGGGTGCCGGCCGCCTCGATCTCGGGAAGGAGTACGGCATCCGGATGGCGAAGATCGCCTTTGCCTGCGGTTTCTCTGTCACTGCTCTGGTCCTGATCCTGATCGCCCCGCTGCTTCGCTTCATCATCCTGACCGACCGCGCCCGTTCGCTCTTCATCGGGATGATGATCATCATGGCATTCTACATGATCGGCCGGTGCGTCAACACCATCATCATCAACGGCGTCTTCGCCGCCGGCGGCGATACGCTCTTCGACATGTACTCGCTGGCCGTCTGCATGTGGGGCATCGCGATCCCGCTGGCGCTTCTCGGCGCCTTCGTCTTCCACTGGCCGGTTCTGATGGTGTACGCCTGCACCTGCGTCGACGAGGTCGGCAAAATTCCGTGGGTGATGCTGCATTTCAGAAAATACAGGTGGGTAAAAAATCTGACGAGGTGAGAAGGAACCGGACGCATGGATGCAGACAGCTCCGTTACGGCGTTGTGCTCGGCGGCATCTCCGTCCGCGATTTCATCCCTACACATTCCTCTGCATGCTCTGCCTGAGCATTGCCCTGATTCGCATCTTTCTCTGCATTGACCTGTTTCACGTGGATGATGAGATCCGGGAAAAACACTCAACACTCAAAATTTCTGATTCTTATGCCTGGTTCTGTATATTGTTCCAGTTATTCAGCTGCTGTCAGCTTCTGATACATCCGCATCAGTTCACCGACACAGTCTGACTCGCTCATCTTCGTGCTGAATCCATAAGCCTGCATAACAGCGATGTCATTTCGTGTATGCGCTTTCCTCAGTTCCGGCGGCATGGTCAGCGGATCGTAAAGATCAGCAAGGGAAGAATCCGGATAAAGAGCACGGGCATCTAAGATACCTTGTGCGGTCTGGGAAATCCGGTTCTTCTGATCTTCCGTCGGTGTCGGCCACGGGAATGTGTTATAATCAATCGCGCCGGAATACTGATAATCGCTCTTGAGCCGACCGGTCACACATCGCACCCATGCCATGTGAACATTTGAAGTCAAAACTCCAAAATCATAGCAATCTGCATTTTCGACAATCAACAGCTTATTAGACGCAATCCACCCTTCTGGCAAAAATCCCATCGGAATGTATCTTCTTCTTTGTGATGAAACTTCTGGAATAGCAAGATACCGAACATCCTTCTTCTGCGGAGCGGAAAAGAATAAATATGGCGTTTCAGCTGCTTGCCTAGTTGGTTTAGCTGTGCTTTCACGTCGCATCTTACTGACTGCTTCTAATCTTCTTTTAACTTCTTTATTCTGTCGATAATACCTTGGGTTCACATCTCTAAGCCATAGACAATATCTTTTCTCATCATTATTGATGAAATCCCTTGATCCAACATACTGTAGAACAGGAAGACCAGGCGCACGCAAAGTGCGTTCAGGCTGCGAAGCTTGTGCTCCCGTTTTTTCTTCTCTTCTTCCGTCTCGTCCTTTGGTACAGTCTCGCTTACGCCATACTGTTTCAGAAACGCATCGTAAATCAATCCGACTATATCCCCTGCCTTGATGGAAACCTCCATCTCGTGGCTAAGCTCTTTGACTTCCTTCTTCACAAGAAAGTCCAGGAGCGGGTATCTCGTCTGGAGGTCAGGCAGTTCGATCTTTTGCTGTTCCGGGACCGTGACATTCATGTCATAGACCCAGATGTTCAGGAAATTGCAGGTCACGATCCATCTGGCCTTTTCATCGAACGGAAGATTATCGTTGTACCGCTTCGCCTGTTCATATGGCGTGAGCATTTCCCCGCCGGACTGCGGCTCCTTCTCATCCAGCGGATGCTTTGACCCCTTCTGTTCGATCAAAACCTTCACATCGGAAATATACCCGTCAATGTAGCGGGTATGAATTTTCCCATCGCCTTCACGAAGCTTCACCGGTTTTTCGAACTGAATATATTCCGTGGCATTTTCAACGCCGAGGATGTTCTGAAGCAGCTGGATCCAAAATGGATGGCAATCCTGCTTCTCATCTCCTCCGTCTCTCCATTTATTGATAAACTGTCTCGCAGCTTCTCTCTGCTGGGCATCTGTCATCTGATTCACCACTCTCTATATGAAGAAAGGGCCGGAAAGCGTCTAAGCTCCTGCCCTTCGAACATTTACCCTGATGCGCTGTTTCGCTTCTCCCATCTTACCATAAGAAATTGCAGACAGTCATCCGGTTTTCTTCTTCGGAAAAATTACACGCTCCCAGTCGTTTTCTTCGGCTCAAAGGAGATGTGCAACACCATACCCATGCCATCCGCAAGCCTCTGCAGAAGCTTAATGGACGGATTTCTGGTTCCATTCTCCAGCTTGCTGATCTCCGCCTGGTCAATTCCGGTGCGCTGCGCGAGTTCCTTCTGCGTGAGGTTCTGAGAAGCGCGGGCATCAATAATCGCCCTCACGACATCCATCTCCGGCTGCACTTCGTCATAAGCTTTAGCAAATTCCGGATCCTGCATTTTTATTTTCTTATATTCCTGAAGAGTCATTTCCGCTTCTCCTTTCTTTCGATATAGTCCTTTCGTCTCCTCTTCGCCAGGTCAATTTCTGACGGAGGCGTTTTCTGTGTTTTCTTTACAAAGCCGTTCGTCATTACAATCGTCGCTCCCTCGTAGAAGAAGTATAGCGTCCTTGTAATGTTTGAGCTGAATTTGCAGCGAAGTTCAAAGATTCCGTCGCCCAGATGCTCACTGTATGGAAGTCTCAGCGTATTGCCCTTCTCTTCCAGTATTTCGAGCATTGAGAACACCTTTGCTCCCATCTTGGGTTCGAGAGAATCGATAAAATCCTGAACCGGGCATTTCCCATCGGCTGTCTCATAAAATTCTACGGTAAACCTCATAGGCCTCTCCTTGTTGCAACTATATGAGATATATCCCATTCCGTCAAGAGCCGGCGGGATGCTTTTTTCGATCTGTACTATTGTTACGTTTACTTGAAATCGTAACAACGGTTCAAAACGTAACAAGGGTGCTCCTTTTTATCCGGCTCCATTTTCCCAAAGCGGCCCTGTCTCCTCTTAAACAGCGCATAAAAAGACGTCCGGGTAAACGCCAAAGTGCCCGGAACGCCTTGTTTTAAGCCACTTTCTGTGCCTGAACCCTTGTTTTACATTGTATTGTTTTTGGAGTGCCGATTTCATCATCAACGGCGTCCTCGCCGCCGGCGGCGATACGCTCTTCGACATGTACTCGCTGGCCGTCTGCATGTGGGGCATCGCGATCCCGCTGGCGCTTCTCGGCGCCTTCGTCTTCCACTGGCCGGTTCTGATGGTGTACGCCTGCACCTGCGTCGACGAGGTCGGCAAAATTCCGTGGGTGATGATTCACTTCAGAAAATACAAGTGGGTGAAGAATCTGACGAGGTGAGAAGGAACCGGACGCATGGATGCAGACAGCCTGCTGCGGATTTGCAGAAGACGTCAGACTGGCTGCGCGTGTACCAGCCTGTGTAATCGCCCAAAGCAGGGACAGATTCTGGAGCAAATGGGGCACCGGATCCGCACGGTGCGGCAGAGACGCAAAATCTCCGTCAACCAGCCTGGTGGCGGAAAGAGCAGGATTCTTGAATCGACTGCCGGAGAGATCGTCCGGGACATGCAGATTCAAATCAGAAACAGCGGGAAAACGATAGCGGCCCGCTTCCACATTTCAGAAAGGAGCATCCGGTATCGCCTCAGGAACGCTTCAACGCATTATAGGAGGCATCTTTATAATCAGCACGATTGGCGGCGCGGTCGTCAACATTATGCTGGATCCGATTCTGATTTCCGTTGCAGGGCTGGGAGCGGCAGGCGCAGCGATCGCGACTGTGATCGGATACGGCTTCACTGTCCTGTACAGTCTTTTTATCGTCAAAAAGAAAAGCTCCTGGCTATCTGTTTCTGTCAAGGAAATCAGTATATCCGGCACTTTCCAATGGCAGATTCTGTCTGTCGGGCTGGCCGCGACCGTTCCCAACATCATGCAGAGTTTTGGTGTGGTGTTTCTGAATCAGGCGCTGTTACCCTATGGAAACGATAAAATCGCAGCTATGGGAATCGCCATCAAGATCAGTCTGATCGTATTGATGATCATCCCTGGCCTTACCTTCGGCGGTCAGCCGCTCTTTGGATACTATTTCGGTTCCCGGAACAGAGACTGTCTGCAGCTGCAGGTAGTGTCCATGGTTCTTGTCGGTCTTATTATGCTGGCCACGATTCTGTTTCAGTCGGTCGGAATGGCCCTGCCTGCACTGCTGCAATGAAGTTGAAAGACGCTTTTCTCCAGGCCGTACAGAAGTCCGTTTTCACAGTGGTACTTCAGATGATTCAGTACGCGATCTGTCAGCGAGGCATTGGCTGCATCGGAGCAGACAATTGTGAACAGCTTTTGAGATAACACGCCCACCAGGAAATTAAGGAAACGGACATCATGCTTTAATGCATCCCCGTATTGCGCCAGAGGAATGACGATACTCACCGTTTCGGTCATGGCCTCTGCAAAAAACAGGGGCGGCGACGGCTGATAAAATTCCATATCCCCCAATAGAAATACACCGCTTCCCAGCGTCAGCGAATATTTCGCTCCATCATCCCGGATATGATAAATGCTGACCTGTCCCTCCACTACAATTTGCAGATGATGCTCTTCTTCACAAGGCTGACAGAGATATTCTCCCTTTTTATATACACAGCCAAAGAAGCCGATCTTATCGGGATCAAGGATCGTGTCAAGATGCGCTTTCTGACAAAGCTGCAGCAGAACCTGTTTGTCAAAAGTCCTTTTCACAGGCAACATCCTCTCTATTGTCGTTATTGGTGCCATATGGGGGTGATACATTTCGCTGCAGCCCCGCGCCCTTCGGGCTAAAAGAGACGCCGGAGCGGCGGTGCCTGAATACTATTCAAGAGCAGAGGAACCGGCCGCGATGCCGGATCCTCACCCTTTCTCCCCTCCCAGCTCCCTTCTCATCTTCACATGCGGGATCCCCGCTTCGATGAAATCCGCCGAGACGGCCCGGAAGCCCAGCTTCTCGTAGAAGCCCTCCGCGTGCTTCTGGGATTCCACATATACCCCACCTGCGTGAAAGGTCTCCGTGGCGGCGCGGAGAGCCGCCTCCATAAGCCGGCGGCCCAGCCCGCCGCCGCGCCTCCGGGTCAGCACCCGTCCGATCTGGACCGTGCCGGGTTCCTCCTGTTTCGGAAACATCCGAAGGTACGCGGTCACGGTCCCGGCCTCGTCCCGGCTGAAGATATGGAGGCAGTCATAATCGACGCCGTCCGCATCCGGATACAGGATCTTTTCCTCTCCGACAAAAACATCCGCCCGCGCGCGGAGAATCTCGTACAGCTCCCGCGCCGTCAGATCATCAAAAAACTTTGTCTCAAACCGCATGGCATGTTCCATTCCCTTCTGATTCTGAACCGGATAAACCCGCACCGGCCTTATCCCGCCCTCGACGTAAGATTCGAAAAATCAAAGAGATCCCCCATCGTCACCGGAGACTCTTCTTCGAGACCGAAAGCCCGGCGCACGTTTTTCCGGAACCGGCCGAACTGCTGCGGATCCCCGGCCATCCGATAAAGATCCGCCGTACTCCTCGCGTCGTTGAGGCCGTCGTGCGCCCGCCCCGAAAACTCAAGCCCGGCGATCAGCACGGCCTGTGACAGCGAAAGCTTCTTTTCAAAAGGAAGAAGCGCGCCGAATTCCGCCTGATAGTCGTGCCAGCAACCGAGCATCTCCTGAAGGGCAGCGCTCTGCCCGATCCCCTTGCAGTCCGTCTCCTTTATGATCTGCCGGCTGTCCGCATCGCTCCAGCTGTAGACCTCGCAGCCGTCCCCGCACCAGATCAGAAAACGGCGCAGGACGTCTTCCAGCGGCGGCGCGCTCTCAAGCTGGTCAAAATGGATATTCGTCAGCTTCTCGACAGCCGGTTCCATCGCGTCCGAAAGCTGTGGCTTCACGAACTCACGGAAACAGCCGGTTTCCTCGTTTTCGTCATTCAGCATCACGGCTCCGATCTCGATGATCTCCATCCTGAGGCCGCAGCGTTTCCGTATCTTCCAAGGAACGCCGTTCATCTCCAGATCCAGAAATATCTTTTTCACGACTCTGCTCCCCTTTCCCTCGCTCCGGACGTTCGCTTCACCGGTCCGGGCGGCTTTTCCATCTGCCGCCATCTTATCGCACCGGCTGTACAAATTTTTGTCCTTTTGATGATCGGGAAAGGCAGACCGCCGTATCTCACAGCACCCAGAGAAGCCCCTTCGCGTACAGAATGCCGAGTTCCATCTTCCTCTCCCTGTCGCCGAACCGGACGGTGATCGTCCGGTCCTGCACCGCCGTGACCGTTCCGGTTCCGAACCGGCTGTGCTCCACAAGCTGACCTTCGGAAAAAGACTGACAGTACGTCTCAAAGGCGGGGCCTTCCGGTTTCATCCCGGATGCGTCCGCCGGCTCTTCGCGTCTGAAAGAGCCGGCGGACAGGCCGCCGCGGGAGCCCGTCCGATCTCTTCCGTTCCGATCCGCGCGGGAGCCGTGCGTTCCCGCGCTCCGCACCTCCGCCGTCCCTCCCCGCGCCGTCTGCGCCGGCTTCACCGTTCCCACAAGGTCGTCCGCCAGCGCGGAGGAGGCGAAACGGAACAGGTTCAGCTCATTCTTCGCCCGCGTCGCCGCGACGTAGAAGAGCCGCCTTTCCTCCTCATAGACCGCCCGCTCCTCCTTCTGGGCGAAGCGGCCCGGCACACGGTCGGGGAAGATTCCGTCCGCCACATCCATCAGATAAACCCGGTCGTACTCCAGCCCCTTGCTGCCGTGAATCGTCGAGAGAAGGAACAGGCAGTCCGGCCGTTCCTCGTGCTCCCGGATCACGTCCCGCAGTTCGTCCAGACGCGCAAGAAAGCTCTCCATGCTGCCTTCGCGGTCCGCGATGGCCGTCAGGATCGCGATCTTCCCGTCCGAAAGTCCGGCCTTCTCCAGATAGTCCCCGTACCCCATCCGGCTGACAATCCGGCGGACCGCCGCGCCGCCCGAATCCTTCGTCAGCTGGTACAGCTGATTCTGGAGCGTTCTGCAGCTGGCTTTGCTGCCCGCCGGCACCTTCCTGTCCCGCTGCACGGCGGTCAGCACCGGAAGGCCGTGAGCCGGCGCGGCGGCGACGCGGACTGCATTTTCCCGGCTGAGATAGGAATTCAGCTTGTAGTAGATCTGAAGAAACAGCGCGGCGTCCGACGGATCCAGCGCGAAGCGGCAGATATTCACGATATCCGTCACGACACGGCTCGTGAAGAACGTCAGATCCGCGCTGCGGATCCGGTACGGAATGCCCCGCCGCTCCAGCAGATCCACCAGCGGCAGCGCGCTCTCGTTGTCACGGTAGAGCACGGCGGTCTCACGGCGGCAGTCGGCCGCCACTTTGGCAAGATACGCGTACTGGGCCGCCCGGGAGGTGAGCGTGACTGCCCGGACCGCGCTTCTCTCCTGCCCTTCCGCAGCGCGAGACCGTGTATCCGTCTTTCTCGCCGCACGCATATGCTTCGGATGACGCAGCGCGTTGCGCTGGATGAAGCGGTCCGCTGCGTCGACAATCGCGCCGTCCGATCGGTAATTTTCCTCCATCAGGAGGACCTTCGCGCCGGGATGCTGCTTCTCAAAATCAAGCAGGGCCTCCGGATACGCCGCGCGGAAGCCGTAGATACTCTGGTCCTCGTCGCCGACCATAAACAGATTGTCCCGCTTCCCGGCCAGCAGCCGGATGACGGCATGCTGGATCTTCGACGTGTCCTGTGCCTCATCGACGCAGATATAAGGATACTGTTCCTGAAAATGCAGCCGCGTCTCCGGACTTCTCCTCAGAATGTTCCACGCGTAGGTCATCTGGTCGTCAAAATCCATCCATCGCTCCGCGCGCTGCCGCTCCACGTAGCGCCGGTACACCGTTGAAAACGGATACCCCGCGTCATGATCCATCGCCTCGATTTCCTTGCCGGTCATCATGCCGTTCTTGACGCAGGTGATCCTCGCCCTCAGATTCGCCAGCTCGCTCTCGGTGAGATATTCCTGCGCCGTCTCGCGGTAGATCTCCGCCAGCACACCGCCGATCTGCCGGTCGTCGGTGACAAGCCGGTACGGCTCCCGGCCGATCATCCGGCCGAAGTACCGGATGATCCGGAGGCAGAGGGAATTGATCGTCCGGAAATCGGGGCATGGCGCGTCCCCGAAATACATCCGGTACCGGGCCTCCATGTCCTTTGTCGCCGAGACGGTGTAGGTCAGCGTCAGGATCCGGTCCGCCGGGATCTTTTTCCCGAGAATCATATAGCCGAGCCGGGCGATCAGAACCGTTGTCTTGCCGCTTCCGGGCACGGCAAGCAGCAGCACAGGTCCGTCGACGGCCCGGACGGCCGCCTGCTGCTGGGGATTAAGCTGAATCGGAAGAGAATTCTTTGTCATGAGAGGCATCATACCACGGCACGGGCAGTCCGGGCAACGATACCGGAAGCGGTTGGCAATTGCGCTTTCTCTCCCGGGGGACTACAATAACAGTATCTTTGCACTCATTTCATTTCACGGAGGGAAACATGAAAAAACTGATCATCACGGACAAGAACGCATGTCAGGCATGTCTCGCCTGCGAAGCAGCGTGCTCCACGGCCTTTTACAAGGAATTTGACCCTGACAAATCCTGCATCCGGATCACGGCGAAGCCTGACGGCTCCCCGCTGCCGAAAGTCTGCCTGCAGTGCGGCAAGTGCGCGCGTACCTGCCCGAGCGGCGCAATCAAGCAGAACGCGAAGGGAACCTATATCATCGATAAAAAGCTCTGCACCGGCTGCGGCGAGTGCGTGAAGGTCTGCCCGATGCATGTGATGGTCAAGGCGCCGGACAAGCCGTACACCTCCAAGTGCATTGCCTGCGGCATCTGCGCGAAGGCATGTCCGATGGGAATCCTCGCTGTCGTGGAAAAATAACAGGCACCCGTCAGACGTCAGGAGAAAAGGAGCATGATGCAGGCAGTTTCAAACTTTATCCATGCATTTGACAATCTCGTCTGGGGTATCCCGATGCTGGTTCTTCTTCTCGGAACCGGCATTTTTCTTTCCGCGCGCCTCGGCTTTCTTCAGTTCCGCCGTTTCGGCTTCATCATGAAGCATACCGTGGGCCGTCTCTTCGGCTCGCGGAACGCAGACAGCCGGGACGGGACGCTGACGCCGGTTCAGGCACTGACGACCGCGCTGGCAGGAACCGTCGGCACGGGCAATATCGCCGGCGTGGCCGGGGCCATCGCGCTGGGCGGACCGGGCGCCATCTTCTGGATGTGGGTCGCGGCTCTGTTCGGGATGTGCACAAAATACGCGGAGATTCTGCTGGCGGTTCATTTCCGGAAGAAAAACGTCCGGGGCGACTTCGTCGGCGGTCCGATGTACTATATCGAAAACGGACTGGGCGCCCGCTGGCACTGGCTGGCTGTGCTGTTCAGTGTCTTCGGGATGATCGCCGCGCTTGGCACAGGATGCATGACGCAGATCAACACAATCGCCGCGTCCATCGGATCCGTCTTTCAGTCCTTCCGGCCCGGCCTCGATGACGGCACGCTGACCTTTATCTACGCCTTCGTCGGTGTGGCCGCCGCCATCCTCACGATCCTCGTCCTGTTCGGCGGACTTAAGCGGATCGGATCCGTCACGGAGCGGCTCGTCCCGGTGATGGCGCTGATCTACATTCTGGCCGCGCTGGCCGTCGTCTTCACGCACCTCTCCTCCGTCGGCCCGGCTTTCGCGCAGATTTTCAAAGGCGCCTTCCGGCCCTCCGCCATCAGCGGAGGGCTCGCCGGTGTCGCGATGCAGCAGGCCATGAAGGCGGGATTCGGCCGGGGGATTTTCTCAAACGAGGCCGGTCTCGGCACCGCTCCGATCGCCCACGCGGCGGCGGACGTCACGCATCCTGTGCATCAGGCGATGTACGGCGTCTTCGAGGTCTTCGCCGACACGATCGTGATCTGCACGCTGACCGCACTTTCGATTCTGGTCTCCGGGGCGGCCGCCGGCCACTACGGCCGGGCCGCCGGCTCGGAGCTTACGATCGAAGCCTTCGGCGCCACCTTCGGCCCCCGGCTCGCCTCCGTCATCGTCGCACTCTGCATCACGATGTTCGCGTACTCGACGCTGCTGTCATGGAGTCTCTACGGCGGACGCTGCATGGAATTTCTCTTCGGTGCCCGCGGGATGGCAGTCTATCAGGCGATCTACGTCGTCTTCGTCGTGGTCGGCGCCACAGTGGAACTGGATCTGGCATGGCAGATCGCGGACAGCGCCAACGCACTGATGGCGATTCCGAACCTGATCGCGGTGCTCTTCCTCTCGCCGACCGTCGTCCGGCTGACCCGGAACTATTTCGGGCAGCACGCGCCGGACGGACGCCGCGCAGAATAAATCACGCCGCGGCCGGGCCGCTGCGGCGCGTCAGACCGTATTTCATCTTCTGCGCCGTCAGACGGCGCACCGCATCATCCGGAAGGGGGCTTTATCATGCGGCTGGAACGGATTCAGAAGTATCTGAAACAGAAGGGCTGGGATTACGCCTATGGGGAGGAAAACGGCTGCGGCAGCATCGATTTCTGGCATAAAGGGCTGTCATATCACATCTGGGAATACCCGCCGGAGGAACCGGGCTGTGAGAGCAACGTCCGTTCGGTAGGCCGGCAGGAGGAGTTCGAGGGGGACTACGAGCAGCAGATCCTCGATATTCTGAAGACGTGGTGAAGGCAGCTCCCGGAGGCGCCGGAACGATCTCATCAAACCTAATTTATAATTCTTTTCCCGATTCTTCACAAATTGATGTGAAATCGTTCACACATGATACATATTCGGCCTGTATAGTACCAACCATAAGATATTTAATATATCTTATACAGAGTAAACACAGAATTGAGTATCTTTTAGGAATGTCTGAAAAGCCTTGATTTTACTGGATTTCTTGTGTTTCGCCGACCCCTACTTTTTAGTATCATTGAGCGAAAACAAGCGACTTTTGATAAATTTAAGCGACAAACAAGCGACAAATTTTAACCGCCCGGAGCGGTTCTTTTTTTGCCCTTTTTTAGTTCGTCTTGCGGAACAGCTTCATGTCAATAGCCTGCATTGCCCTTGCTTCACTTTCCGCGAAAACGTGGCTGTATGTGTCAAGCGTCGTTTTCGTTGTGCTATGCCCTAACCTGTCGGCAATCACGCGGGCGGCTATATCGGAGTTAATGAGCAATGAAGCGTGTGTGTGCCGCATCGTGTGCAAGTGTATGTCTTGCGGCAAGTCTGTTCCTTTGATAACCCGTTTCAGCTTTTGATTGATATTCCCGCCGAGGTAGAAGCCGCCGGAATTGTTCGTGAATACCAGTTCCGCGTTTTTCCACGTCCCGCCGGACTGCAACCGCCGCTTTGCCTGTTCTGTCTTGTGGCGTTTCAGCAAGTCAATGATGTATTCCGGCAAGACAATTCGCCGTGTGCTGTCCTCTGTTTTCGGTTCCTGCCTGATATACACCCCGTCAACCCTGACAAGCGTATGACGTATAAACATCATGCCTGTATCGAGGTTTATATCTTCCCAATAGAGCGCGGACAATTCGCCCGCCCGCATTCCTGACGCTATCAGCAAATTGATAATGACTTCAAACTGAAAATCGTCTTGTGCTGAAAGAATGTCTAACAGTTCCCGGCATTGTTCTTCATTCAGATATGCGGCGGGGGCTGTATCGACTTTAGGCGGCGTGGCAAGCTTGCACGGGTTCCGGCGCATGATTTCTTTCTTGACCGCCGCCGTGAATATGGCGGACAGGTTCAATTTCAGTTTGTTTGTAGAAGCCCCGGACAATCCCCGCTTTTCTGTCATATCGTCAAATGCCTTGTTTAACGGCATCCCGATTGCCGCCGCTATCTTTTCGGCGTGGTCACGTCCCATTGTCTTGCCCTGCAAGGCGTTATATATGGCGGAACGGCTGACACCTGCTTTGTCTGCAAGTTCCTGACGCTTGAAGCCGTCAAGCAATGCCCTGTCTTTCAGCTTGAACGACTGTTCCATATTGCCGGATTTCTGCAATTCTGCAAAAAGGCTGTCGAGCATGGGCGCGGTAATGTTCTTTAGCTTTTCACGCCCTAACACCGGGATAATGTGGTCATAAACGCCCTTGCGGTAGTTTACAAGCACGTTCGGCTTTAAGGTTTGCGGCGCAACCGTGGAATAGTACCATTCTGCCAATTCTGAAAGCGTCCTGTTTTCATCAAGGGCGACATAGCCCCGGATTTTATCTTCCCACGTTGCCGCGAACGCCTTTGCCAACTTTTCCGCTTTCCCCGGCGTTACACCGTCCGGCGGGCGGAACGTCGTTGTTTTCTTGCGCTGCTTCCCGCTTTCATCATAACCCATGTATGCGGTTATGGTGTAAGTGTCGCCGCGCTTCCTGATACTTGCCATAAAACCACCCTTTCTTATTGTATATTCATATTTGCCCGCATGAAGTCAAGCAAATACGTTTCCATGTACTTTGCAGCTTTCCATTCGCAGAATTCGCTTTCATTCTCTGTGTCGCCGTCTGCTGCTTCAAGCTGCCGTTTCCTGCCGTACCATGTCGCCGCCTGTTCCAATGCAAGGTAAAAGTCTTTATCCCCTAACAGGCGATCAAGCAGGGGCAGCATATAGGGAGCATCTTCAAAATAACCGTCTTTTATCAGCTTCATGTTTTCGACTGTCCGTTCCGACAGGCCGAGCATTTCACGGACGGGAATATCTTCAAGAATGGTTCCTGTAATAAGATAATCCGTCGTCACATTGAAGTATTCCGCGATCTTCAACAGCTTGTCCACGTTGGGCTGTGTTTCCCCCGTCGTATAAAGGGAAAGGGTTTGCGGGCGAACGTTCACAGCTTCAGCAAGTTCTTTCTGTGTCGTTCCGTGCTGTTCCATCAATTCACGCAACGTCGCCGCAAAATGGGAATTGTATAGTTCGATAGATGAACCTTTTCTTGTTTTCGGCATTTTCTTTTTCCTTTCAAATGACGCTTTTCTTGAACATATTAAAAGTGATTCAAGGAAACTTGACTTAGCGGGCGAACCTGCTATAATGCAATTATAGACAGGGGAACCGCCTTTGTCAAGGAAAACTATCAAGAAAAACGAATCTTAATGAAAGGGGGCGCGACCGTGGAAAAGCCCGCATTGACCATAAAGGAAACCGCAAAAGAATTCCAGTTCCCGGAATACGCAATCAGAACACTTGTGAAGCGCGGGGCGTTCCCCGTCATTCAAGTGGGAAACCGCTGCTATATCACACGGGAAATCTTTGCAGACTACATCAAGAAAGGGGGCGAAACCTTTGCTGCTTCACGTTGACAGATACAAATTCAATATCAAGCCGGAACGCGGCGAAATCGGCGGCATAAAGTCCCGGTTCACCAAATCGGCAAGTATTAAGGATATGAACGTCAAGCAGATTGCCGCCGCCCTGACAGCCGGAAAGACCATTCAGCCGGGTGTATGTCCGTTTTCGGAGCGCAGCCGCGCAGCCGGGAAAAATGGAACCGTCAAGGAAGATTTCGCACGGCAGACAATCTTTCTTGACGACATAGACAACAAGCGCACGGACGTTCCCATTGAAACCCCGGCGCACGTTGCGGAAGTATTAGCCGCCCACAATCTGAAAGCGGCGTTCATGTATGACACTTTCAACAGCACCGACGAAAACGAGCGGTTCCGCGTTGCCGTCGTTTGCGGCGAGGAAATCACCGACAAAGACGAACGCGACAGAATACAGCGGGCTTTAATTGCCCTGTTCCCGCAATCTGACACAGATTGCACCAATGCCGACAGAATCTTTTTCGGAACGGAAAAAGGCTTGATTGACGGTCATACCGATTATGAAGCGGTATGCAGTAAAGCCGATCTGTTAGCCCTTGCCGATGAAATGCAGATACCGGAACACCCGGAACAGGAAGAAAAGGCGGCAAAAGAAGCACAGGCGGTGAAAGAATCCCCGTGGACAAAGTTCGGGGAAATCATACCGACCGGACAGCGGCACGGAACGCTTGTTAGCTTTGCGGCAACCGTCCTGACCAAATACGGCATTACCGAACAGGCGCATGAAATCTATATGCAGCGCGTCGCACAATGCGAGGAACCGAAACCGGACGACGAAATAGAAAAGATATGGCGGGACGCCTGCAAGCATTATGAAAAGAATATTGCAACGAATCCGGCCTATCTGACCCCGGCGGAATATGTCGCACAGGAATTTGCGCAGAGCGTTGAACCGACCGATTACACAGACGTAGGACAAGCACGGGTTTTCATGGCGCAGTATGGCGACAGACTGAAATACAGCGCTGCAACAAAATGGCTTGTCTATGACGGCAAAGTATGGAACGAAAGCGAATTGCAGGCGCGGAAGCTGTCGCAGGAATTGACCGACCGACAGTTAAAGGACGCACGGAAGCGGTTAAAAGCTGCCCGCGCTGCCGAGGACGCAGCCATTGAAGCAGGCGACGAGGAAGCCGAAAAAGACGCAAAGCAGGCAGTACGGGCGGCGAAAGAATACCGTTCCTTTGTACTTGACCGCCGGAAAACAAGCCGCATTGCGGCGACGTTGACAGAAGCGGAACCAATGGCTGAAATAGCCGTTTCCGAACTGGACAAAGACGGGTTCCTTTTGAACACACCCGCCGGAACCGTTGACCTGAAAACCGGGAAAATGCGCCCGCATGACCCGCAGGATTTCATAACCAAAATGACAGCGGTTTCCCCGTCGCTTGACGGTATGAACGAATGGCTTGCTTTCCTTGACCGCCTGACTTGCGGCGACCGGGAATTGCAGGATTATTTGCAGGTATGTTCCGGTATGGAAGCCGTCGGCAGCGTTTACGTTGAAAAGCTGACCGTGGCATACGGCAGGGGCGGCAACGGCAAAAGCACGTTCTACAACGCAAAAGCGCGGGCAATGGGCGACTATTACGGCACACTGTCCGCCGAAACCCTGACCGTGAATTGCAGGAAGAACAAAAGCCCTGAATATGCAGAATTGCGCGGCAAGCGTCTTGTCATTGCGGCGGAACTGCAAGAGGGTATGCGCCTTGATACTGCCGTCGTCAAGCAGCTTTGCAGCACTGACCCCATACAGGCGGAAAAGAAGTATAAAGACCCGTTCAAATTCCTGCCATCGCACACAACGGTTCTTTATACAAATCACCTGCCGAAAGTGGGAACCAACGACAGCGGCACATGGGACAGGCTTGTTGTGGTTCCGTTCAACGCCCGTTTCCGTGGTATGCAGGGTGAAATCCTGAATTACACGGAATACCTGCTTGAACATTGCGGCGGCGCTATCCTGTCATGGGTTATTGAGGGCGCACGGAAGTTCTATGCGGCAGGCTTTCATATTGAACAGCCGGAATGTGTCAAACGCGCTATCGCTGAATACCGCTTTGACAATGACTGGTTAAACGCCTTTTTGGAAGAATGTTGCGAGGTTTCCCCGGAACACACGCAACGGGCGGGCGATCTGTTCGACGCATACCGGACGCATTGCACCGATACGCACGAATGGGCGCGGGGCGCAGGCGACTTCAAAGCAGCACTGACCGGGGCGGGCTTTAATTGGCGCAAGACAGCGGCAGGCGCGTTCTATTACGGGCTGAAATTAAAGTCTGACTTTGAACCAATCGTCCCGCTTTGACCTTGCGGGCGTGTGTGAATGACGGGCAATGACACCCATGTACTAAAGTTTCAGATTTCAAAAATCGGTTTTCCCATAAGGAACTTTTGTGATTGCCCGTCATTGCCTGTCATATCCCCCCGCCACACCGCAAGAAAGCAGGCGGCAGGGCAACGGTGCAGGGGCTTTCTTTTCCCCCGCAGAGAAAAAACAATTTCAGGAAAGGAGTTTCGACCAATGAGCATTTTATCAAGCCTGTTCCGACCGAAACAGACCCCGCCGCAAGCCGTGATTGAGATAAACAACACGTTTTCCAGTTTCAGCGGCACAGCATACGGAAACGCAGCGTTCCGCGCAGCCGTGGACGCTATCGGCAGGCACACGGCAAAATTACAGGCGCACAGCGACGACAGCGGCCTTGAAAACCTGCTGAATACCGCCCCGAACGCTTATATGTCCGGGTATGACCTGCTGTATAAGACAGCGGCGGCATACTTTACAAATAACAATGCGTTCCTGCTGCTTGCCCGCGACGACACCGGGCGCATTACGGCAGTTTATCCGATCACCCCGCAAAGCGTCGAGTTTGTCCCCGGCACGGACGGCGCATTATATCTTGACTGCCTGTTCCCGGACGGCAGACAGGTTTTGTTCCCCTATGCCGATATTATCCATTTGCGGCGGCATTTCCTGACCAACGATCTGTTAGGCGACGGGAACGCGCCGTTGTTCCCGCTGCTTGATACGGCGGAAACGCTCAATCAAGGTATATCGGCAAGCGTGAAAAATGGAACAAGCATTCGCGGCGTTCTGAAATTTACGTCGCTTGTCAATCCGGCGCAGGTGAAAACGGAAAAGGAACAGTTCGTTTCCGACTATTTCAACCCGGCGAATTCCGGCGGCGTGGCGGCAACCGATCAACGCTTTGACTTTGTTCCTACCAATGTAACCCCGTACAGCATCCCGCAAGAACAGGTTGAAGCCGTGAACAAGCAGATATTCGACTATTTAGGCGTAAACGGGAAAATCATTTCCGGCAGCTATACGGAAAACGAATTCAGCGCGTTCTATGAAAGCGTAGTGGAACCGTTCGCCTTGCAGCTTTCGCAGGAATTCCACCTGAAAAGCGGCGCGGCGATCACGTTCACAGCGGAACGCATGGAGTTTTCCAGCGCGGCAACGAAAATCAAGCTGCTGCATGAAGCCGCTCCGTTAGGGCTTTTGACCGTTAATGAAGCCCGCCGCATTTTGGCATTACCGCCCGTCGAGGACGGCGACAGGCGTTTGCAATCCCTGAACTATGTTTCCGCTGAAAAAGCGGACGCATACCAACTTGAAGAAAGCGAGGTAAACACCGATGAAGCATGAAACACAGACCCGTTGTTATGAAGTCCGGGCAGCGGACAAGCCCCTGACCCTGACCGGCGTTGCCGTGGTATTCAATCAGCCCGCCGATTTAGGCAGCATCAAAGAGGTTATCGCCCCGGACGCATTGCGCGGGCTTGACCTGAACGACATTGTATTGATTACCAATCACGACGGCGGACAGATACCCCTTGCGAGAAGCCCGAAAACCCTTTCCCTGACCGTCACAGAACAGGGGCTTGAAATGTCGGCGGAACTGCCGGACACGGAACAGGCGCGGGCGGTATATGAAGCCGTCAAGCGGGGCGACCTGTCGCAAATGTCCTTTGCGTTCGATATAGGCGCGGCGGACTATGACGAGCAGACGCAGACCCGCACAATTACCCAAATCAGCAAAGTTTATGAAATCAGTATCGTAAACTATGCGGCGTACACTCAAACCCATGTAGAAGCGCGAAAAGCGCAGGAGGAGGAAAAAGCTATGTTCAATCCCATTACCGCAAGCCTTGAAAAAGGCAGCACCGCAACCGACACCCACAACACCCCGGAATACCGCACGGCGTTCTATAAGACCCTTATGGGCAAGGAACTGACCGACGCGGAAAGCCGCGCCTATGAAGCCGCGCAGGCGGAGAAACGCGCCGACGCTTTCAACACGCTTTCCAGTTCCGCCGCCGTCGTTCCTACCACAACCCTGAATGAAGTTGTGAAGCAGGCGCGGGGCGTGAACGGCTTGTTTGATGAAATCCGCCTGTTCTCTGTCCCGAACAATCTTTCCGTTCCCGTCGGAACCCCCGGCGACGCTGCAAGCTGGCACACCGAGGGCGCAGCCGTGGAGCGCAAGGACGTGACAACCGCCGCCGTCACCTTTACCGGGCGGGAGCTTATCAAGGTTATGTCCATGTCCGCCGCCGTAAAGCGCATGGATATTTCCGCGTTTGAGCGTTATATCACGGACGAACTGAAAGCAAGCATCGCGGACGCTATCGGCGCGGCTATCGTTTCCGGCACGGGCAGTGGACAGCCCACGGGCATTCTGTCCGGCGTGACGTGGAACAACAAAAACCGCATTCAGACCGCAAGCCTGACCGCCGACAACCTGCTTTCCGCTATCGCCCTGTTGCCCGCCGGGTATGCAGCCGGGGCAAAGTTCGCAATGTCCACGGCAACCCTGTTCGGCACGGTTTACCCGCTGAAAGACGGGGACGGGCGTTATTTCTTCACCGACCCGGAGCGCGGCGGCGTCCGTCGCCTGTTCGGTTTTGAAATCGTGCTTGACGACAATATCCCCGCCGGAACTATCCTGTTCGGCAATTTCCGCTATTACGGCGTGAATATCCCGCAGGGCGTTGCGGTAGAGGTTAGCAGGGAAAGCGGCTTTACAAGCGGACTGATTGACTACAGGGCGCTTTGTATCGCGGACGGCAAGCCCATTGTACCGGGCGCGTTCGTCAAGGTTGAGGTACAGGCGGCGGGCTAATCCCCGCCCCTGACCCGGAAAGGCAGGCACACGGATATGATTTTCACGATTGAAGAAGCCCGCGACATTTTACGCATAGACGGCAGCGACAACGACGCAATCATTATTCCGCTTGTGTCTGCTATTCCGCCATACCTTGAAGCAACGACAGGTTACACCCCCGCCGACGGCAGCTTTTCACCCGTTGCGCGGACGGTGGGGCAATTCCTGTTGCAGCTATGGTATTACGGCGAGAATGCGGACACGGACAAGCTACAGCGCGTTATAGACTGCCTTTTGAAAGCGTTATCAGCGGAGCGCGGCACGGCATGACACAGCAAGAATTCTATCATTCAAGGGCATGGAAACGGCTTTCACGGGCGTTCCTGCTGTCAAGGAACTATATATGCGAGCGTTGCGGCAAGCCCGCTGAAATCGCCCATCATAGAACCTACCTGACGGCGGAAAACCTGCTTGACCCGGATGTTTCCTTGAACCCCGCCAACCTTGAAGCCCTTTGCCGTGACTGTCACAACGCGGAACATTTTGGACAGGGCGGCGCGACGGCGGCGGGGCTTGCCTTTGATGATAACGGAAATTTAGTGAAAGCGAGGTAAACGGCTATGAATGACAGCTACAGCACAGAATTAAAGCAGGAAATCAAGTTCCTGTCCGATGAACTGGCGTTCCTGCAAGCGCAGATAAACACGGCGCGGAACGACAGCAACACGGCGGAATATACAAAACTAATGCGCACTTACCTGACGGTACAGAAACAGTATTTGAAGCTTTGCGCAGAACTGGAAAGCCTGACGGAAACAGAGGTTGACGAACTGGCGGCATTTAACGGAGCGTGAAAGCATGAACTATATCACGGAATATAACTGCAAACTACAAAGCGGCGAAATCACGGCATCCCGGCGCGTAAAGGCGGTATATAGCCGCCTTGCGTCTGCCTGCCTTGACACGTCCGGGCAATATGTCTTTGACGAACAGCGGGCAAGCCGTCCTATCGCCTTTATAGAGCGTTTCTGCAAGCATTCTAAAGGCGAATGGGCGGGCAAGGGTATTTCCCTTGAACTGTTCCAAAAAGCCTATATACAAGCCCTGTACGGCTTTATAGACCGTGAAACTGGGTGCAGACAGTACAGGGAAAGCTTTTTCCTTGTGGGGCGTAAAAACGGCAAATCAACGCTTTTAGCGGGGCTTGCTCTGTATATGCTGACAAGCGACGGCGAGGGCGGCGCAGAGGTTTACAGCACGGCGACAAAATACGCGCAAGCCCGCCTGTTGTTCGATGAAGCCCACAACATGATAAAGCAATCCCCGGCATTGTCAAAGCATTTCCGCAAGCGCAAGAGCGATTTATACTATGAACCCACAATGTCAAAGTTTCAGCCCCTTGCCCGCAATTCTGACACGCTGGACGGCTTGAACGCAAGCTTTGTTATCATGGACGAATTGCACGGCGTAAAAGACAGGAACCTTTATGAAGTCATGCGGCAGTCACAGAGCGCACGGCGGCAGCCGCTTATGATTATGATAACGACCGCCGGAACCGTCCGGGAATGTATTTTTGATGATATGTACACCTATGCGGCAAGCGTGGCGGACGGGGCTATAGCTGACCCGCATTTCCTGCCTATCCTTTATGAACTGGACGACCGCAGCGAATGGACGGATAAAACGGCATGGGCGAAAGCTAACCCGGCGTTAGGCAGTATAAAGAAGCTGGACGACCTGACCGCGAAAGTGGAGCGGGCAAAGCAGAACCGCAACGAACTTTCCGGCGTTCTCTGCAAGGAATTCAACGTGCGGGAAACCGTCAAAACGGCGTGGCTTTCCTTTGACGACATCAATAACGAAACGTTATTCAGTTTAGAGGATTTCCGGGGCGCGTACTGTATCGGCGGCGTTGACCTGTCCATTACAACCGACCTGACCGCCGCAAGCCTGCTATTTATGAAGCGCGGCGACGATAAAAAGTATATCTGTCAAATGTACTGGCTACCCGCCGACAGGCTGGCGGAGCGTGTACAGCAAGACAAAATTCCTTATGACAAATGGTTTGACCGGGGCTTGTTACGGCTATGCGATGGGAACAGCATTAACTATTCCGATGTTACAGCGTGGTTTGTGGAAACCGTGAAGCAATACGACCTGTTCCCGGCATGGGTATATTACGACAGCTATTCCGCCAGGTACTTTGTCGAGGAAATGCAAATGCAGGGCTTTAACATGGTTCGCTGCATACAGGGCGCAAAAACGCTTTCCCTGCCTATGCAGATGTTAGGGGCGGACTTGCAGGCGCACAAAGTCATATACAATAATAATCCCGTTCTGAAATGGTGCTTGACGAACACGGGCATTCAGACGGACAGGAACGGCAATATAGTTCCCATCAAGAACCAATCGCCAAAACAGCGCATTGACGGCACGGCGGCCTTGCTTGACTGCTATGTGGGGCTATATGAGCATTTGGGCGAATATACTACAGCAATATAAGGGGGAACCGCTATGAAGCTGAAAGACAAGCGTATAGAGATACAGGAAAGCCGTTATACAACGGACAAATACGGCAACCATAAAAAGGAACTTGTCACGATTGCGACCGTGTGGGCGTATTTTCGGCAGCTTTCCGCAAATGAGATATACCGGGTAACGACGCAGACGGAAGAAAAGGTTTTGTTCCAAATCGGCTATAGAAACGACATAACCACGGCGAACACGATTGTTTACCGGGGCAAGACCTACAACATTACCCGGATAGATGTATTTGAGGGCTACAAAAGTGACCTTGTGCTGTACTGCAAGACGGAATAAAGCAAGGGCGGAGCATTTGTTCCCCCCTCACAGGGGTAACAAGTGATTCCTGGGATACCCCGGCAGGTCATCGTGTTTACGATGCCTGCCGGGGCTTCTCTGTGTCCTGGGTTTGTAGGGATTCCGGTGCTTCCAGTGCTTCTTCCACATCCTGCTGACCGCTGCCGACATAGCCAATGCCGTTGTAGTAGATCTCCACGGTCTGGGGAGCGTGTTTAGACCACTTTACCTCTTTCTCGTGAACCACGATCTTCTCAATGAACAGCCGCAGCAACTCCGGCGTCAGTTCCGTGATATCCGTGTACCGCTTCGCCTTATCAAGGAAGCTGTCCGTCCCGCTCACCGTTTCCCGCAGGCACTGGATCTCACTCTCTTTCTGTGGAATACCGGCTGTGATGCAGCTCTGTTCTTCCGTGTAGCTGCCGGAGAGCATTTGGAACTGCTCCGTGGTGATACGGCCCAGCACGCTATCCTCATACAGCTTCTTGAAGATGGTGTCCAATTCCATTTTCCGCTTCCGCATGGCGGCCAGTTCTTTCTCCTGCCTGCGGATCTCCCGCTGAAGCTCGGCGGACTGCTTGCTGCCAATGTAGGCGGCGAACTTTTCCGGATGTTCCCGTGCCATGGCCGTTACTCTCCGTAAGTCCTCCAGCACCACTTCATCTAGAACGCACTCTCGAATATAGTGGCCCGTACAGGCTTCTCCATCCTTCTTGTAGGTGCGGCAGGTAAAGTGATTATAGCTGGCGGACATGGTATGCGCCCGGTGCAGCACCATGTTGGAGCCGCAGTCGGAACAGAACACAAGGCCGGAGTACTTGTTCTGCTCATCCATATTGGTTCTTCGGCGCTTGCTCTTTCGTACCCGCTGTACAATGTCCCAAACTTCTTGTGTAACGAGAGCGGAATGGGTGTTCTCAAAGACCAGACATTCCTCCCGTGAATGCTCTGCTCTACGCTTGTCCTTGTAGGACTTCGTGCTGTACTTCATGTTGACGGTGTTGCCCAGATAGATTTCGTTCTCCAGCATATCCGCCACAGTATCCCCAGACCAGTGATATGGGCGTTGTGTATCCAGCCCCACGTGCGTGATGCCGTACTTGCTGTAGGCGTACATGGTAGGCGTCAGGATATGCTCTTTCTTGAGAATGCGGGCAATTTGGCTGGGGCCGCTGCCGCCGGCGCACATAGCAAAGATCCTGCGGACGATGGCTGCCGCCTCCTCATCCACGATTAGTTTTTTCGTGTCCGGGTCCTTTCGGTAGCCATAGGGCGCTCTGGTCCCCAGCCGTTCGCCCCGTTCCGCTTTGGCCTTCAGAACCGCACGGATCTTCCGGCTGGTGTCCCGAATAAACCACTCATTGAACAAATTTTTGAACGGCATGAGGTCATTGCTCTCGCTGCTGTCGGTGTCCACATTGTCATTGATGGCGATGTAGCGGACGCCGAACATGGGGAATCGTTCCTCGATGTAGAGTCCCGTGTGGAGCTGATTTCTACCGAGGCGGCTGAGATCCTTGGTCACGATGATCCCAATCTCGCCGTTTTCCATGTCTGAGATCATCTGCTGGAACGCCGGTCTTTGGAAGTTTCCTCCCGAAAAACCGTCATCCACATAAAAGCAGGGGCTGGGGAAATGGTGATCTTCCGCGAACTTCCGTAAGATAGATTTTTGATTCTGGATCGAGTTGGAATCGCCCTCTATCCCATCGTCCTGGCTGAGACGGCAGTAAAGAGCGGTTTTCCTGATTTGGTTTGACTGATTCATACAGTCCTCCTTTTCTTTGTCAAACCGTTCAGAGCATTGCGACACCACAATACCCCGAACGGTCTGAAATGTCCAGCACTTTATGCGCACAGCTTTCCCTGCCGGAAATCCAGTTCCGCCAGGGCTTTCAGTTTGTCCTCCACGGTTTCGCTGCCATGCCGGGGAAACACGGAGATGACCCGAATCTCCCGCCCGCAGGCTGTCTGCGTCCGCTCCACGGTGATATGCTCCTTATCGATGGTGATATTGGCTTTTTGCTCCATAGGCTCTCCTTGTGTTATTTGGATCGAGTTTGCCCACACGCCGCCTGTGGGGGCCTCTGCCGGAGGGGACGGGCAGGGCGCTGCCCGGTGCGGAAGAACGCCGCACGGTGCGGCACAGGGCGAACGGGCGGGTGTTTACTGCCCGTCCTTGTGGCTCAGATCATGGTATGCGTTTATGTGGTAGGCCTGTTCGAGAATGTGTTCCAGCAGGAAACGGATTCTGTCCGCCGCCTCCCGGTCCAGTTCCTTTGCGCGGGGATTCCGCAGAATCTGGCGGATATTGGAGTCGATCTTGTTGACTTCCTCGTGAAGCCGAAACCTGATCCGGCTGGGTCTTTCCACGATCTCGCTCTCTGCAATGAGCTTGCGGAAATAGGTGGTGACCGGCAGGCGGGTCAGTTCCCGATAGCGTTCCAGCCTTTGAAATTGTTCCTCTGTCATCCGGACAGAGATGCTTTTGCTGTTGTCCCGCAGTTTCCCTCTGGGAAGCGGCTTTTTGCGCTTACGGCGCATGGGTGAATCCCTCCTTCCTGACCTCGTATGCTGCCTGGGCAATGTCCTTCAGACAGTCGAGTGCTTGCTGGAGCCCCTCTGCCGTGCCATATCCGCTGTTGAAGGCACGAGCCACGGTGTTGATCTCCCGCCCCTTCTGATTGAGCAGGCAGAGAAAGTCCGACATGATGCCGTTCCGACTGATGATGGGACGATTGCCGGCGAGCTGCTCCATAAGCCATGCGTTGGCAGACAGCCCTGCCGCCCTGCTTCGTTCCATGAGCCGGTTGTATTCTTTGGCACTCATGCGGACGCAGGTCCGATGTGTCTGTTTGTTCATAAACCACCTCCAGACCGCTTCCGGCAATGTTGCCGAGAGCGGTTTTCTGTTTTTTCAGATACCCCCTCACTACCCCTCCCGAAAAAACAGCATGGTGAATAACAAAAAATCCAAAAATTTTGCAAAAAAATTGAAATCCAGGGTGTGCAATAGACACCCTCGCCGTCCAATCAAGGGTGTCTTATTGACACCCAAAGCGAAAAAATCGGCAGACAGACCCTTATAAAGTCTATCTGCCGATGGTAACATACCACAAATCTAAGAAGGAGGCTCGGAACATGATGTATGCTGTTTTATCATTGGGGCTGGCGCTGCTGGGCGGGATCGTCCGTCTGGCACAGGTGCTACGGTTGTCTGCGCCGCTGCTGTACGGTGCACTGGTAATCACGGTATTCCGCCCGTGGTATCTGGCCCATACCGCTCTGGCGGACGGCATTTTCCTTGTGCTGGTGGGTCTTGCGGCGCTGTCATGGGTGGTGACGCTGATTCGAGCGGTGCGGGAGACGATCTGGTAAAGTAAGGGTTGGCAAGATTGCCAACCCTTACTTTCAGACAACCTTGTCAAAAAGTCTGACCGGGTTCGGTGAATTCACCGAACCCGGTTTTCAGCGTCTACCGCTTTTGACAATGTTGTCTGAAGCGCTTTAGGGCAGTCCGCTGTGATCGGGTTCGGCCATATTGCCGAACCCGATTTTTACACTCACTTTCCGGCAATGCTGCCGAGAAGTTCCCGCCCGCGGGCGGCATGGGGGACTGGGGTTTACCCCAGCAAGCAGTATTTTGACATCAAAATGCGATGCTTGCAGCCCTCGCCACCTGGGGGCGGCGAGGGCTTGCCCTACCACCAGCGCGGCTTTTTCAAGCGGTAAATTGATTAGAATAATGGATACTGACATGTCCGTTATCTGCCCAAAGAAAAAGCCCAATGCGTATTAATGTACGCATTGGGCATCTCATCGTTCCTATTCCTTGCACATTATAAGCATTAATGCCGAAAGCAGGGGGTTATGTACTGACACCCTGTTCTGATCTTTAACCTCGCATTTGCAGGATTTTATCCGGACAGGGTGTCTGTGTTGACACCCTGTCCTTACCACTTCCGGTCAGTTGCTTGAGCCTATTGCGACTCCCACCGTGCCGTTCTCTCCAATCCGGTTCCTGACAGGCAACCCTGCTCGGCGCTGTGTCGTATGGCTTCCCTTGGCCCGCTCCCTCAAGCTGAAATCATGGCAGGCTTTCCCGAAAAAGTATCGGATTGGACGGTCATTCACTTTTACCCCAGACACGAAACATGCCTGGGGTACAGCGAAAAGCCTATAAATGATATCCAATCTCTTTCGAGAAAGCCTATAAAGTGAGAGACAGTATTATACAATAACTTCCAATTAAGTTGCTGTGTTGCCAGTGTAACTCTGGCAAGAAGCCTTGTCAAGGGGGAATTTAGAGCAATTCTCAAAATAAACAACAACCAGTGTAATAAACCAAATGAAGGATAGCCTGACCGTTTATTCAAATCTCTCTGTTCGTCCAATATTTTTGAGCCGCAACGACAGAGCATAGGACGATTACAACGCTGATTAGCAGGAACAAAACAGAAAATCCGTCCCTTGCTACCGCATAAACATCAAAATACTTTAAGGGGGTCAAATAGTACAGAGCCGGAGATTCCCAATAGTCAGCGATTACATAAAGCCCATAAAACCCCAGCAGCATTCCTGCCCCTAAACGGGCGGCGTTTTTAAAGGTTTTGACAAGGCTGGAAATCAGAAGCCCTATGGCGAACAGCACCACCTCTGTCAAAAACATTCCGATTGTCGTTGTCACAGCCGCTCCCGGCTGCTCCAGCCCTCCCAAGGGCAGAATCGCGGTAACATAGCCACACAGTCCGCTGAATGCCGTGAGGATCAGCAGGTTACACACACCGGCCAGCGTTTTTGCGGCAACGATTTTGCTCCGCCTGATCGGTTTTGTAAACAAGTATTCCGTCGTTCCATATACGGTTTCTTTTGCCACACAAGAAACTCCGAGGTAGATTGCATAGCAGTTATTTAATATGGCAACCCAAAAATAAATACAGCCATACCAGCCCAGGGCAGAGGTCAATTCTTCTCCCACGCCAAACATGATCGTCAGGATTTTGGGAAAGGTGTTGATTAGTTCAGCCAGCTCACCCAAAGTCTCCCGCAGAGACAGATATTCAAAATAGGCAAATCCGCACAGGAGCAGAACAACTCCCATCCAGATTAACAGAAGTGTTCTTGATAAACGCATTTCCTTTTTTATCAAGGCTTTCATTTTTTCACCCCCTATACCGCAATGTCCCGTTTTAGTGACCCTTTATATGAAAAAAGGAAGAAAGCTATTACCAGAATCAAATACCAGATCAGATAACTCCATTCATAAAATCCCGTTTCGTGGATCGTTGACGGATTAAAAAAGGAGAACGGAGACAGAAAACTGATCGGGGCGTTTCCGATCGTTCTGGAAAAAGCAGTAATGCAGTATGCCACAAATACACTTAACCCCGCGGTCAACAGCGGAAGCCGGTTGTTTGGCCTGAGCGTTCCCCAAAACAGCCCTAGCGCACCGAAAAACAGCGTAATCAAGGAAAAAGAGATTGCCAATAGAAGGAACTCCGCCAATGGAAAACCCGACTGAAACAGGGCCAGCGTTAAAAATGAGGCAAGCAAATAGGCGATCCCCACGATGCCGATTCCAATGAGCAGGCATCCTGTTTTGCCCCAATAAATCCTTTTTCGTCCGCATGGTTTCGTAAACAAATATTCTGCGGTATGCTCCGTACATTCTTTTGTTTGCAGTGCCAGGCCGAGGTGCATCCCGAAAATTCCGCCAGCAATCATAAAAAACGCATTCAGGAAAGAGTACATCCCCAAAGGCTCCATCAATAGAGCAAGGGAGACCCCCACCGTCTCAAAAAATCCACCCTGCGTAAAATTTTCCGATAAGGTTTCCGGCGTATCAATCATGCCGTAATAAACCGGCGTCATACAAAAGATACAGACCGCCAGCGCCACAGCCCAAATCAGAATGTATTTTCGATTCCGTTTCCACTCATATCGAAAGACAACCATATCCTGGCCCCTCCTATTCATAATAGTGGAGGAATATTTCTTCCAAGGACGGCTCCTCAATCAGAATATCCTCCAGTTCCAACTGACAGAGTTTGTTCATGATCGTCATCGCGTTTCCGTTGAAGATAAAAGAGGCGGAGCGGTGTTCCTGTTTCAGATCCGCCACGCCGGGGAGTGCAAAGAAATCCTTGGCGATGGCCTCTTTCGTGGATGCGGATATTCTTTTGTAGCCGTTCTCCCGCAGTTCTTTCATGGACTGGAGCCCGATCAGTTTCCCTTCACGGAGAATTGCCACCCGGTCACACAGCTTTTGAACTTCGCTCAGCACATGGGAAGAGAGGAAAATCGTTGTGCCATGTTCATTCTCTTCCTGCAAAATCTGATTGAAGGTCTGCTGCACAAGCGGGTCAAGGCCGTTGGTCGGCTCATCCATAATCAACAGTTTTGGCGATGGGAGCAGGGCAGACACGATACCGACCTTCTTTTTATTGCCCAGGGACAGATCGCCGATCCTGCGGGATAAATCCAGGTTCAACCGCTCCGCCAGTTCCTCCATTCGACTGCGGCCATCCACGCCGTACAGATCCGCGGTGTATTGCAGCATCTCCCGGACTTTCAGATTGTTATAATAGCAATTCTCACTGGGGAGGTACCCCACATTCTTTGCGATCTCCGCAGCATACTGGCCGCAGTCCAATCCGAAGATGGACGCCTTGCCGCCGGTTGGTTTCAACAGCCCCATTAACGTGCGGATCGTGGTAGACTTTCCGGCTCCGTTGGGGCCGATGAAGCCGAAGATTTCTCCCTGGGCGACAGAAAAACTGATATTCTCAATTCCCCGGTGGGTTCCGTAACTTTTGGTCAGTCCGTCTAACACAATTACCGGTTCATTCATTGCAGATATTCCTCCTTATAAAAATTTCGTTTCAGCATCTTCAAAATGCTATCCAGCTCAGACATGATGCCGTCATAGTCGATTCCGTTTTCACAGCGGGATACCATCCCATCCCCCAATAGCAGCAGCATTTGGAAGACCAGCGCCGCGTCCTCAGAATGCTTAAACTTGATACGATCCTCCTCATGCAGGACCAATACCTCCGTAAATTGCCTTCCCTCTGTTATCGCGGAGCCCAACGCATCTTTCAAATCCGAAGCGTTCTCCGTTGCGGCGCTGGTGATGAATGCCGCAACATAGGGATGTTTTTCGCCGATTGTAAAATGAAGTTGGACATCCGAATAAAATAAGATCCATGGCAGGATCTTTGGTAGAATGTAAGTCACCACAACCAACTTTCTACAGGAGAATCGCCACCATGGACCACTCTCATTCTACCATAGCTTCCCATATAAAAGGCAAACATCTTTCGTATGAGGAACGAGTTCTTATTCAGATTCGTCTTAAAGATCACTACTCCATCCGGGCAATTGCCCGTGAGATCGGCTGCTCACCGAGCACTGTCGCGAATGAAATAGCACGTGGCTCAGTTGCCTTGTATAACGGCCACGTGACCCGTTATAAAGCGTCTGCTGGTCAGAAAGCCTATGAGGACAACCGGAAGAACAGTTGCCGGCATTATGACTTCCTGAGCAGATCAGCTTTTCTGGAGTATGTGTTCAAACACTTTACAGAAGATAGCTGGTCATTGGACGCCTGTGCCGGACGCGCTGTTCTCGATGGTGAATTTACCAGAGAGCAGATCGTCTGCACAAAAACGCTTTACCGTTATGTTGATCTTGGCCTCTTTGGCATCCGGAACCATAGCCTTCCTGAAAAGCTGAAGCGTAAGTCCAGGAAACATAGATCTCGGATCAACAAGAAAAAGCTGGGCCGCAGCATTGAGGAACGTCCCAGAGAAATCGAATCCCGTGAGGAATTCGGGCACTGGGAATGTGACCTCGTATTGGGCGCCAAGACCCGGGATGACCAGGCCCTGCTCACTCTTGCTGAACGCAAAAGCCGTGAGCTCCTGATGCTTCCTATTGCAGACAAGACATCAGCGTGTGTCATGAAGGCAATCAAACAACTTCAGAAGACTTACAGCGAACACTTCGGCGAAGTGTTCAAAACGATCACGACCGATAACGGTTCGGAATTCGCCGACCTTTCAGAACTTGAGAAGATGGCTGATACACTTGTCTACTATGCCCATCCCTACACATCCTGCGATAAGGGAACCGTAGAGCGGCATAACGGCCTGATCAGAAGGTTCATACCAAAGGGTAAGCGGATTGATGACTTTACCGGCCAGCAGATCTCCGATGTGGAGACCTGGTGCAACTGCCTCCCACGGAAGGTCCTGGGTTACAGAACCCCGGATGAAATCTTCGAGGAGGAAATCGACCGAATCTACCAGGCTACTGCCTAGCAGAGGGTGTCCAACTTGTTATTGCAATTTAGGTAGGGATGTTTT
Source organism: Chordicoccus furentiruminis (assembly GCF_019355395.1). Taxonomy (GTDB): domain Bacteria; phylum Bacillota; class Clostridia; order Lachnospirales; family Lachnospiraceae; genus Chordicoccus; species Chordicoccus furentiruminis. The sequence goes on from NZ_CP048829.1 coordinate 1,416,255, forward strand.
TTCAAATTTTCCACTTTCATCACGCTGGCTGCCCACACCCGGTCGAAGAAGTCCGTGTGGTCATCCAAAATGTCAAGACGGTACGCATGCCTCATCTGTGTCACGCAGTATTGGAACAGGTATTCATAAAGGGCCTGTTTATTGCCGAAATACTGAAACATGGACGCCTTGGAAATGCCTGCCGCTGACGCGATGTCGTTGATAGACGCTTTTTCGTATCCGTGTTTCGCAAAACAGGCGAGGGCCGCATTGCGGATCGTTGTCTGCTTTTCCTCCGAGAGTGCTAAAAATTTTTCCATGGCAGCCTCCTTCGCCGGCCTGATGCCGGTCTTTGCAAAGAAATAACCGAATCGGTCAAGATCGTCATCATAGCACGAATAACCGAATCGGTCAATAGCTAATTTAAAAATAACCGCAAGTCATTTAATGGCTTGCGGTTATTTCATCTGTCCCGTACCGGTAGTGCCCCTCGGGTCACTCCATCTCCCTATGAAATGGAGCACTTTCGTCGGCCCCGTTTTCTTCGCCGCATGGATTCTACGAGGCTGTCCAGTTCTTCGTTGACCAGCACCTTGAAGGAGTGTCTCTTGAAAGTGTGAAGCTATGTAATTGGCAGCAATGCAGATTTCTTTTTCGGTTACTCATTGGTCACAGCTCCAGCTTTTCGCATCAGAGCAAATACTTCACGGCGAAATCCCATCAAAAGCAGCACTGCCATATCGGAAATTATGCTTGACAATTTGGCAAGAACAATGTATAATACAACCATAGCCTTGTACAAGGCGCTAAAGGAGGAAATACCATGAGCCGTGAATTAGGGAGACGAATAGCCGACTTACTTCGGAGCAAAGGAGTGCAGCAAAAGGAGTTGGCCGAGCGTATTGGTCTAACCGAAGCCACTATGTCAAGGTATATCTCTGGAGAAAGAGATCCGAAACCAGAAGTGATTGCAAACATTGCTACAGCACTTCATACCACCTCGGATTACCTGCTGGGGATTGAACCGGATGAATTTGATTTTCCGCGGGTACAACGCATGATTGCTCGCAATGCATCAGCGCTTACAGATCAGGAAAAAAAGGAACTCATCAGCGCACTGTTTGGGGAGGAATAAGCGGATTGAAGATTCAGTTAAGTAGTTCCCATCGGACTGAGCCTAAGATTAGACTGTCTAACGAAAGGTATGAGGAAATCAAACAGACTGTGGTTAAAATGTTTGAAGCATATGACGTTTTCTGCGTACCAATTAGTGGATTCGAAATTGCCAATAAGATGAGAGTAAAGGTAATTCCATATTCTGCCTATCCTGCAAGGACTCGCTATCTGATGGAAAAATATAGCATAGATGGTTTTTCTGTACTGCGGGACACGGGAGAATGGTACATTTTCTATAATGATGATGAACGTGATTATGGGCGAATCAACAACACTATCATGCATGAAGTTGCTCATATCGTGTTAGATCACACCGAAGATAGTGAATTAGCAGAAGCAGAGGTGCGCTTTTTTGCAAAATATGCGCTTGCTCCTCCCGCACTAATCCACAAACTAAAACTGGAAACCGCAGAGAGTATAGCCGATGTTTTCAAAATCAGCTTTGAAGCCGCAGGCTACGCACTCTCATACTACCAAAAATGGCTAAACTACGGGGGCTGTGACTACAAGGACTATGAAATCCGTATGCTGAGGTTATTCAATATTGCTGTTTAAGGAGGTGGTCACCTTGGATGTTAAATGAAAACGCATTGAAAAGCTGTTTGCGGCAGCAATCCAATGCGTTTCGGAGTCAAATCTGCTGTGCAAATTCAACCCTATATCAAGGTAAGCATAGCAGATTCCCAGTCAAAATGCAATGGGTAATTTTACAAAATCGCCTATTGACAATCTGTTGCCCTACCGGGGCGGAAAGGAACTGTTATGAAACATTATTACATCAACAACAATCAGACCCGCAATCCTGGATTTCATCACGAGGTCCACACAGAGGAACACGCCGAGCAGCTCCAGATTAGCAGCAAGACATATCTTGGCTACTTCTCCAGCGAGGTTGAGGCGGTTCAGAAAGGAAAGGAATACTATAGCGATGCAGATGGCTGCGCTATCTGCTGTCCCAAAGCGCATAGGGGGTAATAAATATGGCAAGAGGAACTCACCATGTTGTCCATAATAGCAAGGGCGGCTGGGATGTAAAACGCGGCGGCGCACAGCGTTCCAGTGGACATTATGAAACTAAAGCAGCCGCAGTTAAGGCTGGTAGAGCCATCAGCAAAAACCAGAAGACGGAATTTCTTATCCATGGAAAAGATGGACGCATTCAGACGTCCGATAGTCACGGTGGTGATCCGTGTCCACCAAAAGGGTAATCACACGGAAGAGGCACAGTCTGACGGCTGTGCCTCTTCTATTTCCAGTTTACTGCTGAAAGAGAAGCAGCCATTACAAGCGTGATGGCTGCTTTTCGTGTTAAAGCGAATACTTTACGGTGAAATCGTCTCTGATAAAGCCGGTGTTCGTCCAATGCCCGTTTGGCAGAGGAAGGCGAGTTTGGACCCATGTTCGCCGCCCTGGAGGGACCTCTTAGTGGCGATCTGATCGCCTTATTTGGCTTTTACGACTAGGGCGGTGGTCAGAGAGTACAGGATTGGTGCGCCCGCTACGACAACGCCAGGGCCAACCTTCTGGATGGGAATGGCCTGATTGTCAATGAAGTGCCGGACGTAGCGGTCGAAGAAGCCTGCAAAAAGCTAGGCAGGAGACTGGAAGCATGGAAAGACCTATTTGACGGATGCCGGCTTTCTTATGGAAAAGGACCTGCTTCGATGTCTGGAGACCCTTCGGGAGCGACTCCCGGCAATGGGGCTTGACCTGACGGATGAGGAATCTCAAGACCTGATCCACACCATCGTGGTAAACCTGCCGGAACACAGCCGGAACAAGCTGACAGGACGGGCGGAGTGGCATTCCGGGCCGTAGTGGAAATGAGGATGAATGATGACATATGAACCTGCTGGTACAGCGGGCTTTGACTGGTTTTGCCGCCGGGGTCATGGTGGCAGCATTCGTGTGGAGTCTGCTGGTCCCCACCATGGAACAGACGGCAGATATGGGCCAGTGGGCATTTTCCCCGCAGTTGCGGGGTTTTGGCTGGGAGTCTTATTCCTGCTGGTGCTGGCCGTCACTCTCCACAATATCCCGGAGGGCATGGCGGTGGGCGTGGTGCTGGCGAGATGGATGGCCGAAAACAGCGGCATCACCACCGCCGGAGCCTTGGCCCTGTCCCTGGGCATCGACATCCAGAACTTCCCGGAGAGAACCATTATGGAGAGAACCATTATGGAGAGAACCATTATCTCTATGCCCCTTCGGACGAAGGGCATAGGAAAGGCCAAAGCGTTTTTGTACGACGTTCTCTCCGGCGTAGTAGGACCCATCGCCGCCGTGCTTGACCATCTGGGTGGCGGGGCTGATCCCGCCCACTTTGCCCTATCTTCTCAGCTTCGCGGCGGGGGCCATGCCTTATGTGGTGGTGGAGGAATTGATTCCAGAGGCTTTTACACTCCAGCTTGGGTACACTGTTCTTCGCCTTGGGTTTTGCCGTTATGCTGGCGCTGGATGTGGCGTTGAGATAGAGTGGTCCACCCAAATTTGCACAAACGATGACCGATAAAAGTCAAAAATACGGCAGTCTCCTTCAACTGCCGCATTTTTGCGTACTCTGAACGTTTTTTGGTTGTTGTCCTTGTGTGGGGTAGCCCTTAAAGCCCCGCCTATTGTTTTTTTCCTCATCAGTAAATCAAAATAGAAGCATCTGAATAACCGTGCTCAGTTAATTTTAGCTGTACAGTGAACTTATTGTTTACAGTCGCATTGAACTGATTCTTATAAGAAACCGTTCCTTTAATTGTATATATACCGGTGGAAGATGTATACGTGACCGTGGAATTCTTGTAAGAGCTAACTTTTACATTACTATAGTGATATAGTTCATTTTTTACAACATCTGTTGCACAATTCCAGGCATCCTGTAAATTTTTATCAGAAGGTTTGCCATCCGATTTATTTCCACCAGAGGAAAAATCCACTCCATTCTTGTGAACCAACTCCCCGTTGACATAAGTATCGACCTGTTCATAAGATGATTCATTTCTGTCTGTAACTCTAAACCCACTACTTGTTTTGAAACGTGAGTCTCCAAAAATATCCAGAGTATTTTCGATAGCATATGCAACAAGTGATTTTTCAATATAGTTCAAATCATTCCGTGCATCACATGAAAAAACAACACGGAAACGATAATCAGCGGTATATGTGTGCTTAGCTTTTTCGATATTAGTTATTTCGTATTGTATGTTGCTTATTTCATATTCCTCAGCATCGTGACTGTTATATACTTTCTTCAAATTGTCGTCTATTACAGCACTAACTTCATTAAAAATCTCTTTTTCATTCTTATGAGATGTGTATAGGTTAAAAGCGATTACAACCCCAATCACAACCACTAATGCAATCAAGACAATAGTAGCTTTTTTCTTCATTATCAACTACCCCTTTATTTGTTGTCAAAAACCATTTGCTTATCACAGTACCTATTTACGCTACGAACTTTGTTATCTAACATATTTACAAGAAGTTGTCCCCGTTCTGCAATCTGTTTAACTTGCTCAAAATCATATGGAATCTTAGCAAGGTTATGAATTAGTATGTCCCTATCACGCTTCCATATTTCAATGTCATCTATCAAATCTAAAGTGATTCTTTTTCGTATATAAGGGTTCGAAAATGCAGAATGGCTTTTTAGTTTGTTCAGTTTTGCGGAAAGCTTTAATTCCCATCCTCTACTATCCACATATTTGACGCCCGAGTGTTTGAGAGCTGAAAGACATCGGTCTTCCATAATAGCGTATTCAATGAAAATAGCCTCATAATAAAAGCCGGATTTCATTGATTTGCTTAAATCAGCTTTCATCTTTTTATATGTCTCATACTTTTCTGTATTTTTACTGTCACTCATCATTGAGAACCTCATTCCTCACGTCTGTAGGAGTTGTTATAACTGTATCAGCTCTCAGCGTGATATTGCAAGGCATAACAACTCATATTCTATTCTACCACAACCCCGCCTGTTTCTCAATAGGCAATCCGTGAATATTTCCGAATATCTTTTAGTATCTGTTTGTAGATTTAAGCGACAAACAAGCGACAAAACGGTATAGCAAAACGGCTAAAACCCTTGATTTATAAGGATTCCCGCCGTTTTTAATATTCTCTTCATCGGAGCGCATTGCTACAAGCTTTTTCTTTTTCATACTGTCGGTGATCTGTTCTGCCAGACAGAGAACCGGCGACTCCTTCCCTTTTTGAAAGAGACGTCCGTCTGCCAGCGGGCGTCTTTTTTATTCTGTTCTCCCCGCCATATGCTGTTCCTTCTTCCTTATTCTGCTCTTTCTGCCCTCTGACAGAAAAAACCCGGCCGGCCCGCGCCGTTCTGCCGTCCTGCGGCAGATCCGTACGGGCCGGCCGGGTTTTCATCCCGATCCGTTCAGTCTCCCACTTTTCTCACGATCAGATCGTAGGTTCCGTCCCCGTTGTCGATCAGCTTCAGGATCTGGTGCCCCTCTTCCTTGATCGAACGGGGTACATTCTGCACCGGTTCGCCGTCATGCATGTGAACCGAGAGGACCTGACCCTCGTCCAGTTCCTCCAGCGCCACCTTCGCCTTTACGAAAGTCACCGGGCAGACGACATCAGTGATGTCTACGGTTTCATCGACTGTATAGCTCTCCGCCATTTTATGCTCCTTTTCCGGCCGGACCGCTCCCTTACGGAGCCGTCACGGCTTGTCCTTATGCGTGAAATCCCCGTTGTACGGACGTCCCTCAAAGGCGTCCCAGACCACCTGATTGAATCGCTCCCGGCCGATGCGGTCGATGGTGAACTGCAGCCGGTCGCCGGGCTCGGCGTTGTCGTCGAAGAACTGAACCACATAGTCCGCGATCCGGAACAGCGTCTCGCGGCTGCTGACGAAGGGTAAGAGCTCCGCGCCCCGGTGGATATGATTTCCGAAGAGGCCGCCGAAGGAGAGCAGATACCCTTCTTCCGCCTCGAAGGATCCGGTCGGGCATGCCTTCTCACAGCGTCCGCAGTACGTGCATTTCCCGGAATCGATCGAGATCTTTCCGTCCTTCAGCGTAATCGCGCCTTCCCGGCATGCCTTGACGCAGACGCCGCAGCCGATGCAGGTCTCCTGCTTCCATGTCACCTTCTCCGCGCCCTTGATTCCGAAGTCGTTTTCCTCCGTCTTCAGGCAGTTGTTGCGGCAGCCGGTGACGCCGAACTTGAATTTTCCCGGAAGCTCGCGGGCAAAATACCGCGCATCGATTTCCTGCGCCAGCGCGTAGGTGTCAATGCAGGCGGAAGGACAGGTCCGGTTTCCCTGACAGGCCGTGGTCGTACGGACACGGGGTCCGCAGACCGAAGGGGTCACGCCGCCCTTCGCCAGCGCCTCCTTCACTTCCTCGATGTCCTCCAGCCGGATCCACGGGATCTCGAGTGACTGACGGGCTGTGAGGTGCACATAGCCCTCGCCGTACTTCTTCGCGACCTCCGAGATCACCTTCATCTGCTCATCCGTGAGATGGCCCCCGACGACATGGACCCGGAGCGCGAAGCGGTTCTTCTGCTTCTGTCTCATCCATCCGCCCTTCTTCAGTGCCGCATAATCCGTTGCCATATGCCTTCCTCCTTGTTCGCTCTTAGTGCCGCGGCGCCCGTACCCGGCCGGGGCTGTGCGGGCGGAAACGCTTTCCGCCGCCTCCTTATTCCACAATCTCCAGATCCTCCGCCGTCGAAGTTCCGTCCTCGACATGGAAGGAATGAATCACCGGGTTCGACCGGTCCATCAGGCTGAGAATCAGATAGCTCGCCTTCGGGTTGTAGGAGGCGAGCCGGATATCCTCCTGCGAGCTCCGGCTCGGGCTGGCCGGATGGGAATGCCAGTTGCCCAGAGGACTCATTCCACCGGCCCGCATATCCCGGACCGCCCTGAGCTGGGTCTCCGGCGAGATCGAAAAATGCTCATCCGTATGATCCGTGTTTTCGCAGAGATAAACCTTCCGGATTTCCCGCACGCCGTCTTCCCGGTCGACTCCGGCGATCAGCCCGCAGGCCTCCTCGGGCAGATTTGCCTCCGCGTGAGCAATCATCTTCTCAAGATCCGCTTTTCTGAGTGTCACTTTCATATCTGTCCGTCCCTTTCCGGTCCGCTGTCATTTCTCCGGATTCTTCGGATCCCACGCGCAGACCGCCTGCTCATAGTCAATCAGCTTCGTGATCGTCGGATGATCCGAGCAGACGGCGCAACCCTCGCCGCGGGGAGGCAGCTTCACGGTATGCCACTCCATCTTCAGCCCGTCAAAGGTCATCAGCCGTCCCGTGAGAAGCTGCCCCGCGCCGGTCAGGTATTTGACGGCCTCCAGCGCCTGAAGGCAGCCGATCACGCCGGCCATCGCGCCGATCACACCGGCCTGTTTGCAGGTCGGCACCGCGTCCTTTGGCGGCGGATTTTTGAACACGCAGCGGTAGCAGGGCGATTCGCCGGGCACCACAGTCATCAGCTGGCCGCGGAAGCGGATGATGCCGGCGTGGCAGAAGGGAATCTTCTTCATCACGCAGGCGTCATTGATCAGGAACTTCGCCGGGAAATTGTCGGTCCCGTCCAGCACGAAGTCATAGCCGTCAATGATGTCGAGAATATTTGACGCGGAGATAAATTCCCGGTATGTCTTCACCTCCACGTCCGGATTGATCGCCCTCATCGTCTCCGCCGCCGACTCAACCTTGGGTTTTCCGAGGTCCGCCGTCGTATGGATCACCTGACGCTGCAGATTCGACAGATCGACCGTATCCGCGTCCGCAATGCCGATCCGTCCGACGCCGGCCGCGGCGAGATACATAGCCGCCGGCGCGCCGAGACCGCCGGCCCCGATGATGAGGACGCTGCCCTTCATCAGCTTCTTCTGTCCCTTTACGCCGATCTCCTTCAGAATGATGTGTCTGGAGTACCGCTCCAGCTGTTCGTTCGTAAACGGCATCTCAGCGGCCTCCTCCCATAAAGTACAGGAACTCCACGACATCGCCTTCCTTCAGCGCGGCCGTGCCGAATGTATCGCGCTGCACAAAGGCATCATTGACGGATACTGTGACGTACTGCGGCGTCTCCACGTTCTCCTGCTCAATCAGCTCCTGAATTGTGATGCCGTCCTTCACCTCTTTGCTCTCTCCTGCGACTGTGATTTTCATATGATCCTCCTCTCGTGTCCGCAGCCCCGTCCCTCTATGCCGGAAAGGGTGCGCCGCCTTTATTTATGATGTCAGTGCCTGTGTGAAATCCGCGATCAGATCCTCGCTCTCCTCGATGCCGACGCTGACCCGGACCGTGTCGTCCTCGACGCCGGAGAGGGACCGTTCCTCCTCCGTCCGGTTGCGGTAAAGCGTCGACGCGGGATGCAGCACCAGCGTCCGCACGTCACCGATATTGGACGCGATGACTGCGTATTTCAGCCTCTTCATCGCGTCGAAGGCTCTCTGACGGCTGCCGGTACGGAACGTAAGAATGCCTCCGCCGCGGCCGCCCAGTTCCATCTGACAGAGCCCGTGATACGGGTGATCCGGCAGTGTCGGATAATTGACGCGGATGCCGGGAAGAGCGGCCAGCGCGTGGGCGAGGCGGTCTGCATTTTCCGTGATGCGCTGCATTCTGAGCCCCAGCGTCTCGATGCCGACCACATTCATATAGGCGTTGAACGGGCTGAGGCAGGCGCCGATATTCTCCCAGAGGTCGGTCCGGAGCCGCACCTGATAGGCCAGCGGCCCGTACCGCGCGAAGGGTCGGAGCGCCTCGAACCGCTCAAAATCCCAGGGAAAAGCGCCGCCGTCCACGATGACGCCGCTGATCGAATTGCCTCCTCCGTTGATATACTTCGACGAGGAGTGGACGACGATGTCCGCGCCGAGCGAAAGAGGGCGGACGAGATACGGCGTCGCGGTCGTCGCGTCCACGATCAGCGGAATGCCGTGGTCGTGAGCCAGTTTCGACAGACGCGGAATGTCCATGATGTCCAGCCGGGGGTTGCCGATCAGCTCGCCGTAGACCGCCTTTGTCCTCGGCGTGATCAGCGGTTCGACGGACTCCTCGTCCATCCTCGGCGCAAGCCGGACGGTGATCCCGAACCGCTCCAGGTCACGGAACAGATCGAAGGTGCCACCGTAAAGCCCGGTTCCCGCGACAATCTCGTCCCCTGCGCTCAGAATATTGAGCAGGGCGAGAGATACGGCGGCCATCCCGCTCGCGCAGGCGACGGCCGCGCTGCCACCCTCCAGTTCGCGGATCCTCCGCTCAAAGGCAGATACGGTCGGGTTCCCGATTCTTGTGTAGGCGTAGCCCGGCGCCCGGTGCGCGAAGACCCGCTCCTGCTGCTCCGCGCTGTCATAGCCGAACGCCGTCACCTGGGCGATCGGAGGAAGAACCGCGTGATCCGGATACGTCTCCACCGCCCTGCCGTGCAGTAGTGTTGTTGTGAAATGCATGCCTCTCCCTTTCATTGCGGATGCCGCCGGGGTTCGGACGCCGGCGCGCTCCGCCGCGTCCGTCCGCCCGCACCGGTCAGATCACCCAGTTGTTGCTGTCCATCGTGAGATTCGCGCTGGTCAGACTGAAGATCCGGCTCGAAATATCCTGCGGCGCCGCCTCGCGGTCTTCCTCCCATACCGTACTCCAGGACCGCACATTCTCCTCCGGGGATAGTCCGCCGTCTTCCGCCGCTTCCTTATCCAGCACCAGAAGAACGACCAGCCCCGCGTCGCGGAGCGCGCGCACCGTCGCTGCATAGGATTCGCCCGCTTCCGGACGGAGCAGGTATGTGTGACGGCCGTTCCGAACCAGACGGAACTCCGCTTCCTCAATGGCCTCCGCTGTCGACCCGTCCTCGCCCGGACGGAACGTAAAGACGGCCGGCGTCTGCCAGTTGAGGGCCGCGCGCATCTGGCGGTCCGCACGGGGATGGCTCTTCCGTCCGGATCCGGCCGTCTTCAGCACCACGCCGCAGGCCGAAGTCATATGGCTGATCCGGTCGATCAGGATCAGCTCGCCCATCGTCCGGTGAGCGGCGAAGCGGTCCATCACGATCGGCTCGGTGACGGCGATCTCACAGACGGCGATCTCGTTCTTACCGAGATGATCCGTCTGTTCCCTGGCGCCGCTGTTGACGTCGATCCGGAAATCGATCTTCGTCACAATGCCGGGAATCTGCTTCGTGCCGAGCTTCACCAGGAAGTTTTTCCCAACGGTCAGCGGTACGTCGTCCATCCAGAGCAGCTCTGTCTGAAAGGCGTCCGAGATCGTAAGACCGCTGCCGCGCTCCAGCACGCAGCCGCGGGAGACATCCACCTCCCGGTCAAGCTGCAGCGTCACCGGCTGCCCTTCCGCTGCCTCCTGCACGTCCCGGCCTGCCGTCAGGATGCGGCGGACGTGCGCCTCCTCGCCGCTCGGCAGAGAGCGGACCGGATCGCCCACACGGATCGTGCCCTGCTCAATCTGGCCCTGGAATCCGCGGAAGGAGCGGTCCGGACGGCAGACCCTCTGAACAGGAAGGTAGAAGCCCTTCTCATCCGCGGAAGCCTCCGCCACATCCACTGTTTCCAGATAGTGAAGCAGCGTCGGTCCGTGATACCAGCTGAAGCTGGCGGTGGGAGCGGTGATGTTGTCGCCCTCGGTCGCGGACACGGGGATCAGGATCAGATTCTGAAGATCGAGCTCCTTCCTGAGTTCCTCCACCTGAGCGGAGATCTCCCGGAACCGGTTCTCATCGTATCCGACGAGATCCATCTTGTTGACGGCGAACACGAAATAGCGGATTCCCATCAGTGCGCAGATCCGGGCGTGACGGCGCGTCTGGACGAGCACGCCCTTCGTGGCGTCGATCAGAATCACCGCCAGATCCGCGAAGGAGGCGCCGCAGGCCATGTTTCTCGTGTACTCCTCATGTCCCGGCGTGTCAGCGCAGATAAAGCTCCGGTTGTCCGTCGTAAAGTACCGGTACGCCACATCGATCGTGATTCCCTGTTCTCTCTCGGCGATCAGTCCGTCCAGAAGAAGCGAATAGTCGATGGCGCCGCCTCTGCTTCCCACCTTGGAATCAAGCTCCAGTGCCTGCTCCTGATCTGCGTAAAGCAGCTTGGCGTCATAAAGAAGGTGACCGATCAGTGTGGATTTTCCGTCGTCCACGCTGCCGCAGGTAATGAATTTCAGCAGTCCGCTCATCAGAAATAGCCCTCCCTCTTCCGTTTCTCCATGCTGCCGGCCCCGCCGTCCTTATCGATCACGCGGCTCGTCCGCTCGGATTCCACGGCGCTCAGCGTCTCCGTGACGATCTTGTCCAGCGTATCCGCCTCCGACTCGATGCCGCCGGTCAGCGGATAGCATCCGAGCGTCCTGAAACGGATCTTTTTGTGCATGATGTCCTCCGGCTTCAGATGAAGATGATCTATGATCCGGTGATCATCCACCATGATCAGATTGCCCTGATACTCGATGCACGGTCGCTCCTTCGCGAAATACAGCGGCACGATCTCGATTCCTTCCCGGCGGATATATTCCCAGATGTCCGTCTCCGTCCAGTTCGAGATCGGGAAGACCCGGATACTCTCGCCCCGGTTGATCTGCGTGTTGTAAAGCTTCCACATCTCCGGCCGCTGGTTCTTCGGATCCCACGCCTGCGCGGCGTTGCGGAAGGAGAAGATTCTCTCCTTCGCCCGTGACTTCTCCTCGTCCCGCCGTCCGCCGCCGAACGCGGCCGTGAACCCGTAGTGCGTCAGTGCCTGCTTCAGCGCCTGCGTCTTCATGATGTCCGTATAGGAGGCGCCGTAGTCGAAAGGATTGACTCCGGCCTTCACGCCTTCCTCATTCTTCCACTCGAGCATCGTCAGCCCGTACTTCTCCGCCTGCGCGTCCCGGAACTCAATCATCTCGTGAAACTTCCATGTCGTGTTGACATGAAGGAACGGGAAGGGCGGCTTCTCCGGATAAAAGGCCTTCAGCGCCAGATGCAGCATAACGGAGCTGTCCTTTCCGATGGAATACAGCATCACCGGCTTTTCGCACTCCGCGGCCACCTCCCGGATGATGTAGATCGCTTCCGCCTCGAGGGCGTCCAGATGCGACAGATTGCTCATGGTTTCCTCCTTTTCAGTACCGGTTCGCGCTGCGCCGGTCCACGGTGATCGTCTTCGTACTGCCGTTCGGCGAAGTGACCGTCCAGCGGTAGACGCTTCCCTCCTTCCGGATGCTCAGCAGTGATCCGGCCCCTCCGATGTCCGCGCCCAGAAAATACCGGATCGCGCCGGCGGGGCATTCTTTCATGCAGGCCGTGCAGCCCCAGCAGTCCTCCGGAATCCGGATCGCGGCCCGCTGCGAATCATCCAGCGCGATCAGATTCCCGGGACATGCCTCCGCGCAGCGCCCGCAGCCGATGCACAGCGCCCGGTCAATCGTGATGCTCATGACAGCCTCCTTTCATCGCTTCCGGTTCGATCAGTCGTGATGCTCATAGGTTTCTCCCTTCACGAGCGGACGGCGGATGATCCGGATCCGTCCGTCCCGCATCACGGAATTGATATAGCACAGGCCTTCCCCGCTCTTCTCCGGATAGTCGATAAACTCGCCGAAGGTATGCCAGCGTGTCTCCTTCCGCGCCGAAAGATGCGCGATCAGCGCCCGGCAGACCGTCAGCCGCTCCCGGATCTCAAAGACGTGCATCAGGTCAAATGCATCCGCCGACGGAAGCGACCGGGCGAGCGTCTCCAGACGGGCGATCCGCCGGTCCGCCTCCGCAAGCCGGCCGGCGCTGTAACGGTAATCGGTGCGGATTCCGCCCGCGTACTCGTCCATCACCTTCTGCATCGCCTCTTCTGCCTGCTGCCATGTCAGCGTCGTCCTGGGCGCCTCCAGATGCCGGCGGTACGCAGCCACCGCCGCGGCGGCTTGAGCGGCCGGGTCATCCGGTGCGCCGCAGTCCGCATCCTTTTGAGAGGCGTTTCCAGGCACCTCCCGCACGACCGGCTCTGCTCCGTCCCGCGTCCCGACGGACGGCTCATATTCCGTCCCGGCCTCGTTGAGATACGCGGCGATGGATCCGGCCGCGATCTCTCCCTCGGCCAGCGCGCCGGTCACATATTTCTGCGGCGCGCCGCCCGCCACGTCTCCGGCTGCGAAGAGGCCTCTCAGCGTCGTCTCCCTCTTCGTATCCACCCAGTATCCGCCGGCCGTATGGCCTCCCACCACATAGGGTTCGGTGCCTTCGATCTCTACGTTCTGCGCCGAAGGTCCCCGGCCGGATTCCACCCATCGCAGCGTCTGCGCCGGCGCCATATTGAGATACGCCCGGAAAAGGTCGTCCTCCTGCTCCTTCGTGATCCCTGCCGTCTCGAGGTAGCAGGGGCCGTTTCCCTTCCGGTTCTCCTCCACCGTGCCGTAGATTCGCTGGGCTGTGGAAAGACCGTACACGTTTTCGTAAGTCTCTCCCTTCGCGTTGACCTGACGCGCATGCACGCCCTGGGCGATCGTGCCGGTGGGCGCGATAGTGTCCTTGCAGCGAAGCGCGACGAACCGCATCTCGAGCGTCGTCATCTCCGCGCCCGCCCTGAGGCCCATCGCGTAGCCGGCACCCGTGTTGAAGGGCGGATACCACATCTTGTGCCTCGAGAAGCCGGGGTTGTTCGGACGGTAAAGCCCGGCCGCTCCTCCGGTCGCCATCAGAACTGCCTTCGCACGGATCTCGTAGAACACGCGCTCCCGGACCGAAAAACCGACGGCGCCGGCCGCATGGCGTTCTTTTCCCCTGCCTTCGGTCAGCAGATCCGTGATGTTGACATGATTGAGAACCGTGACCGTCTTCTCCGCTTCCGCGCCCTTCGCCAGAATCGGCTTGATGTTCTCCCCGTTGATCTTGACGTTCCGCCAGCCCCTCGTCGCGTACCGGCCGTCGGCGTCCTTCAGGATCACCAGACCCCGGCGCTCCAGATCCTCCGTCACGCCGTTGAAACGGCGGGCAATCGAAAGGAGCAGGTCCTCCCGCACGATCCCGCCGGCATCTTCCCTCGCGTAATCCACATAGTCTTCCGGCGTATGCCCTTCGGAAATGTACGCGTTCAGCGCGTTGACTCCGGCGGCAAGACAGCCGCTTCTTGTGATGTTCGCTTTCTCGGCGATCAGCACCCGGATTCCCCCGCGCTCTCCCAGCCGGATCGCCGCATAGCATCCGGCCGTTCCGCCTCCGATGATCAGCACATCGGTCGTCAGCAGTTTCTTCGTCCATTCGGTCATGACCGGCCTTTCCTCCCTCTCATATCAGAACCAGCAGCGCCGCGCCTGCGGCCGCGGAAAACAGCATCGGAAGAATCTGTCCTGTCTTCTTCCGAAGAAGCAGGAAGAGGTCGGTTCCGACGACCGCCGCGGTGATCAGAAGCGTCGCGCCGGCACTTTTTCCCATCGCCGCACCCGTCTCAAGGTTCGTCTTCACCATCGTCAGCATGACATTCAGCAGAAGCCCGCCGATGATCGGCCGGATGAAACGCCCGAGGCGCCGGAAAAACGGTGCGTCGCGAAATGTTCTCATCATCCAGCGTGTCAGACCGAAGATGACGCCGGAGGCGGCGACGCTGACGCCGAAACCGGCGGCCGCCAGAAGAAAAGCGTCCGTTCTTCCTCCGGACTCAAGACCGATCAGATACCCGGTGCCCGAAAGAATCTTGCAGAGAATCGATCCGGGAAGAAGGTTGGCCACCGGCACCAGCGTCCCGTAGAAGGCGTCCGCGCGGACCAGCCCGCTCCCTGCGAACAGTCCGTCCGCCACGGAAAGATAGGCGTCGCCGCCTCCGAAGGAAAGAAGGGAAGATACAAGACCGCGAATCAGATAATCGAAACTCCGGCCGGCCGTAAGAAGAGCCGGGAGAGAAAGAAGAAGCACGAAGGCGGTCCATGCGGACGTCTCACGTCCGAGGCCGGTCCAGTCCGGCTTCGCCTTCACATGCATGCTCCGGCTCCCGGACCGCAGTCCGGTCACGAAGATCACGGCAAAAGAGATCAGCAGCACCTCCACGGTACCGAAAGCGGGCAGGGGCAGCGACGTCCGTCCTCCCAGCGTCCTCCCGCAGGTGAGAAAGAATACAAGAAGCATCACGGCCGGCGCGCGCAGACGTTCTCTGCCGGTCTGGCCTGCGGCGGGCCGGACCGAACGGACGGCATAGACAATCAGGAGGCTGCTGATAAAGGCGCCAAGACCCACGGAGAGATACCGGACCGCCGTCATCACAGCCGCGCTTCCCGAAGATACGGCGGCCAGCGCGAGCACTGTGAGCAGCGCGCCCGGCAGCGCCATCAGCACGGAGGCAGCCAGCATCCCCGGAACGCCGCAGACTCTGCTGCCGACGCCGGCGGCGATCTCCACCGGAAGGGCGCCCGGCGTCACACAGGCCGCCACCACGTCCTCGTCATATTCATCCTGCGTGACGAGACGACGTTCCGTGACGACCTCCTCCTCGATCACCGGGATCAGTGCACTGCCGCCCCCGAAGCCGATGGCTCCGATCCTGAGCATGGAAAGCATCAGCTTCAGCGCGGGGCTCTTTTCCAAAAGGCTCCGTCTGTCCGCCGTTCCCAGCGCTGCGCGTTCCGACACTCCAGCGAATTCTGTCATCCTGCCGCCTCCGCTATAATCATAGTAATTTGGTATGAATACTAGAATTACGTGAACTATAGCATTCAGGCAACGGATTGTCAATGAATGTGAACTTCCTGAAAAATTAACTCTCGACGGCTCCCTGAGTTATTCCTGAGAGTCATCGGCGGTGAGAAAATCCATGATCTCCTCAAATGAGCGGTTGCTATGCTCGATTGCCTGAAGCAGTTCCTTGTTGTGTAACTCATCGCGTTTTTTCATCAGCTGATTGAGCTGCTCGAGTTCAGCTTCGTACTTATCCTTGGCTTTGGAAACGACCAGCTTCTGCTGTTCGATCTTGTCATCGATACTGATTCTTCTGCGTGCCATGGTTATGCCTCCTTCGCAATGAAAGACTTCAGATCATCGTTGATTTCTACTGCCTGTTTCCTGACATTTGCTTCGGTTAATCCGAATGCTTTCAGAATAGACTTCTGGGTCGCAGTCACTGAGTAATCCAGATAGTATTCGCGGTCAGGCTGGCGCACGATCTCGATCTTTTCAAGTTCACGGATTGCGGCAGGCACCGTCATGTAGTTTTCTTTATGATGAGTTTTCAACATTTGTTCCTTCAGCAGGAAATGCATTCGATTTCGGATGATCAGAGCTACAAACTCAATGAAGATCTTTGCGTGCAGCGCCTCGTTGGTCTGGCAGCGCATTGTTCTGTCTCCAAGGAATGTTTTATCTTCCCGGAACATTTTTTCAGATGCATCCCGGCTCTTATAAAGATCCAGCGCCTCTGCCGCATCCATCTTTTCGGATGTGATGATAACAAAGTAACCACATAGGGCGATTTCTTCATCGATAACATTGTAACGCTCACGGTCATACATGAACTTTTCATCATCTTGACCTTCATGGTAGTAGATCAGGTCGAAATACTTGCGGAACTCATGCCCAAGGTCAAGCTTCATGCCTTGATGTTCCTGAAGATACAGGGACATCCGGTCGATCTTTTCTTCAAAGAGCTCACGTTCGGAAGTCTGCTTCCGTTCGTTGTAGTAGATGTGGAAGTAGCGCTCCTTCTCATCGGAAGGATACAGATGGTGCTTCACTGTAATGCCATTAACCCTGTAGTCACGAAGGCTGTATTCGCGCTTTTCCTCAAAGCTGCCTTTAACTGACAGAACAAGATCACGGACAAGTGATTTCATTCCTTTCATCATGATAATGAACTCGTAACCGTTCTTATCCATGAAGTGAATGTTTTCCTTGCTGAAATATCCACGGTCAAGAATAAATCCGACCTGACGGTAGCCGTAACCTTTTGCTTTCAGAAGCATTATCTGAAGCTGAGACACATCAACAATGCTTCCGGGATACTCTTCATAATAAAGAGGCTCAGAGTTATTGTGATCGTAAGCAATCGAGTAGTTAAGTACCGGCTTTCCATTGTCATCTTTGGGATGGCCGATCTCAACATATTCAAGATCACCGGCCTGGCAGTTCTTGTTGGTTGAGTCGTAAGTAATGTAGATCTTTTCCCGGTGATCATGCCTGCTGTTCCATTCATTCTGGAAAGCAATGCACTGATCCCGTGTGATGTCGTTGATGAAAGAAGATACCTTCGAATCACTGTACAGTTTCATCTGCCGCGTAAAAAGCGGATGGTTGTAGGCGTAATCCGGATAGTACTGACCGGCATTATTCTCCGTGACAATGGAGTATGCTGCAAGATCAAGGAAAAGACCTGCGTCCTTTCCAATCAGCCGCCCAATGATCTCATCCAGATGATAACCGGCGATAATCTTGCGTATAACAAGAAACGCCCCAATGCGCAGGCATGCACTTCGATCAGATGTTTCGTTAACCTGCGGAAGTTCTGCTTCCGGAAAGTATTTTAGGAAGTTTGTATTGGGATACATCGTCTCGGACGAAGCATTCAGGCACTTTCCGATCGTTGTGTTTTTCGGAACGGAATAATGTTTTTCCGAACTGTATTTGCGATCGTAAGCATAGTAAATATAGGTTATTCCACGGATCGTTTTCCGGGTGATCCCATGCTTGGAATCCGGTATTTTGACCTCGTAATCGAGATACACGGTGCCCTCCTAACGAGAGTTAATTAACTCTCCATTATTATAGCACCAACCACGAAAAATGATCACCTAAAATGCAAGTTTTTGGCTTAAAATCAACCTTTCTGGAGTCGAGAAAGATCACGATTCAGAAACGAGAGTTAATAATCGAGGAAGTTCACAATGAAAGAATCCGAATCGTGGAAAACGGAGCCGCTTTGCCCGGATGATGATATAATGGAATGCATTCACCGTGGTTTTTGAAGAAGATGGCCCGGAAGCGCCCGGGTTCTTCATACGGAAAGGAGAAAAATCGGCATGTCTGAAATCAGTGAACGACTGAGAGCCGAATTCGGCGCCGGAGACGCGCAGCGCGATGCCGGACTGACGACGCCGGCCAACATCCGTCGGTATGACGGCATCCGCTACGGAGAAGATGCGGAATGGAACGTGCTGGACGTCTACCGGCCCCGGTATGCCTTCGGAAAAAAGCTTCCGGTGATCCTGATCGTCCACGGAGGCGCCTGGGTCTACGGCACAAAGGAAGTCTATCAGTTCTACGGAATGGAGCTGGCCTCCAAAGGCTTCGCCGTCGTCAACTACACCTACCGGCTCGCGCCGGAACACCCGTTTCCTGCATCCCTTGAGGACAGCGTCCGGGTCTGCCGCTGGATTCTCGCCCAGTCGGACACCTTTCTCTTCGACACGGACCGGATCTTTGCGGTGGGCGATTCCGCCGGCGGCCATCTGCTCGGCCTGCTCTGCGCGTTCCTCTGCCGGCCGGACTATGCGGCGCGTTTCCGGTTTTCCGCCCCGGAAGGCTTCCGTCTCCGCGGAATCGGCATGAACTGCGGGATCTACGATCCCTTCGTCAAAGGCGCCGGTTCCGACGCGCTGGACCGGGAAGCGCTGATGGCGGATCTGCTCGGAGCGAAGAAGGACGACCCCGCCGCGCACTCTCTGACCGACGTCCTCTCATGGGTCAGCGCCGCCTTCCCGCCGATGATGATCGTATCCGCGAAGGGAGATTATCTTCTGCCGCAGGCTGCTCTGCTGGAGGAAGCCTGCCGCAAGGCCGAGGTCCGCTATGTGACCCGGATCTACGGCGACGCTGATACGCCGCTGTACCATGTCTTCCACTGCAACCTGCGCGAGCCCGCCGGCCGGGTCTGCAACGACGAGGAATGCGCCTTTTTCCGGAAACTCGGTAGCGAGGAAGCGGAAAGGAGTTCACTTGAATACTGAAAAAACGAGCCATATGGAAAACGCCAGCCGCGAGCAGCGGATCATCCGGACCAGCATCATCGGGATCATCGCCAACGTCCTGCTGGCCGGCTTCAAGGCGGCCGTCGGCCTGATCTCTCACTCCGTGGCGATCACGCTCGACGCCGTCAACAATCTGAGCGACGCGCTCTCTTCGCTGATTACCATCATCGGCACCCGGCTCGCCCAGAAGGCGCCGGATAAAAAGCACCCGCTCGGATACGGCCGCATCGAGTATCTGAGCGCCACGATCATCTCGGTCATCGTTCTCTACGCCGGCGTTACCTCCTTCATCGAATCCGTGAAGAAGATCATGCATCCGGAGGCGTCCGACTATTCAGCCGTCGCGCTGCTGATCATCTCGGTCGCCGTCGCGGTCAAGATCCTGCTCGGCACATACGTGCGCCGGGTCGGCCGGGAGGTCAGCTCGGATTCGCTGGTCGCGTCCGGCAGCGACGCGCTCTTTGACTCGGTGATTTCCGCCTCGACGCTGGCCGCCGCCATTCTCTATCTGACCGTCGGGATCCGCGTCGAGGCATGGCTTGGCGCGGCGATCTCGGTCATCATCATCCGTTCCGGCATCGATTTGCTCAGGGGCACCACAAGCGAGATTCTCGGCGAGCGGATAAACCATGAGCTCGCCCGGAACGTAAAGAAAACGATCAATTCCTTCCCGGAAGTGGAAGGAGCGTATGATCTGATCATCCACAGCTACGGACCGGAGAAGCTGATCGGCTCAGTCCATATCGCGGTGCCGGAATCGATGACGGTAGGCGAGCTGGATCATCTGGAGCGTGCGATCGTCCTGAAAGTGATGGAGGAAACCCAGGTCGTCATGGCCGGCATCTCCGTCTACTCCATCAGCCGCTCGCCCAGGGCGCGCGAAGTGGAATCCGCCATCCGGGACTATGTAATGACCCAGCCCGGCGTGCTCCAGATGCACGGCTTCTATCTCGATGAGCAGGAGAAATGCATCCGCTTCGACCTCATCATCGACTACGCTGCCCCGAATCGACGTGAAACCTTACTTGCGGTTCAGAAGAAGATCGAAGAAATGTATCCGCACGACAAAGTTCAGATCATCCTCGACGGCGATGTCTCAGACTGAGATGGAATTATGTGAACAAAAGCCCGTGTCCGGAAAGCGGACACGGGCTTTCTTTCATTCTGGATACCGGGATCAGGCTCCGGCCGGCTCGAACGCCGCCGCCACCTTCTTCAGCAGCTCCCGGATCTTGAGATGCTGCGGACAGACCTTCTCGCAGCCGCCGCAGCCGATGCAGCTGCCCGCACGGCCGCCGTTCTCCGTCAGATCCTGGTACCAGATCCGCTGGTTCTCGTCATGGTAGAGCTCCTTCTTGTTGAGACAGTCAAAGAGCCTCGGGATCCGGATTTTTTCCGGACAGTGGTTCTCCTCGATGCAGTAGCGGCAGCCTGTGCAGGGGATCAGCCGCATCGAGCGGAAAATTTCCGCCGCCCGGTTCACCGCTTCCAGCTCCCGCTCATCGAGCGGCCGGAAGTCCTTCATGAACGAGAGATTGTCCTTCATCTGCACGACGGAGCTCATGCCGGACAGCACCATCTCCATTCCCTCGAAGCCCGCCGCGTACCGGATCGCGTAACTGGCATTGGAGCCCGTCCTCGGAAGCCCGTCGAACACCTTCTCCACCTCGTCCGGGAGGTCCACCAGATGCCCGCCCTTCACCGGCTCCATCACAATCACCGGCTTGCCGTGCCTTCTCGCCGTCTCGTAAACCGCGCGCGACTGGATGAAGGGATCGTCATAATCCACGTAATTGAACTGGATCTGGACGATCTCGACCTCCGGATAGGCCGTCAGAATCTGATCCAGCACCTCCGGCCGGTCGTGGAACGAGATGCCCAGATGATGAATCTTCCCTTCCCGCTTCAGCTCCATCGCGGTCTCATAGGCCCGGCATGCCTGAAAATGCCGGAAATTCTCCGCGTTCTGCGCGTGCATCAGATAAAAGTCAAAATAAGATACGCCGCAGGCCTCAAGCTGGCTCTCGAAAAACGGCCGGATGTCCGCTTCCGTCCGGAAGTACGGCTCCGTCAGCTTGTCCGTCAGCACGTACGAAGACCGCGGATAGCGTGAGGAGAGGCATGTCTTCACTGCCTGCTCCGACTTCCCGTCGATGTATCCGTGAGCGGTATCAAAATAATTGCATCCGCTCTCAAGAAACAGATCCACCATCCGGCAGACCTGATCCGTATCCACTTCGGTCCCTTTCATCGGCAGCCGCATCAGACCGAATCCGAAACGGTTTCTGATTTCAGGGAAATGCACCTGATCCGTCATGTCTCGTCTCCTTTCCAAAACACCGGCCGGCGGCGGCTTATCCGCCGCTCCGCCGGCCCGGATCTCCCCGGTTTTATTTACCGAGCTTCTGAATCATCCGGTAGACCCGTGTCGCATTGACCTCAAGCTGACGGCGGCTCAGATCGCCGCTCTTCAGCGCCTCCAGAAGGTTCTCATAGACCGCCTGCGACCCCGGCATGATCAGATCGCCGCCGGCCGCCGCGATCTTCCACGCCGTCGGAGCCGGATACTTCGATCCCTTCTTCTTCATCTCCGGAAGCAGCCAGTCGGTCATCACGATGCCCTGATAGCCGAACTCCTCTCTCAGAATTTCCATCAGTCCCTTCCGCTCGTTGGTATGCTCCCCGTTCAGAAGGTTATAGGACGTCATCAGCGCGTGCGGCTGGGATTCGCGCACACAGATTCCGAAGCCCCTCAGATATATCTCTCTCATCGCCCGCTCGCTCACCTGACTGTTGCTCGTGTAGCGGTTCGTCTCCTGATTGTTGACACAGAAGTGCTTGATCGTCGTACCACATCCCGGATGCTTCTGCACGCCGTCCGTGATGGCGGCCGCGAACCGCCCGCTCACCAGCGGATCCTCCGAGTAGTACTCGAAATTCCGCCCGCAGAGGACATGCCGGTGAATGTTGAGCGCGGGCGCCAGCCAGAGCTGAACACCGAAACGCTCCATCTCATCCCCGACGATATCCCCGCAAAGCGCCGCAAAATCCGTGTTCCAGCTCTGCGCGATCGCCGTGCCGATCGGAATCGCGGTAGCGAACTGATCCCTGACTTCCTCTCCCCTCTTCGGCCGGTACGCGAGGAAGGTCTGCATCGCCCAGCGGGCCGCGCCGGGGAGGTACTCCAGCATGGATTCCGGCACCGGGCTGCCCAGAGAATGAGCTCCATCCGCGCCGCGCACAAAATGACGCGCGAGACGGAGTCCGGCCGGGCCGTCCGCCATCACCAGCGATCCGATCCCGATATCCTGAAGCGCCCGGGTCGTCTCGCCGGCGGCGCCTGCCACTGATCCCGCAGAGTCGCCGACCATCGTCAGCAGGCGCCGCTTCGGATTGAAATGGCCGACGTTCAGATACGCCAGCTGCTCATCCGTGAGACCGTGCAGATACGCGTCGATATCCGCCGGCTGCCCGGTTTCGTCCGCTGCCTTCGTTCCGTCCGTCTCTTCTCCGGACGCCGCTGTCTTTTCCCCGGACGCCGCTGTCTTTTCTCCGGCTGTCCGGTCCTCTCCGCTCTGCCCGGAGGCGTGCTCATCCGTCTGATCCGCCGCTTCGGGCGCCGTGCTCAGGATATCCGCCGCGTTCATGGCAAGCACGGGGACATCCTCCGGCGTCTCACTGACCGGCTGTTCCGGCTTCCAGTCCTCGAAATCCGGCGTGCCGCAGCGGCAGGCTGACCGGCGAACCACCACGTCTTCCGCCAGCCTCACCACGGCGGCCGGCTCTGTGCTGCGGCTGTCCGTGCCGAGGCGGAGCACATAGTCTCCCTTTTCAAGAACATAGCAGGCGTTCTCCGTATCCCATGACGCCAGATCCACCATCGCGGCGTCGATCATCACGGTTTCGCTCTCCCCCGGAGCCAGCTCCGCGGTTTTCGCCCAGCCGGCGAGCTCCTGATACGGCTGATCCAACCGTCCCGCGGGCTTCGACACGTAGAGCTCGATCACCTGCCGGCCGGGCCGGTTTCCTGTGTTGCGTACCTCCGCGGAAACCTGCAGCCGGCCGTTCTCCGCCGTCACCAGCGCGTTCGACATGGCAAACGTCGTGTAGCTCAATCCATAGCCGAACGGAAACAGCGGCTTTGTCCCGAAGGAGTCGAAGTAGCGGTAGCCCACATAGATCCCCTCGCGGTAATGCGTGTCGTCCTCTTCCCCGAAGTCACCGACCCAGGAGTAATCCGTGGCGGCGGCCCAGGTTGTGGTAAGACGGCCTGACGGATTGTCCTTGCCGACCAGAATCCGGCTCAGCGCCAGCCCCGTATCGACACCGAGCTGCGACAGGAGAAGGATATTGTCGAGATCCATCACCGGGGAAAGGTCCACCGGCCCGCCCACGTTGAGCACGAGCATGCATGTTTTGTACTTCTGCTGCATCGTATGAAGATCGCGGATCTCCGTCTCTGTCAGATAGAAATCCCCTTCCTCCGCCTTCCGGTCGTTTCCCTCTCCGCAGATCCGGGCGAGAACATACACCGCCGCATCGCCTTCCGCGTCCATCGGAAGATCGTAATCAGGCTCCGGCATCACCCGGCCCATACCCTCCAGCACAGCCGGCACCTTCTTTTTCCTCGCCACGGCCTTCACCTCTTTCAGAAAGCGGGCCTTCGCTCTGGCAATCTCCCGGTCATATCCGTCAAGCCACGCTCCGGAGGTGATCGTGAATCCCGTGTGGCAGAGCGCCTCCTCGACGGAAACCGCAAACCGGGAATTCACCTCTCCTGATCCGGTGCCGCCCTTCAGCGTATGCCGGGCGCCGCTGCCGTACAGGGCGATCCTGCAAGGCCGCGCCAGAGGAAAATCGCCGTTGCTCTTCAGAAGAACTGTGCACTCTGCGAGATGCGGTCGCAGCGCCTTCAGATGCTCTTTCTCGTACTCATATAATTCCATCTGCATCTCCTTTCTTAACCCGGGACGCCGAAAGCGTCTGTAGTTTTACTTTACCATCTGCTTCAGATGAACACAATCGGAATCGCTTAACACAGGCGTCCGTTTGCTCTGCCCTGTCTTCATTTCTTCACATCTTCCTGTTATACTGAAACTGTTTCGCATCAGGAGCCGGTTCATAATCCTGATGCAGTACGAACCGGTATGTATGAAAGCCAAAGGGATCAAAACAGGGATATGAAGGAACAGAAAAAAGAAGAGCGAACGGCGGAGGAATGCCTCTCCGGCACGGCAGAAGGCGAAGCGGAATGTGCCGACGAGTGCATTGCCCCCGCTTCGGACGAAGAAACTGATCCGCTGCCGGAAACGGACGCCACCGGCATCTACGGGGACGCGCTGCCACGTATGAAAACCGCCCTCGGCGAGGTGATGGAGCGGGTGGCTGCGTTTCGAAGGAAAGAGAAAGCGGCGCGGGGCGAGGATCCGGTGGAACACTGCCTGTACCGGATCAAATCCGATGAAAGCATGCGGGAAAAATGCCGCCGGAAGGGACTTCCGGAGACAAAGGAATCCGCACTCGGGCGGATTCATGACGCTGTCGGTATCCGGGTCGTCTGCGCGTTTCTCGACGATGTCTTTGCGGTCCGCGATGATCTCGTCTCGATGCCGGGCATCGAGGTGATCGAAGAAAAGGACTACATCCGGCACGCGAAGCCCAACGGCTACCGGAGCTACCACATGATTCTCCGGGTCCGGGACATCTATGTGGAGGTACAGCTCCGGACGATTTCCATGGACACATGGGCCGCGCTTGAGCACCAGCTGCGCTATAAAAAGGTACACTGCTCCGAGGACAGCCTGATCTTCAGCGAGCTCAAGCGGTGCGCCGACGAACTGGCGTCCACCGATATCTCGATGCAGACCATACGGGATATGATCCGGAAGGAAGGCGTCTTCAGGAAAGGAGAACAGCCATGAAGCTTCTGCTGGCAGAAGATACAAGAGATCTCAACCGCGCGCTGAGCGCGGTGCTGATCCATAACGGTTACGAGGTGGACTCCGTCTTTGACGGAATGGCCGCCGATGAACATATCCATCATGACAGCTACGACGCCATCATCCTCGATATCATGATGCCGAAGAAAAACGGTCTCGACGTGCTGCGGGACATGCGTGCGAAGAACATCCTGACGCCGGTCCTGCTTCTCACGGCAAAGGCCGAGGTGGACGACCGGGTGACCGGGCTGGACGCAGGCGCCGACGACTATCTGACGAAGCCCTTCGCAATGAAAGAGCTGCTGGCCCGGATCCGCTCGATGACGCGGCGCCGGTCGGACTACAGTCTCCGGGATCTCAGCTACGGCGATATCACCCTCAACGCGGATTCTCTGGAGCTGCGCTCGGTCAACGCCGTCCGGCTCTCGATCAAGGAATTCGAGCTGATGCAGGTGCTGCTGCTGGATCCGGACCACGAGATCGACACCGCCTATATTCTTGAACATGTATGGGAAAACGAACCGGACGCGAAGCCGGACACCGTCTGGCTCTACATCTCTTACCTGAACGGAAAGCTGAAAGCCATCGACTCCCGGATTACGATCACCGGCAGCCGCGGCGGAAGCTTCCGGCTGGAGGCCGTCAACGAATGAATTCCGCTACCGTCCGGCGGCTTCGCCGGAAATTCATCTTCACCGCGACGCTGACCTATTTTCTCGTGATGATCTTCATGGGCTTCTTCATCAACACATCCAACATCGTGCTGTCGCTGAAGCAGATCCATGCCGTGCTGGACTACATCGTCAGCACAGAGGGCACGATGGTCGCGCCGGACCGGTCCGCTGCCTCAGACGGCACGAAAAACGGTTCCGATGCGGAGACAGTCCGCGAAGCGAACGGCGCGGATACGGACAACGGGGAGGATCTCGACGACTTCTCCCCTGAATTCCGACTGTCCACGCGTTATTTCGCGGTCTTCTACGAATCGGACCGCCAGACGGTATCGGATGTCATTGATTCTCATATCTCTGAAATAAGCGAAGAAAAAGGCATCCGGATGGCGGACCGCGTCATCCGCCAGAAGATCAGCTTCGGACGGACCGGTGTCTACTTCTGGGAAACCGGACGCTGCAGCGATGGTCGCTACATCGCCGCCTTCGTCAACTGTCAGTCCCAGATCAGTTCGATTGAACGGATCCTCCGAATGACGCTCTGGATCGCCGTCTGCGGGATGGGCATCACGTTCCTGCTGGTCAACATTTTTTCCTCCCGGATCATCCGTCCGGAGCTTGAAAACATCCGGAGGCAGAAGCAGTTCATCACCAACGCGTCCCACGAACTGAAGACGCCGCTGGCCGTCATCCGCGCCAACACCGAAATTGAGGAAATGATGAACGGGGAGAACGAGTGGACCCAGTCGACAATGCGCCAGGTCGACCGGCTCAACGGACTCGTGCAGAATCTTGTGATGATCGCCCGTGCGCAGGAGCGGGAGGACCGCTCGGTGATGACGGAAATCAACGTCTCCACGAACGTGGAGGAGACCGTGAAGCCGTACGAATCGCTGGCCCAGCAGGATAAAAAGAAGCTCGTCCTCGAGATCGAGCCGGATATCCGAATGCTGGCCGATGAGAGCCGGATCCGTCAGCTTGCCTCCCTGCTCATCGACAACGCCTTCAAATACTGTGACGACGGGGGCACCGTCATCGTCTCCCTCTCCTCCCTTCACAAGGGAAAGCAGGTGCGTCTGGTAATCTCCAATTCGTTCCGCAGCGGCGCCGACTTGGACTACAGCCGCTTCTTCGAGCGCTTCTACCGTCAGGACGAGTCA
This sequence comes from Chordicoccus furentiruminis, assembly GCF_019355395.1. Lineage (GTDB taxonomy): Bacteria > Bacillota > Clostridia > Lachnospirales > Lachnospiraceae > Chordicoccus > Chordicoccus furentiruminis. Next base: position 1,443,082 of record NZ_CP048829.1, read on the forward strand.
CACAATGTGGATAAGGGCGGATACGGAATCGGACTCAGCATCGCCGAAAGCATCGTGCAGCAGTACGGCGGCTCGATCTCCGTCAGCTGGAAGGACGGCATGATCAGCTTCACATGCCTGCTGCAGTGAAGGAAACTTTCACTCATGCTTTACTTTTCATGCGTCTCATGCGGCAATGAGTAAAGCCAGATGAGTTAATGCTTCAGAAAAAGTAAAGCATTGCGGAAAAGCCGCTCGAACAGTGTCATCCCCTTCCCGAAGTTCTGAAAGAATGCCAGCTGCAACCCAAAAAAATCCGGAGCTTTCGCTCCGGATGCGTTCACTCAATATCTAAGCACCTCGGCTTCGCAGACCGCATCAACGCGCCGCCTGCTCAGCTCTCCGCCGGCTTCTTCGCCGCGCGGCGGCCTCCCGTGGTCCGTTTCGCGGTCTTTTTCTCCGGAGCGGCAGCGGTTCCCGCCTTCACGGTCCCTGCCGTTCTGTCCGCCGGCTCCGTCTTCTTTTCCGACGTCTTCGCTCTTGTTCCGGCGCCGGTGCGCTTCTTCGTCTTCTCCTCCTGCGGTGCGGCCGGAGCGTCCGCGGTTGTCCTTGCGGATCCGGTGCGCTTCTTCACCGCGCTCTTCGGCGCTTCTGCCGCCTTCTTTTCCTTCTCCGATTGATAGAGGAATACCAGCGCGCCGTAGCCCGGAAGCCTGAATCCGAAGCTGTAGGGCTTCCCGTCGCATTCCTTCTTCACCGCCCGGAAGGACTTCTTCGTGAAAACGGAGTGGCCTCCGTATTTCGGATCCATCGAGTTGAGGATCAGCTTATAGCTGCCCGGCTCGAAACAGCCGACACGGTAATCATCCCGCTCCACCGGCGTCATGTTGAGGACGAAGAGCAGGTTGTTTTTGCCGTCCGGCGATTTCCGCACGAAGCTGTAGATACTCCGGCTCGCGTCGTCGGCGTTGATCCACTGGAATCCGTTGGGATCATAATCCGTCGCATAAAGCGCAGGATACTTGCCGACCATCGTCCAGAGCGCCTTCACATAATCCTGCAGCTGCTTGTTCAGCGGCTCAGCGAGCAGATACCAGTCGATTTCCCGCTCCTCGCTCCACTCGCGCTGCTGCCCGAATTCCTGGCCCATAAAGAGGAGCTTCTTGCCCGGATGCCCGGCCATATAGGTATAGCCCGCCTTCAGGTTGGAGAATTTATCCTCATAGATTCCCGGCATCTTGCTCCACATCGAGCATTTCAGATGGACCACCTCGTCATGGGAGAGAACGAGAACGTATTTCTCCGCGTACGCGTAGGATGTGGAGAAGGTCATCTTGTAATGATTGCCTTTGCGGAAGAGCGGATCGAGCTTCATGTACTCCAGGAAATCGTTCATCCAGCCCATATTCCACTTCAGCGTAAAGCCCAGACCGTTCTCCTTCTCAACATCTCCGGTCACCTTCGGCCATGCCGTGGACTCTTCCGCGATCGTGACCGCGCCCGGATTCCGGCCGCGAAGCAGCGTATTCAGATGCTTGAAAAATTCAATCGCGTCGAGATTCTTGTTCTCGCCGTACTTGTTGGCGATCCACTCGCCGTCCTTCTTGCCGTAGTCGAGATACAGCATGGAGGCGACCGCGTCCACGCGGAGTCCGTCCACATGCATGAACTCCACCCAGAACAGGGCGTTCGCCAGCAGGAAGTTCTTGACCTCCGGCTTGCCGTAGTTGAAGATCTTTGTGCCCCACTCCGGATGCTCGCCCATTCGCGGATCGGCATGCTCATACAGCGCGCAGCCGTCGAAGTCGGCAAGCCCGCAGGCATCCTTCGGAAAATGCGCCGGCACCCAGTCAAGGATCACGCCGATGCCTTCCCGATGGAAATAATTGATCATATACACAAAGTCTTCCGGCGTGCCGTAGCGCGAGGTCGGGGCATAATAGCCCGTGACCTGATAGCCCCACGATCCGTCGAAGGGATGCTCGGCGATCCCCATCAGCTCGATGTGGGTATAGCCGAGGTCCTTGATGTAATCGGCCGCCCGCTCGGCGAACTCCCGATATGTGTAAAACCCGTCTACGCGCCCGTCGCAGGCCGGATGCTTCATCCACGAACCGATATGACATTCGTAGATAATCATCGGATCCTTGTCCGGATTGAAAGCTGCGCGTTTTTTCATCCAGGCGCTGTCCGTCCATTTCAGATGCGTCAGATCCGTCACGATGGACGCGGTTCCCGGCCGAAGCTCCATCTGGTTGCCGTACGGATCCGCCTTATAGAGCCGTTCGCCGTTCGGTCCGACGATGAAATACTTGTACATGGAGCCGACGCCGATACCCGGAATAAAGACCTGCCATACGCCGATCTCGTCCCGGTTCCCGATCACGTTCGCGTCCGGATTCCAGCCGTTGAAGTCGCCCACCACGGAAACGCTTCGGGCATCCGGCGCCCAGACCGCAAAATATGTGCCTGCCTGACCGTCTATTTCCGTCGGATGCGCGCCCAGCTTCTTATAGAGATCGTAGTGCGTCGCATGCCCGAAATAATACTGGTCCGTCTTAGTAAACTCATATTTGTTTTCCATCGGTACCCACCCCATTTGTTTTTTACAGACAATCCTGCCTCAGATCGCCGGAAGCCTGACAATCTTACCTTATTATAGTATGAAGCGCGCGCGCTGTAAACGCAGTTTCGCTATACAGACCTCCTGTTCTGTCATATTGATTTGTGGTTATGCACAAAATGCAAACTGCACGTTCGGGCATCCTGGCTATGCAAACAGCTGTACCGGGATGCGTCCGCATCCGGATGCATGTCCATAAAATGCATCCGGATGATGTACCCCCGGATGCATGTCCACAAAATGCATCCGGATGACGCGCTCCCGAATGGTTCCGAAGCCGGGTGCATGCCGATAAGATGCACCCCCTCCGGATTTGCGCGTCAGGGATGATACTGCTGGGCTTTCACATAGCGCTCGGCCAGCTCCTCGGTCACGCCTCTGCAGGCGATGATCTCCCGGTAGAAGTGGCCGCTCCGCTTCACGCGCCGCTCGCCGCTTTCAAAGTCCACATGGACGAGTCCGTACCGGCGGCTCTCTCCGCCCAGCCACTCGAAGCCGTCGAGGAAGGAATAATAACAGTACCGCTCCACCGGAAGACTGGTACGGGCGAGCACCGCCAGCTGGTCGTAGAGCCAGAGGCTCCGGAACGAATCCGAGTTGTCGCAGACGCCGTTCGCGAGAATCCAGACCGGCTTCTGACAGATCGCATAGAGCTCCCTCATCGCATCCTCCAGCCCCTGCGGATAGATTTCCTTCCCGCAGTCACTCTTCGGATCCTGCGCCCGCGTCTCGTTGTCGCCGATGCGGACGACATGAGAACGCGTGCAGTAATCGAGGCCGAGGTAGTCGCAGTATGTTCCCTTTCGGAACCGGGCGAGATTCTCCATCGGGAATTGGAAATCCCCGAGAAGGAACGCGCGGGCCGGCAGTTCCTGATAGAGATACTGGCTGATCCGCGCAGCCTGGGACTCCGTCGTGCTGAACGGGTGCAGCGCGGCAAAGGAGCGCATCGCAAGCGCCACGCCGACGCGGGTATCCGTGTATCCCATCGCCTCTCTCATCCGGTGAATCTTCTCATACGCCCGGATGTGGCAGCCCGCCATCACGGAGAGCACGCGGCGGACCGTGATCAGATTGCTGTCTCCCGGCGGAAAGCCGTGACCCGCGTAGCCCATCCAGGCGTAGACGTTCGGTGCGTCGAAGGTGACATAATCCGACACCAGATCGCCGAAGCAGTTGACGACCAGCCCCACATATCTAAGAAAACTGCGCACATTGGCCGGCCGCGTGAACGCGCCTCTCCGCTCGAACCAGATCGGATTCGTAAACTCATGAATCGTCAGTATCGGACGGATCCCGCGGCTTTTCATCGAGATCAGCTCATCCCGGTAATGGTTCACCGCCTCATAGTCGATCCGATCCGGCTCCGGCTGAATCCGCGCCCACTCCACACTGAAACGGTATGTCTGCACGCCGAGCGCGGCCATCAGATCCAGATCGCTCCGGACCCGTTCCCAGTGTCCGGCAGCCCGCCGGCTGTCCGCGCCGTCGCGGATGCGGTCCGTCCGGCTCCATTCGTCCCAGTTCGTCCGGACGAAGCCGCCCTCGATTTCCGTCGCCGTCGAGGCAACGCCCAGCAGAATGCCTTCCGGCAGCCTGTAGCCCTTCATCACAGATCTCCTCTCTGCATCATCCCGAACCTGCTGACGGTTCCGCCCGTCAGGCAGGCGGCCTCTCCGTCGGCGTTTTTTCCGCGGACGCATTCCGTTCACGGGAAAAGGCCGCGCCATCGGGTCAGCGGGAAGCGGAGCGTCTTCGCCGCCGCCCCGCCTCCTCCGTTTTCACCGGATGATCTTCCCTTCCGTCACACTGTAGACGCCGCGCGGCGTGCAGCGGATCTCCGGGATCACCGGCAGTGCCATAAACGACAGCGTCACAAACGGTTCCATATCCTTCGGGACACCCATCCTGTGCGCCTTCGCCGTCATCCGGCGGACCTTGCGGTCCACATAGGAATAGCTCTTATCCGAAATCAGTCCCATGATCGGCAGTTCCAGCGTGTCGAAGACTTCCCCGTTCTCGACGATCGTGTACCCGCCGTGGACCCGTTCCAGTTCCCTTACAGCCGTCAGGATATCCTCGTCCGATGAACCGATCGCGATGATGTTGTGGCTGTCGTGGGAGACCGAGGAAGCGATCGCGCCGTTTTTGAGGCCGAAGCCTCTCACCACGCCGGCGCCGATCTTTCCGGTCGCCTTATGCCGTTCAAACGCCGCGATCTTGTCCAGCTCTCCGTCCGGCGCGAACAGCCCGTCCGGCCCCGCGGGCAGCACAAGATCCTCCCGCTCGGTCAGAATCTGCCCCGGAATCATACGGATCACCGGGAACATTCCGCCGTCCGCCCGGATCTTCAGCTTCTCCGGATCGATCACGCCGAGATGCACCGTATCCAGAAGCTGCGGCGGACAGGGCTTCGGACGGACCTTCAGCATGTCGTCGATCCGGTGTCCTTTGTAGAAGACCATCTGGGCGTTGAATTCCTTGATGGAATCCCAGACGACCAGATCCGCGTCATACCCGGGCGCGACCGCGCCGGTCCGGCGCAGCCCATAGCAGCGCGCCGGCTGAATCGTCGCCATCTTGACCGCCGCGATCGGGCTGATCCCCATACTGACCGCCTTGCGCACGTTGTGGTCGATGTCGCCCTCCCGGCCGATGTCCTCGATGTGCTTGTCGTCGGTGCAGAAGCAGAAACCTTCGGTGTTCGTGTTGTTCTCCACGATTCCTTTCACGATCATCTCGAGATTCCGCGCCGCGCTGCCCTCCCGGATGTGGCAGGTCATGCCCATCGAGCGCTCCTTCATCACATACTCGTAGGTTGTTCCCTCATGATCCGTGGTGATGCCCGCCATCACATAGGCCGCCATCTGCTCGTCCGTAAGACCCGGCGCGTGGCCGTCCTTCACCTTCCCGTCGAAGAGCTCGATCTTCTCGTTCATCGCGGGATCCCCGTTGATGACGGACATGCAGTCCATCACCTCGCCGAGTCCCAGTACACGGCGGTTCTTCAGATACGGCGCCATCTTCCCGGCCGTCAGAATGAAGCCGTTGTCGTCGATCGCGGTCGCCGGAACACAGCTCGCCATCATCACATAGACATGCGCCGGCGAATCCTTTGTCTGCTCCAGAAGATAGTCGATGCCGTCCGTTCCGGAGACATTGGCCGCCTCATGGGGATCCACCATAAACGTCGTCGTCCCGTGCTGCGCCGCCTTGGCGATCAGTACCTGGGGATTGACCATCGTCGATTCAAGATGCAGGTGCGCGTCGATGAAGCCGCTTGTCAGGTACTGCCCGTAAAGATCAATCTCTTCCTTTCCCTCGTAATCGCCGATTCCGACGATCATTCCGTTGGTGATCGCCACATTTCCTTCCTCCACGCGGTCGGTGAAGACGTTGACGATCTTCGCATTCCTCAGGACAAGGTCCGCTTTCTCAAGCTTCTGCGCCGCTCTCGAACAGCCGATGTATTTGTCGAGCTTCATAAAACCAACCTCCCTTTCTGATCTCTGGCAGGATCATCGGATCGGCCGATCCGGGAAAGGCCGCTGCCGTACTCCGCCTTTCCCTGTCCTCCATCCGGTCAATTGTCAGACGCTTTTTCTTATCTTACAACTTGTTCGCATAAAGTGCACCTGATTCTCGAATTTTTAAGAAATGCAGACGGTATCCGCCAAAAAAGAAGCTGCCGCACCAGGTTCGGAACGGCGATGCCGTGCGGGCTTCTCCGAAGAGAATCACACGATATAACCACTTCCTCCTCTGATGCGGCAGCCTCCGCCGTATCACTCCATCGTAATCAGTTCGTACGCCCTTGTCCCGAGCCCGATCTTCTCGCCGTGCGCAAGGGTCTCGCGCCACGCGACGTTCGGATTGCTGTTGGTCCAGTGATCGCCGTGGTCATGCCAGTCGGGCTTCGCCAGATTTTCGCCCAGCTGGCTGCTCCGGATCGGCGCGGCCTTCTGACAGAGGTCGACGCACGCCTGATCGAGCGCCACCGGATCAAAGCTCGCGAGCATGCCGACATCCGGCAGGATCGGCGCGTCGTTTTCCGCGTGACAGTCGCAGTTCGGAGACACGTCGGTGATCAGCGTGATGTGGAAGCAGGGACGGTCCGCGCAGACCGCCGCCGTATACTCGGCCATTTTGCAGCCGAGAATGGAGTTTGCGCTGGCATTATCATTCTCGATGGCGTCGAACGCGCAGGCGCCGATGCAGCGGCCGCAGCCTTTGCAGAGAGCGGGGTCGATCCACGCGACGTGCCGGTCCCCGCGCATATGATTGTAGGAAATCGCGTTCGATCCGCACTCCTTCGCGCACCGTCTGCAGCCCCGGCAGGACTCCTCGATCACATGCGGATGCCCCTCGTTGTGCTGCTGCATCTTGCCAGCCCGGCTTCCGCAGCCCATTCCGATATTCTTGATCGTTCCGCCGAATCCGGTCAGCTCATGGCCCTTGAAATGTGTCAGCGAGATGAAGATATCCGCATCCATCACCGCGCGGCCGATGTAAGCTGTCTTGCAGTACTCGCCGTTCGGCACCGGAACCTCAAGGTCATCCGTGCCGCGGAGACCGTCCGCGATCAGAATCTGACATCCGGTCGTAACGGGATTGAATCCGTTGATATTCGCGCAGTCCAGATGCTCAAGCGCGTGCTTGCGGGAACCGGGATAGAGCGTGTTGCAGTCCGTGAGGAACGGCATACCGCCCTGCTCCTTCACCACGTCCGCCACAGCCCGGGCGTAATTCGGACGGAGATAAGCGAGATTGCCCAGCTCCCCGAAATGCATCTTGATCGCCACGAACTTGCCGTCCATATCGATGGTCCCAATGCCTGCCTTCCGGATCAGTTTCTGCAGCTTCTTCGTCACCGGGACGTCGATCTTCGTGCGAAAATCCGTGAAATACACCTTCGCCTTGTCCATGCATTGCCTCCTTTATTTTGATGCAGGTCATGAGCGGGCGGAACGGTCCGTCCGGCGCCCTGTATCTTGCTCCGCTGCGCGGAGGCGTGGCTTCCCTTCCAGCTTGCGCCAGGGACTGTCAGGCCATGCCGTGCGCGGGGAAATTCTGTCGCTGTCCGGCCTCTCCTCAGGCTGACGCCGCGTAACGTCACACCTCGCGGAGCGCCGCCACAATCGTCTTCGCCATATAGGCCAGCTTCTCATCGGTCATACCCGGATAGACGCCCACCCAGAAGGCGTCGTTCATGATCCGGTCCGTATTCGTCAGCTCTCCGGAAATGCGGTAGCCCGCGTGCTCAAGGTCGCCCGCCTCATACGCCGCCCGCATCTCGTCGAAGCAGGGATGACGGGTCAGATTGCCCGAGAAAAGCATCCGTGTCTGCACGCCGTGATCCTCAATGAAGCGGACGACCTTTTCCCGGCGGCCGCTCTCCCGTATCACCATCAGATATCCGAACCAGTCCGGATCCGAATGCTCGGTCGCGGCGGGAAGAAGCAGTTCCTTCTCCGCGCCGAGCGCGCGGAGCTGCTCCGTCAGATAGCGGAAGTTGTGGCGTCTCCTCTCCGCAAATCCGTCCAGCTTGTCGAGCTGCGCGCATCCGATCGCCGCCTGCAGATCCGTCGCCTTCAGATTCCATCCGAAGTGAGAGTAGACATATTTGTGGTCATATCCCTTCGGCAGCGTGCCGTACTGGCCGTCGTAGCGGTGTCCGCAGGTATTGTCCCGTCCGGACGGGCAGTAGCAGTCCCGTCCCCAGTCCCGCATCGAGCGGACGATCCGGTGCAGCAGCGGGTTGTTCGTATAGACAGCTCCGCCCTCTCCCATCGTCAGATGATGGGGCGGATAGAAGGAGGACGTCGCGATATCGCCGAAGGTTCCCGTGAAACGGGTTTCTCCGTTCAGAGTGTAAGTGGTGCCGAGCGAATCGCAGTTGTCCTCGACCAGCCAGAGGCCGTGGCGTTCGCAGAAAGCGCGGACCGCGCCGATGTCAAACGGATTGCCGAGCGAATGCGCCAGCATCACCGCCCGGGTCTTCGGGGTGTACGCCTCCTCCAGCTTCGACACGTCCACATTTCCGGTCTCCAGCTTCACATCCACGAAAACCGGCACCGCTCCGTACTGAATCATCGGCGTCACCGTCGTCGGAAAACCGGCGGCCACCGTGATCACCTCGTCGCCCTTCCGGATCCGGCGGTCCCCGAGAAGCGGCGACGTCAGCGCGTGAAACGCGAGCAGATTGGCCGAGGAACCGGAATTGACAACACTCACGAAGCGCACGCCCAGCTTTTCGCCGAACTTCCGCTCAAATTCCTTCGTATAGCGGCCTGTGGTGAGCCAGAACTCCAGCGCCGCGTCCACCAGGTTGGTCATCTCGTGCTCATCGTAGACACGGGACGCGTAGGGAATCCGGTCGCCCTCGTGAAACGGCGCCGGCCGGTTGTGAAACGTCCGGCAGTAGGCCGCGACCTCGTCAAGGATCTGCTTCCGGGCCTCTTCCTCCGTCTTGTTCTCAAACATGGCTGCTTCTCTCCTCTTCTTTGAAAAATGCCCGGATCTGCTCCTCCATACAGGCGGGAACGGACGCCGGGTCACGGATCCACACCTTCGACCAGTCCACCGTGCGCCGGACCGCTTCTGCCACGTTCCATCGCGGCTTCCAGCCGAAAGCGGCCTTCAGCTTCGAGCAGTCCAGCTTCAGATAGTTCGCCTCATGGGGACCGTCCGTCCTCTCCGTGTACCAGGATGAGCCCTCTCCCCAGTCCGCGCAAAACAGATCCGCAAGTTCGCCGGTCGTGATCGCGTCCGCCTCGTCCGGCCCGACGTTGTAGCTCCCCGCGGCATCCGGGCGGACATACTGCTCCGCGGCGATCATCAGGTAGACCGCCAGTGGCTCCAGCACATGCTGATACGGCCGCACCGAGTGAGGATTCCGCACAAGAATACGCCGTCCGGCCGTAACCGCCCGGACGCAGTCCGGGACGATCCGGTCCTCCGCGAAGTCGCCGCCGCCGATGACATTTCCCGCACGGGCCGTCGAAACCGCGACGCCCTGCGCGTCGAAAAACGATTTCCGGTAGCTGTGCGTCACCAGCTCCGAACAGGATTTACTGTTGGAATACGGGTCGTAGCCGTCCAGCGGCTCGTTCTCCCGATAGCCCCAGACCCACTCGCGGTTCTCATAGACCTTGTCCGTCGTCACGTTGAGGAAGGAGCGGACCGTGTCGGACCGCCGGATGCATTCACAGACATTCACCGTCCCCATGACGTTTGTCTCATAGGTGAGCCGCGGCTCCCGGTAGGAGGTCCGGACGATCGGCTGCGCGGCCAGATGGAAGACGATATCCGGCTTCGCGAGATCAAAGGCGGCCTGAAGCGCGTCAGGGTCCCGCACGTCTCCCCGGATGGAGCGGATCCGGTCCCCCACGCCGGAAAGCGTGTAGAGATTCGGCTCCGTCGGCGGATCCAGCGAATATCCGGTCACATCCGCCCCGGCCTGCGCGAGAATTGTCACAAGCCAGCTCCCCTTGAAGCCGGTATGGCCTGTCACCAGGACGCGTTTTCCGCGATACAGATTTCTTTCAGTCATTCCGTTCCTTTCTGTGATCCCTGATTCCGTTTCGGGACATGCAGGCCGCGTTCCGGAAGAATCGGGCCGCCGCCGGATCAAAGGCAGCGTGCTCACCGGCTTCCTGCCTCTGCCGGGCAGTGTGCGGCGTGCTCACCCGTCTCCTGGCCTGGCCGGGCGATGAGCGGCGTGCTCATCCGTTTCCCTCCGTATCCGGACGATAAGCGGCGTGCTCACCACCGCTTCCACGGCGCGTTTCCGGAGGCCCAGAGTGCCTCCAGCTTCTTCTTCTCCCGCTGGGTATCCATGCACTGCCAGAACCCCTCGTGCAGATACCCCATCAGCTGCCCCTCATCCGCCAGCCGCTGCATCGGCTCCTGCTCAAGCACGCAGCTGTCTCCGTCCAGATAGTCAAAAATCGCCGGCTCGAAAACCATAAAGCCGCCGTTGATCAGGTCGCCGTCCCTCCGGTTCTTCTCCCGGAACTGACGGACCCGTCCGTCCGGCGCGCAGTCGATGACTCCCTTCTGCTGTGCGAAGCGGATCATCGTATCCGTGGCGATCCGCCCGTGACTCCGGTGAAACGCCAGCAGAGCGTCCAGATCCACATTGGATACGCCGTCGCCGTAGGTCAGCATAAACGTCTCGTCGCCGACATACTTCTTTACCCGCTTCACGCGGCCGCCGGTCATCGTGTCAAGGCCCGTATCCACGATGGTGACCGTCCAGTTCTCCGAGTGACCGTCCAGCACCTTCATCTCATTCGTCTCGAGATTGAAGGAGACGTCGGAGTTGTGCAGAAAATAGTCCGCGAAGAACTCCTTGATGACATACTGCTTGTAGCCGCCCAGAATGATGAAATCGCGGTAGCCGAATGAAGAATAGTACTTCATGATATGCCAGAGGATCGGCTTCCCGCCGATCTCGATCATCGGCTTCGGCTTATACTGGGATTCCTCCGAGATACGGGTTCCGTAGCCGCCCGCCAGAATCAGAACCTTCATACGCCCGTCCTTCCTGCCGGCTCCGCCGACATCGCACATTTCCCGTGTTCGTTCCCGCCTGATCCGCGCTTTTTCCGGCGGCAGGGCCGTCTTCCCGCTTTGTTCCGTCATTGCCTCAGATCAAACAGCCGCAGCGCGTTCTCAAAGGTCGCGCGTTCCACTTCGGCCTCCGGGACCCCCTTGATCTCCGCGACGGCCTGCGCCACCAGCGGAAGGTAAGCGGACGTATTGCGCCCGCCTTTGTGCGGCTCGGGAGCCAGATACGGCGCGTCCGTCTCCAGCACGAAGCAGGAGAGCGGAAGATGCTCCACCACACGCTTCAGCTTCTTTGATCCCTGATAGGTCAGCACGCCGCCGACGCCCAGAAGAAAGCCCAGCGAAGTATAGATCTTCGCCTGCTCAAGCGACCCCGAATAGCTGTGAATGACGCCCGGCACCCGGCTGCCCGCGGCCAGCGCGGCCGCGAAGGCCGGATTCTCCGCCGCGCAGACGGAGGAATCGCCGTACATCGCCTCGATCACGCTCAGTGTGTCGGCGGCTGCATTTCTCGAATGAACGAGGATCGGCTTTCCGAAAGCCATCGCGAGACGGATCTGCTCCCGGAAGCACCGGATCTGCACGTCGTGAGGCTGGATGTCCCAGTGGTAGTCAAGCCCGATCTCACCCACCGCGGCGATCTTCGGATCCTTCAGATCCTCCCTCATCTCCGCCATCACCGCCGGCGTCAGATCCCCCACCTCGTCGGGATGAAGCCCCACCGCGCCGTACGCGAAATCATGCGAATCCGCGATGGCGCGCACGCGGGCGAGACTGTCCGCCGAGGCGCTCACATCACAGATCCGCGTGACGCCGGCCGCCGGAAGACCCGCGAGCACCTCCTCCCGGTCGGCGTCAAACTGGCTGTCGTCATAGTGCGCATGCGTGTCGAAGATCATGGATTCACCCGATCTCCGATCCGCCCGGCACCGTCTCCGGATCCGACGGTGTCATCAGAGACAGCGTGCCGTCCGGCGCCTCCGCGCAGAGAATCATCCCCTCGGACTCAAGGCCCGCCATCTTCCGCGGGGCAAGGTTCGTGATCACCATCACCTTCCGGCCTTTCATCATCTCCGGCGTGTACTGCGGACGAAGCCCCGACAGAATCTGCACGGTCCGGTCGCCGAGATCCACCTGGCTGACCAGCAGCTTCTTTGACTTCTTCACCGCCTCGCAGGTAACGATCTCGCCCACGCGGAACTCGCACTTCGCGAAATCATCGTAAGTGCAGACCGGCTTGTGGGCGAGCGCCGGCTTTGGCGCCTCCGCCGCTTCCTTCGCGGCCGCTTCGGCCTTTTCCTTCGCCTCGGCCTCGGCCAGAGACGGCAGACCCGCCGCCTTCCGCTGCGCGTCGATCTTCGCCATCACATCCTCCATCTTCAGCCGCTGGAAGAGGATCTCCGGCGTCTCCGTCACCCGGTTCTCCGCCGGGTAGTTCCCGGTGCGGGAAAGATTCTCAAACGGAACCGGCTCCGCGTGAATCTGGTCGAGGATCCGGGCGCTTGTCTCCGGCATATAGGCTTCAAGCAGCGTCGCGCCGGTCTGAATGCTGTCCAGCAGGTTGTAGAGCACGGTGGAAAGACGGTCCGAAGCCGCCGGATCCTTCGCCAGCTTCCACGGCTCCGTCTCGTCGATATACTTATTGCAGCGCTTGAAGAGATTGAAAACCTCCGTCAGCGCGTCCGCCACCCGGAGCTGGTCCATCTTCGCGGTCACCCGTTCCGCCGTGGAAGCCGTCACCGCGGCGAGATCTTTGTCGATGCCCTCCGTGTCATGGACGTTCCGGTTCGATACCGCGCCGCCGAAGTACTTGTTGCTCATGGCGATCGTCCGGTTCACGAGATTGCCCATCGTATTCGCCAGCTCGGAGTTCCACCGCTCCACCATCAGATCATAGGAGATCACGCCGTCATTTTCGAAAGGCATCTCATGGATGCAGAAGTAACGGACCGCGTCCACATTGAAGATCTCGGCGAGATCGTCGGCGTAGATCACGTTGCCCTTGGACTTCGACATCTTGCCGCCGCTCTGCAGCAGCCACGGGTGGCCGAACACCTGCTTCGGAAGCGGCAGATCCAGCGACATCAGGAAAATCGGCCAGTAGATCGTATGGAACCGGATGATGTCCTTGCCGATCAGATGAAGATCCGCCGGCCAGTATTTGTGAAATTCATCCGACGAATGCCCGTCCGCGTCGTAGCCGAGACCGGTGATGTAGTTGCACAGCGCGTCCAGCCAGACATAGGCGACGTGTCCCGGCGCGAAATCGATCGGAACCCCCCAGCTGAAGGACGTTCGGGAAACGCAGAGATCCTGAAGCCCCGGCAGCAGGAAGTTGTTCATCATCTCGTTCTTCCGCGACTCCGGCTGGATGAAGTCCGGATGGGTGTTGATGTAGTCGATCAGCCGGTCTGCGTAGCGGCTCATCCGGAAGAAATAAGCCGGCTCGGAGGCGGGCTCGACATCACAGCCGTCCAGCGGGCATTTGCCGTCCACCAGCTGGGATTCGGTGTAGAAGGACTCGCACTCCTTGCAGTACATACCCTTGTATTCGCCCAGATAGATATCGCCCTTGTCGTACATTTTCCGGAAAATCTTCTGGATCTGCTTTTCGTGATACTCGTCCGTCGTCCGGATGAAGTGATCATAGGACGTATTCATCAGGTCCCAGATCCGCCGGATCTCGCCCGCGGTCCGGTCCACATATTCCTTCGGCGTCATACCGGCCGCCTCGGCCCGGTCCTGAATCTTCTGGCCGTGCTCGTCCGTACCTGTCTGGAAATGCACGTCGAAGCCTTCCAGTCTCTTGTAGCGCGCGATCGCGTCCGCGAGAATGATCTCGTACGTGTTGCCGATATGCGGCTTTCCGGATGCGTAGGCGATCGCCGTCGTGATGTAATAAGGTTTTCTGTCAGCCATGTTCTCCGTTTACCTCCCTGAGCAGATGAGCTCCTGTCAGCGCCAGTGCCCGCCGGTATGGCCGGCCGGACGCATACTGCTTTTATCATATCGTATTTGCCGCCGGTGAACAAGACGGAGAGACCGGTCCGCATCTGACAGACCGGATCTCAGCCGCCGCTCGGGCACGCAGACAACGGGAGCTTCCCCGTGCAGAACCGCCTTCCTGGAACGAGCTTTCTCATCCCTTCGCCCGGAGTCTCCCGCACCATCCGGACAAAGAGAATCGTAACGTACACTTCCCTGCGCACCGTCTCATCCCTTCTTCCAGAGAGAATCGACCTCCATGATGTACGTCGACGTGCCGTCAGAGAAGGCCACCTTTCCCAGCTTCTGCAGCAGCGCGTCCTGCACGGTTCCGTACGTCTCGCGTTCCAGCGCACCGATGTAGATGTAAGAGATCCGGTACTTCCGGATCAGATTCTTCACGGTTTCCTCATCGGAGGAAGTATAGATGGCGCGGATATCGCTCACTCTCTGGTTCAGTTCATCGACCCGGTTGCGCCAGAGCCACTCGTGAACATACCAGCCCGCCACCGTCGGCAGACCGGTCGCCACAGAGACGCGGCCGCAGTCGGTGTAGCTGTTTCCGGATGCCTCCAGCACAGTCGGCTGTCCGTCCACATGCTGCGTGAGCCAGCGGACGGCGCGGAAGTCAGTGGGGAAGGACTGGGCGATAAAGACCGAGGCATCCGATGAAATCCGCTTCGAGGGGTCGAATACGTTTCCGAACCACGAGGATACCGCTGTGCCGGTGTAGCCGCCCAGCACGCAAAGAAGCAGAATGCCCGCCACGGCGGCGGTAAGGCGCGCCTTCCGGCGCCGGTCCGCCCGTCTGTGAAGGAGGCTCACCGCCATATGCGCGCTGTGCGCCGTCCTCCGGGCAAGAGGTTCCTCCGCCTCCTCCCCCAGAATGTGCCGTGCGGCGTCGTCTGTCCGGTCGATGAGCGACGCGAGATCCGCGTCCGGCTTCGCATCGATGCGGAAACGCTCCTCAAAGGCACGCCGGCGGTTGACCGCCAGCACCCGGACCAGCGCGTAGGCCATCACGATGCCGAACAGGATGAACGCCTGGTATGTCAGCTTGAACATCGTGTTCGCGCGGTAGTTCTCCCCGCCGTAGATGTCCTTCACATAGATGAACTCGGGCATCGCCACCAGGCCCGCCGCGCAGAGACCAAGCAGCAGCACGGTCAGATCCGGCAGAGCGACGGGATGAGCCGACCACTGCATTTTCCGGGTCGTCCGGCGCATGTGGCGCTGCTCCCGAAAGAGCGTCAGCGCGAACCAGACATAAAGGATACAGGGCAGCCCCCAGATCACCAGAAGCTGATGAAACAGCGTATGGCTGTGCGTAAGGCCGATCTGCGAGGAAATCTGCCAGAATGTCAGCGTAAACGGAAGGGCTCCCGCCCATCCCGCGGCGAACATCACCGCGGCCTCGGCCAGCGTCACGCCCAGAAACCGGAGCAGCGAGCCCCGGTACGTCCTCCGGTTGACAAAAAGGAGGATCGCTCCGCAGACCACGAAATAGATCGGAAAATCCCAGAAATTCGTCCAGCGGAACACGCCGGTCATCAGGCCGGTCAGCAGCACCTCCGGCCGGAGGAACGGCAGCCGGTCCGGATGACGCGCATCCTGCTTTTCCGCCCACGCGTAAGCCACCGCCACCACCGTCACAACGAAGAGGATGTTGATGTAGTGGGCATGCAGATCCCCGAGCACCGAGGAATAGGCCGGAAACTCGTGGATCGTCTTGTCCGGAAGATCCGGGTTATAGCCGATATAGCGCGTCGAATCCGGAAACCAGTAGCTGTACTTCACGCCGGACGCTGCCGACTGAACCGTCTTCACAATGCCGTAGATAAAGTAATGCATTGTGCCGCAGAAGGCCACGGCCAGCCCCGCCAGCAGACCGCAGCCATAGCTGGCGGGATCTGCCGGATCCCTGAGTACGGCCGCCCTCGCCGCCAGTGTCTCCCGGGCGGAAGAGCGGCGGCGCCGGGCGGGGCGCTTCGCGCCGCCCGCCGCGCCGCCCGGCTCGGCGTCCGCCAGGAAGGCCCCGGCGCGCGCGCTGTCCGCTTCCTTCTTCGCGCGGACAGCCGCCTGCGCCGTCCGGCTTCCCTTCCAGCGGCGGGCCTGGTGCGCCGCCCGCGCCGATGTGAGAAGTCCCTCCGCCTGTTCCGGCATCTCCTCGGCCGGCACGCGGCGTGCCGCCCGGCCCAGACGGTCGGCGAGGGAGAGCATCCTGCTGAACTGCTTCGCCGTATCCTGATTCATGAGGTCGTACATCAGCTGGAACGCCAGCGAGAACGGAAGCACGAAGGAACAGGCTGTGATCAGGCTCCGCATCACATTGTAGGCCAGCCCCGCGGTCGTTCCCGTCAGCTTCATGAGCCAGGCTGTGATATACTGTCCGCCGTAATAATAATTGACGTGATAGCCCGCGTACCAGGGATCCGGAAACGGCATCGTCTCGCTCCGCGCCATCGAGGTGAGGAACGCGTAGTCCATGAATTTTTCCGTCCCGTATGCCTCCGGCTTGAATCCGACGATCCACATCCAGGCCGTCATGATGCCGAGAAGCAGGATCTCCTCCGTGAAAATCAGACGCCGGGTCCCCGGATCGCCGAGCCACCCGAAGCCCGGAGACGGGCGCTCCGCCCGGACCGGCGTCACGTCCTTCTCTTCCGTTTCCTCCTCAGGCACAAATTCCTCCCCGGGAAGCGGTTCGTCCTCTTCATCCGGCTCTTCCGCCTCCGGCGCCGGCCTGCGCCGTCTCGCGGCCAGATACCCCAGCCAGTTCACCGCGAAGCAGAGGACCAGACAGCCGATTGCCGCCTCCTGGCGGAAAGGCAGAATGCCCGCGACATTCAGCGTCCAGGTCAGCCACGCCGTCAGAAAGAGGCCGATCATCTTCGAGAAAATCCAGCCATGATCACGGAACCGTTGAAAAATCAGATTGGCAAACGGCAGAAAAGCGACGCCGATGAACAGCAGAACCGCCCACCAGTACAGGGCATACAGCATGAAGCACTCCTTTGCATCCGTCATTTCCGAAAGACACGTCGCAGGCGCCGCGGCAGCCGTTTCCGGCCGTCACTCCGCCTGCATTTTTACTATTCCAGTATAACGCGGCGGGCCGCAATTCACAATTTTTTAATGGCCGCCTTCATTGTGATTTGACATCCCCCGTGTTATACTCGGAAAGAAAGCAACTGCGTTGTTTCCAGCAAAGGAGATGCAATTATGGCAAAATGGGTTTGCAGTGTCTGCGGTTACGTTTATGAAGGCGATCAGGCTCCGGCACAGTGTCCGGTCTGCAAGGCTCCGGCCTCCAAGTTCGTCAGACAGGACGAGGAGATGACATGGGCTTCCGAGCACGTGCTCGGTGTCGCTTCCGACGTGCCGGAAGATATCAAGGCTGATCTTCGCGCCAACTTCACGGGCGAGTGCTCCGAGGTCGGCATGTATCTCGCGATGGCGCGCGTCGCGTTCCGCGAGGGTTATCCGGAAATCGGTCTTTACTATGAGAAGGCGGCTCATGAGGAAGCGGAGCATGCGTCCAAGTTCGCCGAACTTCTCGGTGAGGTGCTGACCAACAGCACGAAGAAGAACCTCGAGATGAGAATCGAGGCGGAGAACGGCGCTACCGCCGGCAAGACGGATCTCGCAAAGCGCGCGAAGGCGGCGAACCTCGACGCGATCCATGACACGGTTCATGAGATGGCACGCGACGAGGCACGTCACGGCAAGGCTTTCAAGGGTCTGCACGACAGATATTTCGGCTGAAGTCCCTTTCCGGCTGTCTCCGTTCCGGAGAGAGCCGTGTGAACGAAAAAGACGCGCACCGGATGAAAACAATCCGGTGCGCGTCTTTTTCTGTCTTTCCAATTTAATTCATCCGCTGATGTGAAAGACGCCCCGCAGCCAGCTCACAAACTCACGGAGCAGCGCCGGCAGCTCGCTGAAGAAGGTGTTCACTTCTTCCTGGCTGATGCCGTACTTGCTGAGATCCAGTCCGCTGTCCTTCGCCTTCCGGTAGATGCTCTGCGCCTGCTCCGTCAGCTGATCCACGTCGAGATCCATGGAGGCGAGCTTCTTCATCAGCGCGACGATCGCGTCGATGTCGCTTTCCGTAAGACTGACGCCAAGCTGCGTCGCCACGTCGGCGATCGCGTCGCGGATATCGCTTTCATCGGTGATCTTCTTCTCCGCGATGATCTGCTTCACCGCCGCGATCAGCTGGGCCGTGCGGTCGGAATCGCCTGTATGCTCGGCGACGCTGGCTTCCGTGACAAGCTCGCGGACTGCATTTTCCACAGACTCCGTATCGACGGCCGTCCCCTGCATCTTGGAGTAGGCTTCCATCGCCCCGACCAGTGCCGCCGTGCCGGAGACGCTGACGGGCGCCGCCACGACGACTTCCGCGTCGGACATACCCGCGGTCGCGAGTGCATTCTCATACATATCCGCGGTGACATAGCTGATGTTGTGGGTTTTGACCTGAATCCCGTAGCCCTTCGACATCGCCGTGACCTTGCAGGACGAGATCGCCTTCGTCCCGATCTGGGCGCTGTCGATGATGGTGCCGAGATATTTATGCTCGTCCGCGTTCGTCACGGTCACGACGGTATCCTGCGTCAGCTCGTCGGATGTGACGTTCAGCAGCTTCATCACCTTCGTCTTCTGGGTTTCCGTCAGATCGGCGCCCAGCGCAACAAAAGGCGTATCGCTGCCGCCCACCGCCGTCACCGGACTCAGCATCGCGGCAAGTCCCGTCGCCGCGGCCGTAACAAACGCTGTGATTCCGTATTTCATGATGGATCGACCCTCCTTTGCAGATAAATCTGGTCTGACTGTCATCATTTCTTCACAGATACCCGCCATTATACGTCAATCCTGCGAAAAAGCAATGAAGAGATTCTGAAATCTCTATTTCACCGACGAATCGGTCGTGAAAAAGCTGGAGGAGCAGTTTCCGCTCTACGCGCCGAACTTCCCGGTCTGGGCCTCTCAGGCGAACGGCATGCTGCAGATCAGCCTCTGGTCCGCGCTCCGTGAAAAGGGGATCGCCGCGGAAGCGGCCGGACGTCCGTCCGGCCGCTTCCTTCGATTCTGTCTCTCAGAGATCCGCCCGCACCGCGCGCCGCAGCGCGAAGGACCAGATCCACCGCTCCTTCACGTTTTTCCCAGTCGCCTGCGCCAGCGCGTCCGCGTAGGTTCTGAGCTGAAGACCGTATCGGCGGAGCAGCTCGCCTTCCTCACGAATTCGGTCCGTCTTGTAATCCAGCAGCACAACCTCTCCTTCCTCGTAGAAAAAGGCGTCGATCATGCCCTGCACGAAGACCGGCTCCTCCTCCGGCCAGTCGCCGCGGATGCGGGAGGCCGGCACCTCAAGCACGAAGGGCTGCTCACGGAAAAGCCGCCCCGTCTCGCCGGCCTGCGCGAGCCGCCGCCCGACCCCGCTTCCGGCAAAGGCGGCGATGTCCGAAGCCCTCACGCTCATCCGTTCCGCTTCCGTCAGAATACCGCTCTTCCTCAGCGCCAGCATCCGGTCAGAGATCTCCTTTGCAAGCTCATCCCCCGCCATATCGTCAAGACCGCTGAAATCCATCCGCTGCATCACATGATGATAGGCAGTACCGCGCTCGGCGCCGCGGAGCGGCGCCGAGGCCTGAGCACCCTGCGCCATGCCGCCCGGCGCAGGCGTTCCCGTTTCCCGCGCCGCGCCTTGCCCGGCCGTCTCCGCTTCCTGTGCCGTGTTTTGCCCGGCTGTTCCCGTTTCCCGCGACTCGTACCGGCCGGCCGCGTCCGGCCGGATTTTCTCTTCCACAGCCTCTGTCCACTCCGCCGCCGGGCGCGTTTCCTTCCGCTCCGCCTCCCGGATAAACGCCGGCACCAGCGGCTCGCTCTCCTCCCGCTCCGCCTCCGGCACCAGCTGCATGACCGGCGGAGTCTCGTCCTCCGCCTCCGCCGCGTCATAGAGATGATGCTCGATCGCCGAAACCGAAACCTCGACCGGGATCTGCTCCCGGCCGGCATACGGATACATCCACGCGAACCGCTCCTCCAGCATACGGCGCGTCGGTCCGTCGAAGACCTGCTCCGGCTTCAGCTCCCGCAGCTCCCGGACCGCGTCCTCCCTCCGGATCACCGTCGCCGTCTCCTCCGCCGCCAGCGCAGACGCGCCCGTCGGAAGAATCACCAGCGGACATTCAAGGTGCGCCAGCTCCGCGCGCCGCGCCATCCGTTCCGCAGCCGGTACGATCCAGCTGAAGAAGGAGGGCGCGGAGACGAGAAAATTCACCGGAAGCTGCGTCTCCCGCAGCGGGAGATCCGGCGTCATCTTCCGGAGCGCGTCCTCGTCCTTCACGGTGCCCGTGATGATCAGCTTCTCCCTCGCCCGCGTCATCGCGACGTACAGCACGCGGAGCTCCTCGCCGGCCGCGTCCCGCCGCAGCCGGTCCCGGAGCGCCTCCCGCCGGAGCGTCGTCCTTCTGACGCGCCGCTCAAGATCCACCAGGTCCGACGCGAGCCCCAGCTCCGGATGAATCAGCGGGCTCGCGTTCATGTCCTGCCGGTTGAACCGACGGTTCATGCCCGCGAGAAAGACGACCGGAAATTCCAGTCCCTTGCTCTTGTGAATAGTGTAGATGCGGACCACATTCTCGTTTTCCGCCACCGCGCTCTGTTCATCCGGACTGATCGCCTGCTTCTTCAGGTTCTCGATATAGCGGACGAAATGAAACAGCCCGATGTAGGAACTCTGCTCGTATTCCGCCGCCTGATCCACCAGCATCCGCAGGTTCAGCTCCCGCTGGGCGCCTCCCGGGAGCGCCGAAACATATGCGAGATAGCCGCTCTCCGTCAGGATCCGGTTGATCAGCTCATGAAGCGGCGTATCCTCCATGCCCTCCTTCAGACTGTCATAGAAACCGAAGAAGGTCTCCAGCCTCCCCCGCAGCGCCGGCCGCGCGCCGGTACGGGCGTACTGCCGCGCCGCGTCATAGTAGGAAACTGCGTCCCGGTTCATCGAGCCGGCCCAGTTCACCGCGTCCGGCGTCATCCGGACCTCCGCCATCTCCTCGGCGGACAGACCCACAAAAGCCGACCGGAGCACTGCCGCCGCCGCAATATCGTTCTGCGCGTTGTCAAGAAGCGAAAGAAAGCTGAGAACCGTCCTGACCTCGAGGGAATCGAAGTACCCTCCTTT
The DNA here is from genome assembly GCF_019355395.1 of Chordicoccus furentiruminis. Taxonomy (GTDB): domain Bacteria; phylum Bacillota; class Clostridia; order Lachnospirales; family Lachnospiraceae; genus Chordicoccus; species Chordicoccus furentiruminis. Next base: position 1,464,429 of record NZ_CP048829.1, read on the forward strand.
CGTGTCCGCATAGACCGGGATCCGCATCGATTCCAGCACGCGGAGAAAGCTCTCTCCCGCCGTGCCGACCGAGCGCATCAGAATCACAATATCGCGGTACTGCACCGGCCGCATCGCCCCCGTCCGCGGGTCATGAATCCTTCCCCCGCCGACCAGCTGACGGATCCGGCCTCCGATCGCCCGCGCCTCCAGCTCGGCCTTCGCCCGCGCCGACGTATCCTCCAGAAGACTCCCGCCCTCCTCATCCGTCTCACCGGTCAGAACCGGCAGAATTTCGGTCCGGAAATCCATGGGAAATGCATCCGTCCCGGAAGCGGCGGGATCTCCCTCCGGCTCCGCCCCGCCGCCGGGAGACAGCGCCGCCTCGTCGTCATATTCCACGCCGCCGACCTCCGAGCGCATGATCTGCCGGAAGATCCCGTTCACCGTATCGATGACCTCCCGCCGGGACCGGAAATTCCGGTGCAGATCGATCCTCGTGCCGCTCTCCGGATGCGCGGCGTAGTCGTGAAACTTCCGCATGAACAGCGCGGGACGGGCCTGACGGAAGCTGTAGATGCTCTGCTTCACGTCGCCGATGCAGGTATAGTTGTCCTCCCCGTCCCCGATCCGGCTCACAGCCGTCAGAATCGCCTCCTGAAGATCATTGCTGTCCTGATACTCGTCGATCATCACCTCGTCGTACCGGGCGGCCAGCTCCCGGGCCGCGTCGGTCCGGCCGTCCGGACCGCGGAGAATCTTCAGCGCCGCATGCTCCAGATCGGCAAAGTCCATCACGCCCCGTTTCTGCTTCTCCTCCGCGTAGCGCTCCGAAAACGTCTCCGTCAGATCCAGAAGCGTCGTCAGCGGACCCGCGCTCCTTCTGACATCCGCAAACGCCTGATCCGGCGGCGCGGCGAACACGGCTTTCAGCTCCTTGATCGCCGCCGTCACGGTTTCACGGTTCGTCTTGAAGGTTTCACGCAGAGCCGGGTCCTCCTCCGGTCCCGGCTTCTTCGACGACAGCCGCGTTCCCTCATAGTCTGTCAGCAGGCGGTGCCACTCCTCATAGGACTCCGCTCTGACCAGCGCCTCCAGCAGTCCCTGCTCGTCCTCTGCGGTCCGGGCATAGGCAGCCGGCCCGTCCGGCCGTCCGGTGAGACGCACATTGGCGTCCGCCCGCTCCTTCGCGTCGCCCGCCAGAATCCGCTCCTGAGAAAGAAACGCCTGCATCCACGTCGAAGACTCCGACGCGTCCTCATTGCTTTCCCGGCACATCCGAAGCCATCCGGAGGGATCGGGATGGCTCCGGGATTCCTCGTAGAGGTCCAGAAGAATCGCCTCCAGCCGGTCATCTGTCTTCTCCGGCGCGAAGGTTTCGACGCACGCTTCCCACCCGGGATATTCTCCTTCCGCCTGACGTTCATACGCCTCCTCGATCACGGCGGAGATCACATCGTGCCGGAGCAGCTTCAGCTCGCCCTCCGCCGCGACCCGGAAGCCGGGAACAAGTCCGATCGTATGTCCGTAGCTGCGCGCCACATAGGAACAGAAACCGTCGATGGTGGTGATCTGGGCACGGCTCGCCAGCGTCAGCTGACGTGCGAGATGCTCGTTGTCCGGATCCTGCTCCCGGGCCGCCGCGATCGTTTTCATGATCCGCGTCTTCATCTCACCGGCCGCCGCCCGGGTGAACGTCACCACCAGCAGCCGGTCCACATCCACCGGATGAACCGGATCGAGAATCAGCCTCCGGATCCGCTCGACCAGAACGGCTGTCTTGCCGCTGCCGGCCGCCGCGCTGACCAGCAGATTGCTGTGACGCGCGCTGATGACGCGCGCCTGCTCCTCAGTCCACCGGATTGCCATCCTCTTTCTCCTCTCCCGGCGTCTTGCCGCTCTCATCCGCCGTCATCGTCTCTTCCATCTTCGCAATCGCGAGCTTCGTATCCATCTTCGCCAGCATCCGGTACGTGCAGCCGGGGATCCGCTGTTCAAATCCGCAGGCGCTCCGGAAGGGACACCATGTGCAGGCGGTCCGCTGACCGTAGGCATAGGGATTCATCTCCGCGGCGCCTCTCATCATAGCCGCGCCGGCCTTCTGCACCCGGAAGGCCGCATAGCGCCCGAGCACCTGAAAACCGCTGTCGTCGAGCACGGCCGAGCGGCTCCCGAACGCGCCTTTCTTCGTGCGCGAAACCGGAATCACGTCCGAGCGGCCGGCGGCCTTCAGATCCCGGTCCAGCGCGTCAAGCACCGCTTCGTCCGTGCTCACCACTCCGGAGCCCGTCATCTTCTTCAGCCGCACTCCGGCCAGCTCCTCGTCCGTCTCTCCGTGATCCGGGAGAATCGGGTCCTGCACCCTGAAATAAAACAGCCCGCCGGGCTGCGGATGCTTTCCCTCCTTCCGGAGGATCTCCATCGCCGCGTTCATGTACATCACCAGCTGAAGCTGGAGGCCGTAATAGACAAGCGACGGGTCAAAGACGGTTCCGCCGGTCTTGTAATCCACAATCTTCACATACGTCACATCGCCGTCGTCGCAGGTGTCGATCCGGTCGATCCGTCCGGTCAGCGTCATGCTCGTCCCGTCCGGGAACGAAAAGGCCAGCGACTGCAGCCCCTCCCGGCTCCGGAAATCCTCCTCGACCGCATAGACAGAGAAGCGGCCGGCGCCCAGCTGCGCCCCGATGGCATCAAGAGACGCGTCGAGCAGCCGCTGCATTTTCCTGATCCGGTACTGATCCCGCGCCGTAGAGTAAAGAACCGACGACTCGCCGACCTCCCGCACCGCCTGCTTGAGCGAATCCACCGCCAGAGAGGACAGCGCGCCCGGCTCCGTCCCCTCAAGGTTCTTCCCGATGAGGCGCGTGCCGGCCAGCTCCAGCGACCGGTGCATCAGATTCCCGAAATCCATCCCGGTGAACTGATAATCCGGGCGCTGCCTGAGCCGCAGTCCGTACTGCAGAAAATGGCCGAACGCACAGGCGCAGAAGCTCTCCAGCCGCGTGGCCGAGCAGTGAAGATCCGTCCCGTACAGCGCACGCGCGGCCGCCCGGCCGATCTGGTCCGCCGGTTTCCGGCGGACTGCCGCCGAAAGCAGCCGCTCCGTGAAATCCGCGTAGTCAGGATCGAACCGGTAGCTGAGAAACAGCTCCTTTTCCGGTCCGTCGAGAGGCCGTTCCCCCAGCCGCTGCATGACATCCGTGAGACGCCGGACCGACGCCCGCTTCCGCTCCGCACGGGGACTCCGGCTGACATCCTCCACCTCCGGATCACCGAACAGCCGGCGCACCGACTCGAAAAGATACGCCGGGCTGAGCGATTCGCCCTTCGCTCCGGTCCGGCTCGCCGAGAGATACAGCCGGGCCGACGGGCGGGTCAGCGCCGTGTAGAGATAGAACCGCTCGATATAGGCGGCCTGACGGGCGGTCGGCTTCAGCGCGATGTCGGCCTTCTCCAGCGTCTCGCGGTCGCATTCGGTGAGAAGACCGCCCGACGCCTCCGTCTTCGGGATCAGGCCTTCATTGACGCCGAGGAACAGCAGCGCCTTCACCTCCCCGAGACGTGTCCGCTCCACATCGCCGATCACGACCCGGTCGCTGCCCGGCGGAATCACCGCCACCCGCGCCTCGGCGAATCCCGCCTCCAGCAGAGCGCGGAAATCCGCCATGGAAATCGGCTGATCCCCCAGCACCGCCACCAGCTTGTCAAGAAATCCGATCACATAAGGATAGACCTGGGCATACTCCCGAGCCAGCGCCCCCTCGCCGGACTCGCGCAGCGCCTGCTCCCTTTCGGCCAGCTTACGCTCGGCACCGCTGCGGACGCAGAACGAATAGAGCGCCTCGGCCTTTTCCCGCACCGTACCGCCCCGCCGCGCCAGCGCGACGGACAGCGGATCGATCAGCGCGCAGATCTCCGCCCGGAGCGCGTCCAGCTTCGGTACCTCCGCCGGATCCTCATCCCGGTAGTGATAGATCAGCTTCTCCCGCCAGCGTCCTTTGCCCTTCAGGCCCGTTCCGAGCGCGTAATTCTCGAGCTGCTCGATATCCGCCCGCGGAAAGTCCGTCATGCCGCTCTTCAGCATCCGGAACATGCTCTCGAACGAATACCCGTCCGTGCACGCTTCCAGCGCCGCCCGCAGATATTCGATAAAAGGATTCCGGAGAAGGCTCCGTTTCTCATCGATGAAATACGGAATCTCCGCTTCTGAAAATGCTTCCGCCGCGCAGATCCCGTACGAAGTCAGATCCCCCGTCACCACCGCGATGTCCCGGTACCGGAATCCTTCCTCCCGGACAAGGCGGCAGATCTCCCGCGCCGCCGCTTCCGTCTCCTCCCGGGGGCTCTTCGCCCCGGCGAACACGATATCATGAGGGCGCGGCGGATCCGTGCGCGGCTTCAGGCCCCGGAACAGATACCGTTCCAGATATGAAAGCTCTGGCGAACCGGCGTGCCGGCTCGCCGGTCCCTGCCTGCATACCACCGGCTCCCGCACCGGCACCCCCGCCCGGCCCGCAACGCGCCGCAGCGCGTCCGCGGTCTCCCGGCTGAGCGCAAACAGATCCGACCGGTGCCAGGGCCCGGTGATCCCCTGCTCCGGATCCGCCGTCAGCGCCACATAGACGTTCTCAGCCACCGGCATCAGTCTCTCCAGCAGCCGGAGCTGCACAGGCGTGAAACCGGTGAACCCGTCCAGCGCGATCACACTCCCGCGAAGCAGCCGTGACCGGTCCGCCACGCGGCAGAACCGGTCCGGCACCTCCTCCGCGGTCATATAGGTGCCGGCCAGCTTCGTGAGAAACGCGCGGTAAACCGTCACGACATCGGCCATCTTCAGTCGGAACCGGGCTCCGGACACCGGCGCTGCATGATCCGTTCCGGCCGAAATACGTTTCTCTTCTCCCGCCGCTTTCCGGCCGTCTCCGATTCCCGTCCACGTCCCCGTGTCCGGCCGGTCTGCTGCGTTCGGCTGCTCTGCTGCGTTCGGCTGCTCTGCCGCGTTCGGCTGCTCTGCCGCATTCGGCTGCTCTGCCGCATTCGGCCGATCCGCCTCGCCTCCCTGTTTTCCACTCTCAGTATCATTCGTTTCCTCCGGCAGTATGCCCGTCGCCTTCTCCAGAGCCTCCGGCGTCACGCCGTACAGCATCAGCTCGGAGAGCAACGACTTCATCTCCGCCAGATAGGCCGGCTTCGCCAGACAGCCGCCCAGATACGGCAGCTCCTTCTTCTTTTCCAGCGCGATCTTCTCGATCAGAAAGGTTTTCCCGATCTCCTCGAGAAACGCCCCATTCTGCGCGCCGACCTCATCGAACACCCGGTAGGCGAGCCGGTTCAGCGACGTGACCTCCAGATTCAGGATGCATTTCCTCGGATGAAGGCTGACAAGCTTCCGCTGCATCTCCATCGTCGCCTGCTCCGGCACAATCACAAAGAACCGCCGTTCTGGCCGCTCCATCGACTGCCGGATCATTTCCTTCATCATTGCCGTCGTCTTGCCGGCCCCGCTCCCGCCGATATAGAACTGTAGCGCCATGCTCTTCTTCCTCCGAATATAACCCTATTGTACCAGATCCGGGGCGGAAAGGAGAGGGACGGTGCGGCGGATGAGGCGCAAAAAAGGACCGGCCTGTTGCCAGGCCGGCCCTTCACCGCTTTTCACTCCGCCTTTCAGCGGATCCCCGACGTGCGGTAATCCCAGCCGCACGCGTCCAGCTCGTTGATCGCCTTTACGCAGGCGTCCACGAGAACCTTCGTCATCTTTTCGCCCTTCTCCGGCGTCGCCTTCGTCGGGTCGCCCGTCGCCGCGCAGTTCGTCAGCTCAGAGAAGTCCCACTTCATCTCGACGTAGTCCGGAAGACAGTCCGGTACAAACCCCTTCGCCTGATCCGGCTCATTCCACTGCGGATACAGGTAGTAGGCGATGCTGCTCTCGCCCTCGCCCGCGTGGCCGAGACCGTTCCAGACCTCGAAGGTATCCGGAGGCAGCAGCTCGCCCGCTGTCACCCACCACTGCGGCAGGCAGGCAATTTTCACATCCGGATACTGCTCCTTCAGCTTTCTCGATGCGATCTCGATCGGCGCGATGTTCCCGTCGTGCCCGTTCATGATGAAGATATGATTGATTCCGTTGCGGATCACGGACTCCGCGATGTCATAGATCACCTGCGTGCAGGTGTCATAGCGCAGCGTCAGCGTGAACGGGAATGTGTCATAATGCGCGCTGTAGCCGACTGTAATCGGCGGGAGAACAAGCAGTCCGTCCACCTTCTCCGCGATTTTGCAGGAAAGCATATAGGACACCAGCGTATCCGTGCCTTCAGCGAGATGCTGGCCGTGCGCCTCGCAGGACCCGACCGAAAGAATCGCCTTATCGAACTTCTTCTCCTTTACCTGATGCGCGGTCAGCTTCAGCAGCTCATTGTTTGCCATGATTCTTTCCTCCTTTGGAAAAATGCATTCAGATATCCTTGCGGAATTTCAGCATGCCGTCCTCGGCCTGCGTGACCACCACCGTCTTGTCCGGTACGTGGCTTTCCTTTGAATAGGAAATCGTTCCGGTAACACCCTCAAATCCCTTCGTATTCTCCAGCTGGTCGCGGATGTTGGCCGGCGTCACATCGTCGCCGCACGCCTTGACCGCCGACGCGATCAGATAGGCTGTGTCATATCCGAGCGCGGCAAATGCATTTTCAGGAGCCTTGCCGTATGCCTTCTTATAAGCGGAGATGAAATTCTGGACCTTCTCGGAATCGTCATCCGCCGAGAAATGCGTGCAGACATAGACATCCTGATTGGCCAGATCGCCCGCGACGCCCCAGAGATCTGTATCCCAGCCGTCACCTGAGATCATCGGCGCGGCCACGCCCGCCGAGCGGTACTGCTGGATGACCGTGCTGGCGTCGTCCGGGCCGGTCGCCATAAACATGATGCCCGCCTCGTCGCCGAGTTTCTGATAGCGGCTGATCTGGGCCGAGTAGTCATAATCGCCGGACTGGAAATAGTCCTGCAGAACGACCTTGCCGCCGTCCTTCTCGAACTGCTCGATGAAATATTCGGACAGATTGGTTGTGTAGCTCATCGACTTGTCCGTCAGCACATACGCGGTCTTGGCTCCCAGCTCCTGCGACGCGTAATCCGCCGCGGCATGAGCGCAGACATCGTCGCCGAAGGCTGCGAGGAAGGCACAGTCACCGACCGTTGAAGGAATATCCGGCGTCGTAGCGCCCGTGAAGACGAACGGGACGCCCGCGTCCTGCGCCACCGCGCCGCCGGCGTACGCGTAATCGCTGTCCGAGAAACCGGCGAGCGCCACCGCGCCGTCATTGTTGATCAGCTTCTTCGCGTCGCTGGCGCATACCGCTGTGTCCGTCTGACCGTCATAGTACACGGCCTTCAGCTGCTTTCCGTTTACCCCGCCGGCTGCATTGATCTCCTTGACGGCAAGATCGAAGCCCTGCTGGGTCGGCTCGTCCAGTGAAGACTGATCGCCCGTCACGTTGAAGATGCCGCCGATGACAATCTCATCCGCCGCGAACGCCGGTACGCTGATCATCGCCGCCGTCATGCCGGCGGTCAGAAGCAAGGCCATTCCCCGTCTCACTGCATTGTTCGTTTTCATTGTCATCCTCCCTTTCCTTTTTTGATGTATGCCATCCAGGCCCGCTGCCGCGCAAACGGAAGTCAGGAACCCTGCATGCTCAGGAACGTGCGGCTTTGCCGCACTTCAGAAGCCGTGCCAGCCGACTGTACTCGTCCTTCCGGAAGAGCGCCAGATAGGTATCCTTCGAGAACCAGGCGTCGAAGATGATCTCGCTGTTCCCCATGATGCCCTGCCCCCGGAAAATAATCAGCAGGATCAGCAGCACAGCCATGATGATGTTGGACAGTCCGAACATGGACGGAAGCTGGATACCTCCGATCCGAAGACCGCCCTCCAGCGGAGCCAGCAGTTCCGGCACCACAGTGTAAAAGATCGCGCCCGGGATCGCGCCGCTGAGTGAAAACATGCCGCCGATGATACTCATCTCGACGATGTCAAAGCTCTTGGAAAAATAAAAGTTGGAGGAAGAAATTGTCGTCAGATAGTGGGCCCACAGCCCGCCGCCGATCCCGGCAAAGAAGGCGCTGATCGCAAAGCAGGAGATCTTTTTTCTGACCAGATTGATGCCCAGCGTCTGAGCCGCAACCGGATCGTCCCGCATCGCCACCAGTCCTCTTCCGTAATCCGAATGGGTGATCCGGTAAAGTACAAACGCCGTAACGACGACGCCGAGATAGACGGTTCCCACGTTCGCCGTCGCCGGTAGTCCGGTCAGCCCTTTTGAGCCGTGGGTCACGCCGTCCTGATTGTCGATCACGGCCCGGACGATCACGATCAGCGCCAGCGTCACGACGGAGAGATAGTGTCCTTTGGTCCGGACCACCGGGAACCCGATGATGAGCGCGACGACCGCCGCGCAGAGTCCGCCGATCACCAGTGATGGCAGCATGGGGATCTGCGTCTGCTTCAGCCAGCCCGGAAGATCCGGGCACATATTGTTCTTCACCTGAGGCGGCAGCGTGAAAAAGGCGGATATATAGGCACCGATCGCCATAAACGCCGCGTGCCCCATGGAAAACATGCCGCTGAAGCCGTTAATCAGGTTCAGACTGGCAGTCAGGACAATATAGATACCGATCAGAATCACGATGCCGGTGAGATAGCCCTTCGGATGAAACGCGCAGGCAGTCAGAAAGACGGCAGGCAGAAGGACAAAGACCAGCAGGCGGAACAGATTGGAATCTGTCAGTTTTTCTTTTGTATTCATGTCCGTATGCTCCTTTCCCGTCCTGTCAGCTTCTCGACGTCTCTCTGCTCCCGAACAGTCCCTGCGGGCAGAACAGAAGCACAAGGATCATAAGAAGGAACACGAAAGCATCCCTGTATGCGGTCATCGTGGTCGGCATCAGCCCGGCAAACAGCATCTCTGCCACACCGATGATGAACGCGCCCGTCACAGCTCCGCCTACGCTTCCGATCCCGCCGATTACGGCGGCGCAGAAAGCCTTCAGCCCCGGAACGAACCCAAGCGAAGGATAGATGGTCTTGTACTCGCCGGCAAGAAGCAGCCCGGCCACTACCGCCATTCCGGATCCGACGGCAAAAGCGGTCATCACCACCCGGTTCACATTCACGCCCATCAGACGCGCCGCCTGAAGGTTTTCCGCGCAGGCGCGCATCGCCTTGCCGATCCTCGTCTTCTTCAGCATCAGGTAGGTAAGAATCAGGAACGCCGCCGTGATAACGAACGTCAGGATGTTGACGGTTGACAGGTTGACGTTCCCGATCCGGTGAACCTGAATCAGACTGGTCGGAAGCATGAATGGCTGCCGCTGCGCGGAGAAGATCATCTGCAGGAGATTCTGGAGCAGGGCCGATACTGCCAGAGAGGAAATCAGCGTCGCCTCCTCGGAACGGTCGCGCAGCGGACGGTAGGCGAACCGCTCGATCAGAAGACCGACCCCGATGCTGAATCCGACTGAAATCAGAACCGACGCGAGAATCGGCACTCCCATCGAATTCATCAGAAACAGGATCATGTAGACGCCCACGGTCATGATATCGCCGTGCGCAAAATTGATCAGACGGAGGATCCCGTAGACAATCGAATAGCCGATCGCCACGATGGCGTAAATGCTGCCCAGCTTCAGTCCGCTGATCAGCATGTTGATGACATAGGTGATATTCATAGACTGCCTCCCAGATACGCATCTCGGACTCTTGTATCCTGCATCAGATCAGCGCTCTTTCCCTCCAGCGTGATGCGCCCGGTCTCCATGATATAGGCCCGGTCCGAGATCGCCAGCGCGTCGTAGGCATTCTGCTCGATCAGGAAGATCGTCGTCTTCTGCCGCTTCAGTTCCTTCAGAACATCGAACACCTCGTCCGTCATGATCGGCGAAAGGCCCATCGAAGGCTCGTCCAGAAGCAGCATCCGGGGCGAGCTCATCAGTGCCCGTCCGATTGCCAGCATCTGCTGTTCGCCGCCGGACAGCGTGCCCGCGGACTGCCTCGCCCGTTCCCTGAGGATCGGGAACAGAGACAGCACGCGCTCGTGGTTGTCCTCGATCTGGCGTTTGTCACGGCTGACATACGCGCCCATCTGCAGATTTTCCTCGACGGTCAGTCTGGTGAAGATCTGCCGCCCCTCCGGAACCTGAACGATTCCCTTCTGCACGATCCTGTCAGGTCCGATGCCGTCGATTCTCTGCCTTCCGAAGGAAATCTCGCCGGAAGCGATCCGCTGCAGCCCGGAAACCGCACGCAGCGTGGAGCTCTTTCCCGCTCCGTTCGCCCCGATCAGCGCTACTGTCTCACCGTCATCAATATGAAGCGAAATCCGGTCCACCGCCGTGATCCCGCCGTACTTCACCACCAGATCCCTGATTTCAAACATGAGCCCGTCTCCCCAGATATGCCGTGATGACCTTCGGATCGCTGCGGATCTGCTCCGGCGTTCCCTCCGCGATCACCTCACCCTGCGCCATCGCGTAGATGTAGCTGCAGAGATTCATAATGACCTTCATGTCATGCTCGATCAGCAGCACCGTCAGATGATAGGTTTCCTGCACATGCCGGATCATCTGCACCAGCTCGGCGCTTTCCTGCGGGTTCATGCCGGCCGCCGGCTCGTCGAGAAGAATCAGCTTCGGATCCGCGGCGAGAATCCGGGCGATCTCCAGCCGCCGCTGACTTCCGTACGGAAGCGAGGCGGCCTGCACATCCGCGTAAGACTCCAGACGAACCTCCCGCAGCATCGCCATCGCCTTCTCTCTGTATTTCTGTTCGTTCTCGCTGTAGCGTTTCGTGTGAAGCAGGCCGTCTGCGAAGCTGTAGCCACGGTGCATCTGCGCTCCGATGACTACATTTTCCAGTACTGTCATCTTATTGAACAGCCGCAGATTCTGATACGTCCGGAGGATACCTGCCTTGGCCACGCGGTCCGGCTTCCAGTCCGTGATATCGGTTCCTTTGTAGAGAATCTTCCCGGAAGTAGGGGCGAGAACGCCGGAAAGCATGTTGATCACCGTGGTTTTGCCCGCTCCGTTGGTCCCGATCAGTCCGTATATGTTTCCTTCTTCGAGCTTCGCGGAAAACTGCTTCACCGCCACCAGACCCTTGAAGGTTCTGCTGCAATTCTCCGCCTGCAAAATTGTGGCCATATGATCGCGATCCTTTCTTCGCTGCCGGAAGCAGCCGGGATAGAAAAATTCACAACTGTATGTGGAACCTATTATACGGTTATTGACTGAATATTGCAAAAGATTTGTTATCTCGTTCTCTCTTGTATGCAGAATTGCCGTGCGTGCACGTATGAAAATGCAACTGTCACGGCAGCCCCGCCGGACTTCACGGCGCGGCCGCTGAATGGCATTCATGAAGAGGCACCCGCCCGGCGGACCGTCTCCCGTCTCCGCCCGTCAGGAAAGCGTCACCTCGTTGCAGAGGCTGACCGAGAAATAGTCCCGGATCTCCTGTCTGTCCTCCGTCCGTCCCAGCACCCACATCAGCTTGGTCACAGCGGATTCAGAGGTCATGTCCAGTGCCTGCAGGACGCCCGCCTCCAGCGCCCGCCGGCCGGTCTCATACACATTCAGATTGCTTCCCTCGTACCGGCACTGGGTCCCCACCAGCACGGTGATGCCCCGGCTGCAAAGGTCCGCGATCTCGTCGATCAGGTCATGCTTCATGAAAGGCATGCCGCCGACGCCGAAGGCTTCGATGTAAATCCCCCGGTAGCCCTGATCCGCCAGCGCTCTCAGAACCGACCGGTGCATGCCCGGAAACAGCTTCAGCATGAAGACCTTGTCCGAATAGGTTCCGCAGAGCCGGAACACGCCCTGCCGGACCGGCAGCGTTCCTCGGTTCACTTTCATGCCGAGCGAACTGATCCTCGCTACATCCGGGTAGTTGATGCTGTCAAACGCGTCGAAGGAGAGCGAGCGCACCTTTGAGGTCCGGCACCCGAGCATCACCTTCCGGTTGAAAGCGACAAACACGCCGGGCGCGCCGCTGGCCGCCATATGGACGGCGCAGCGCAGATTTTCCATCGCGTCCGCGACCGGGTTCACCATGGAAAGCTGCGATCCCGTGAGCACCACCGGAATATCAATGTTGCGAAGCATGAAAGAGAGCATGGAGCTCGTGTAGGCCATCGTGTCCGTTCCATGGATGATCACGATCCCGTCGCATTCCCGCCGCAGCTCCGCCACCTTCCCGGCGAGATTCGTCCAGTCCTCCGGAAAAATGTTGGCGCTGTCCAGCGAACAGAGATCCTGCGTCTCCAGATCGATCCCCCGGGACACCATGCGGATTTCCTTCTGTATGTCGCTGGTCCTGAGTCCCGGTGCGAGCCCGTTTTCCTTCATCACCGAGGAGAGCGTGCCGCCGGTATTCAGAATCACAATCCTTTTATTTTCCATCTGAGCCCCCTTCTGAACGCATTTTTTTCATCATAGCGCAGATCGGGCGCTTCGGACAGACGAAAAATCATCCCGCAGGGGCGGATACAGAAGTCCGGAACCGGAAAGGCTCCATGAGCATGCTCAGCGTTTCTTTTCCTGCTTTCGCTCATACGCCATCTTCCCCATGGCACTGGACGCAAGGATGACGATCATGAGGATGAGAAGTCTCTTCAGGTTTCCGCTGGCCAGCGAGTCGCCGCCCATGACGGTCAGAAAGATGGACGGGAGCCGGCCGGCCAGCGCGGAGACCATCAGACGGGCAAAGGAGACGCGTCCGGACAAACCGGCTGCGTACGGGGCAAGGTCCTTGGGCATACCGGGAACCAGATACACCAGAAAAAGGCTCTCCTTCGCGCGGGTATCCGACCATTCGGAGGTCGGCAGACGGATCTCGCCCTCCTCCACCATCAGCGTGAGGAGCTTCCTGCCCATCGTGCGGGCCAGCACCCATGCCGTGCCGCATCCGATCGCCGCGTACGCGTCGTAGAGCAGACAGCCCCGGACCGGGCCGTACAGATAACCGGCCGCCATCTGGAACGGTCCGGCCGGAAAAAAGCCTGAGATCACCTGCAGCACGACCATGGCAAAGAAGACCAGATTGGCCATGCTCCCTCTCTCCGCGAGATACGCCCTCATCTGATCGGGTTTTCTGAGCATCCGGATCAGCGGCATCCCCCAGACCGTAAGACAGATCGCCAGCACCGCGAAAGCAGCCAGAACCCCCGCGACCCATTTCCTGTTCAGTCTGACGCCCCCGTTCGTTCCCTTCCGATGTCTCATCGGGCCTCCTCCCGCGTCACGTCCCGGCCGCGGGGCTGCTCCCGCGCCTTCCGGCATACGCACGCATTTTCCTGTCTATTCTCAAGAAATCGATATTGCTGTATAGTTATCTTATCATCTGAGAGGGAAGGCGGCACGGCTGATTGTCAGAATTTTTCCAGTGCATGCAGCCCGCGGGCGCCGCCAGTCGGGGAGTGCTGCGATGAGACAGGAAGACCGGACGCATGTAAAGATCAATCTGACCAGAATGCTCTTTGTCATTCTGTCTCTGGCGCTGCAGTGCTTCTGGTTCGTCACGCTCGCCTCGACGGCGGAGCAGTACGCCCCCTGGGTCTCGGCGGTCTACCAGTTTCTTCCGGTGATCATCGTTCTCCTGATCTACTCCCGCCGGACCAATGCCCAGTTCAAGATGCCCTGGATGATTCTCATCACCGCTTTTCCGCTGCTTGGCGTCTGCCTGTTCCTGCTGTTCGGGCGGCATCACGGAACCCGGAGAATCCGGAGAATCTTCCGCCAGCTGGATCATGAGACGGCCGGCCTTCTCCGTCAGGATGCCTCCGTGCTCCGCTCGCTTCGGGATGAGGACGAAGGGTTAGCCAACGAATCCCGCTATCTGCGGATCTGCGGCGGCTTTCCGCTCTGCCGGGAAGAGGACAGCCGCTACTACAGCGACAGCGCGGACGCGTTCCGGGACCAGCTGGAGGAAATCCGCAGTGCGAAGCGCTTCATTTTTCTCGAATATCACTGCATCGAGGATGGTTCCAGCTTCGCCCGCATGCTGGAGCTGCTGAAGACAAAGGCGGAGGAAGGTCTCGATGTGCGGATTCTCTACGACGACCTCGGGAGCATGCTGTTCATCAACCGGAAATTCATCCGGAAAATCACGGAGTCAGGAATCCGTTGCCGCCGTTTCAATCCGGTGCTGCCGTTTCTCAACGTCTTCATGGGAAACCGGGATCATCATAAGATCATGGTCGTGGACGGCCGGGTGGCCTTCACCGGCGGCTACAATCTGGCGGACGAATACTTTCACGTCACATGTCCCTACGGAGAATGGAAGGACACCGGAATCCGCTTCACCGGCGCGGCGGTTGACAGCGTCACGCTGACTTTCCTGAAGATGTGGAACGCCGTGCGGCGAACCGACTCCGACCCGGGCCGGTACCTTCGGGCCGGCAGAGCCGCAGATTCGGCCTGCAGTCCCTTTCCGGTACCGCAGGCAGCCGGAATGCCGGGCATTTCGGACACGAAATCCGCCTCTTCCCGCGGAGCGCCGCAAAGCGGAACGGGTCATAACGGAAGCCTTTCCCCTGAACTGCGTTCCGATCCCGCGGCGCAGGCCGGCGGCTATATCCAGCCCTACTCCGATTCTCCGCTGGACCACATCCATATCGGAGAGGACGTTTACATGAACATCATACGCAATGCCCGCCGGTATGTCTGGTTCTCGACTCCTTATCTGGTGCTGACGGACGAGATGATCTGCGAGCTGACCGGCGCCGCCCGCCGCGGCGTCGATGTCCGGATCCTCACACCGGGCCGGCCGGACAAGAGAATCGTCTACTCCGCCACCCGCTCCTACTACGCGGAGCTTCTCCGTGCCGGCGTCCGGATCTATGAGTTCACGCCCGGCTTCAATCACGCCAAGCTCTGCGTCTCGGACGATTCGGCCGCGGTCATCGGCACGATCAACCTGGATTACCGGAGCCTTTTTCTTCATTTTGAAAATGCGGTGCTTCTCATGAAATCCCATATCGTGCATGAGGTCCGGGACGATCTGGCCTCGCTCTTTCCGGTCAGCAGGCGGATCAGCGGAGCGTACCCTGAGCGGAGAGGACCGGTGATCCGGATCTGGCAGTGCCTGCTGCGGCTCATCGCGCCGATGCTCTGAGTCCGGGTTCCGTACCCTTGAGCGGCACCGAATAAACGGAGGCATAAGATGAATCTCAACAAAAAAATAAGAAGGCTGAAGGACAGGATCCGGCTGAACCGCCGGACTTTTCTGATCTATTCCGTACTCCGGGCGCTCGTTCTCGTCGCGATGGTCCGCTGCGCGGTCATGCGTCAGTACGAGGATGTGGCGCTCTGCGCCCTTTCTCTTTTTCTCTTCCTCCTGCCTTCCTACTTTGAGGACCGGATGAGCCTGACAGTGTCCCCGATGTTCGAAACCGTGATCTATATCTTCATCTACGCGGCCTGGATGCTCGGCGAGCTCCATCATCTTTATATTCTGGTTCCGGGCTGGGACACCCTGCTCCATACGATCAACGGATTTCTGTGTGTATGTTGTAAACTAATAATACCAGGAATTGGAAATAAAAATCCCTGAAATCGGAAAAGGAATTCCTTATAAATGGAAAGGACACGTTGAAACACCAACCCATCAAAATTATCCTTTATCTAAAGCACAACCAATAGATAAGGGAGGAAAGGAAGATGCTCAGCATGTCCGATATCAATCATATCAGAGATTTATACCAAAGTGGCTATAAGATCAGTGAAATTCATAAAAAAACCGCTTCAATCACAAATCTTATGGGATAAGGGGTTGCGAATATAACCCTTCCTGCTGGCGTCAAACAGCCTGAGGAAGAAATAATCGTCATCCGGAAGTCCGTAGGCCTGTCGCCGTAAGACTTTGATCTTGTTGTTGATGCCCTCCATCTTGCCAGAGGAGATTTTATAAGTTGCATGGGCTATGATGCCCTCAAAGTGGTTTCCAAGGAGTCTTCCGAACCACTGAAGATGACTGTTTCCGGATGCACTGCAGGTATCCATGATCCAGGTGATGTCATCCGCCATACGGGCTTCATCAGTGCGGGTGTAGGAAAGAGACAGACGCTCCTTAATCAGATCAAGCGTGAACAGAAGCTTGTTCTGACTGAGAAGTTCGTCATATCTTGCTTCATAACCCTCTTTCCGGACGTACTCTTCCTTGGGAAAGATGGAACCGGACCGGCTGATCGGCTCACCTGTCCTGGCTTGCGCATCTTTCGCCTGAAGCGTTGATCGACTTGACATCAGGATGTAACGGGTCTTTTTTAAAGCCCTTGCCTCCTCCATAAGGCCTTCCTCATACAGGCGGCGCTGCTCGTCCTTGCGGACTTCACTGACCACCTTGTCGTTGAAGTTCTTTACGATGTGGAAGTAATCGAACACCGGCTGTATCCAGGGGCATTTTTCCTCAAAAGCCTCCTGGAAATCGGAGTTCATGTCGCAGGCGACGGCCTCGACAGAGTCCATCCATTCCAGGCCGACATGGTCGATGAAGTCATAGACCACCTGCTTTTTCTTCCCATGGGAGATCCAGAGGATATGGCCGGTATCAAGATCTATGATGTGGGTGGCATAGCGGTGGCCGTTGTGGAGCTTGAACTCATCAATGGCAAGCATTTTTGCCGGCTGCTCCGGTCTGATCAGTTTCGTGCCGTCGATGGTATAGAGCTCCTTCAGGCGCTTAAGGTCTAAGGCTTTGACCGTGTTCTTTCCGAGCCCGGTGATCTCAGCTACCTGCTTGAGCGTGTAAGTGCCAAGTGCCAACAGATCCCTGGTATACTGGTACAGTTCCACAGATATCTGATGGCCGTCTGCTTTGAACGGAACAGACTGCATATGGGAATGTCCGCATTTGCAGATGAGCTGCACGCGGTCAAAATGGATCGCACTGAGGCTTCCGCCAAAGCAAAGATGCCGGAGCGTAAGATCCCGGTGACCGTTGATGTGCATACGGCTTCCACACTTTGGACATCTGCGGTCAGCATCCGCCAGATCGAGCTTGCCGTTAAAGCACAACACTTCGCGGCCGGAAGCTGCCCGGTGTACGCTTGTGTCAGAATTATTAAAGCCTTCCAGCCGGGAGGGGATGCTTAAAAAAGTATATCTGTTTTCAGAGAATGCCAGTTGTCCATCGGACTCAGTATGTGTATAATTCATGTACGGGCCACCGCCTTGTTGAGTTTGTACACTTCTGCCAGGAAATACAGTCTCAACTATAGACGATGGTCCTTTTTCTATGCAACTGTTTTTGGCCCGGTTTAAGGGCCGGGGCGTCCTTACGCCCCTTGATTACCCTGCCGCTCCTGGATGGAGCAGTGTCAGGGGAAGAAGGCCTTTTATGCTCACGCCCTTTGGGCGGGAGGGATAAATGGCCGGATGACCTTGACACTGGTACAGCCAGGTGCTACCTGAAATTACCTGGGATACCACCTATCCCATAAGAAAAGTGATTGACCCAAAAAACCGGTGCTGATCCAAAAACCATAAAGAAATACCTGGAGAAGGAGGATTTTTCGGACAACCCAGTTACGGTTTCGCCAAAGGCATCCATTCTTGATCCGTTTAAACCGGTGATCAGGCAGTGGCTTGAAGAGGACCGAAAACACTGGTGCAAACAACATCATACAGCACAGCGGGTCTACGACCGGCTGGTTGAGGAACAAGGTTATACAGGCAGCTATGAGACAGTACAGCGGTATCTGAAAAAGATCCGTAAGGATGTCCAGAACAAAGCTTCGCAGGAACTGGTCTGGGATCCCGGCTATGCTCAAGTGGATTTCGGAGAGGCGGATTTCTATGAGGACAACCGTTGCGTCCGCAGGAAATATCTGGTCGTTTCGTTTCCGTTCAGCAATGACTCCTATACTCAGCTCTTCTGTGGTGAAAACGCAGAGTGCGTCTGTCAGGGACTTGAGGATATCTTTACCCACATCGGAGGAGTTCCGCCGGTCCTGATCTTCGACAATGCTACCGGAGTCGGCCATCGGGTACATGACAAAGTCATCGAAACCGAGATGTTTAAAAAGTTCCGTGCTCAATACCGCTTTCAGGTCAGGTACTGTAATCCGGAATCCGGCTGGGAAAAGGGCAATGTCGAGAATAAAGTAGGGACGATCCGGAGAAACCTCTTTGTGCCAGCGCCACACTATCATGACATGGTCGAATATAACAAGACTCTGCTCCCAATGAATGAGCGCAAGGCTGCCAAGCCTCATTACAAGAAGTTGCAGCTGATCAAAGATCTCTTCAAAGAAGATCAGAAGCAGTTCCTGTCCCTTCCATCAAGGCCATTTGATGTATGTCGGTATGATTGGTTCAAGGCGGATGGCTACGGCAAGGTATGCATTGACGGAAAGCATTACTATTCAACCAAACCTGAACTCCATAATCAGAAAGTGTTAATCGGTATCAGAGCTCATTACATTGATGTTCTCGAGGAAAATGGTCAGTTGATCGTACGGCACCGACGTCAATACGGCGATGTACGGACCGACGTTTCTGATTACAGCACGACACTCAGTGTACTTTCCCGAAATGCCGGTGCCTGGAACAACAGCGGTATACGGAAGGAACTTCCGGATCCGCTCAGGGATTACCTGGACGGACTGGAAAAACCGGAGCTTAAGGAAAAGCTCAGACTTATGAGCGGGCTTAACGATGAGTATGGTTACAGAGCGGCTGTGGATGCCATGACTATGTCCCTTAAAAACGGAGATGTTAATTCATCCGATGCCACGATTATTGCGCAACGCATCACAGGCTATGGTATTGATACTCCTCCGGAGTCAGGACCATCTTTAGAAGTGTATGATAGGGCGTTTTTGGGTCCAGGAAGGGAGGATGAGGCATCATGATGACAGCAAAGGAACAGACCGGGATACTCGACGACATCAACGGTTACTGCAAAAAACTGTTTTTCACGGCAGCAATCCCAGAAATGTGCCAGACGGATGGTACCCCTAAGCAGATCGAGTATCTGCGCGATGCCCTCAAAAAGGAAATCGAAAATCGGGAGATCAATCACATCCACCGGCTGATCAAACGAGCCTGCTTCCCCGTTTATAAAACCTTTGATGGCTATGACTTTTGCCAAACCAAACTGCCTCCAGCTCTGGCAAAAGAGGATCTGTTAAATGTCTCTTTCATCGAAAAGAAGCAGAACCTGGTTCTCTATGGACCAGTGGGGCTTGGGAAGACACACATGGCAATCGCCGCAGGCGTACTGGCCTGCAAAAAAGGCTATAAGGTGCGTTTCTATACGGTGACTGAATTGGTTCTGAAACTCGCCGAGGCGCGAAAAAACGGTACGCTGGAGCGCCTGAGAACAACTCTTAACCAACAGGACCTGCTGATCCTCGATGAGTGGGGGTATGTGCCGGTAGATCGGGATGGATCCGAGCTGCTTTTTCAGGTGATATCGGACAGCTACGAAAGCAGGAGTCTGATTCTGACCACAAATATCGAATTTTCAAAATGGGGAGGCATCTTTACGGATGAACAGATGGCTGCCGCGATGATTGACCGTCTCGTCCATCATGGACACTTAATCATGTTCGACGGGAAAAGTTATCGGATGCAGCATGCATTGATGCGCCAGACAGTACCCCGGAATGAAGAAATCGTGTCCTGACAACAACAAGGAATTCCCTTTCCAAAAACAGGGAATTTTGATGACAATTTTGAGGATTACCTATTGACAATATACATTCTGTGCGCCGCAGTGGGATTCTCTCTCTTTGACATCCTGAACGCCGGCAGCCGGCGGATCCAGCTCTCACCGGTCTATCTCGCGGTCGTCGCCTTCTGCTTCTCCATGACGGTCGGCGTGCTCTGGGAATTCATCGAATTCGGCGGCGACGTGCTTTTCCGTCTGGACATGCAGAAAGACTACGTGATCCCGTATTTCGGATCGGTCACCCTTGATCCCACCCATTCACAGATCCCGGTCAACGTCTCCGGCATCACAAAGACCATCATCGAAACCTCCGGCGGAAAGACCTATGTCATCCCGGGCGGGTATCTGGACATCGGCATCGTAGATACGATGAAGGATCTGTTCGTGAATTTTCTCGGGGCGCTGACCTTCAGCATCATCGGATACAGACAGGTGTGTCATCGCTCGAAGCTCCGCATCACGGAGCACTTCGCGGTCCGTCCGGAGACGGATGAGGAGCGGGCGGTGATCGCGAAGGAAATCGACGAGGAGGAAGCGGCCTATGAGAGCCGCCGCATGCGCCGCAGAAAATAAACGCCCGCCGCGATCAGCATGCGGTCAGGCATGCTTCGCTGGTCGGCGGACAAAAAACGCAGCGGAAATCATCCCTCCTCCGCGCGGCTGGCTGCCTGATTCCGCGCGGCGTCAGCCATCCGTGCCGCCATCTCCCGATAGAAAAGATCCAGCTCGCCCAGATAGACTTCCTTCCACGGCTTGTTCCTTCCGATATAGTGAAGGATCGCCGTCCTCTGACGGATCCGGTCCAGATTCTGTTCCGGGTCACGCATCCGGTCCGCGCGCCAGATCCGCTCCGTCATGTTGTAGACGCGCGGATCCAGAAGCAGGATCCTCCGGCCGTACACCGCGCTCAGGATGTCCTGATCGGGAAGGCAGAGACAGAAACGGTGCGTCCGGGCGTACTTCGTCAGCCGCTCCGATCCGCGTTCCTCCCTCATCTTTTTGAGATCCATCAGCATCACGCCGGAATTGATATAGCAACCCGGCGTCCACGCCAGCAGGCGCAGCCGGTTGAAGAAGCAGCCGAGAGCATGCACATGACTGGCCGCCGCGATGACATATCCTTCCATGGGCGTCTCCCACAGCTCCGTCAGCGGATTCAGGATGACGATATCCGGGTCCAGATAGAGCACCCGCTCCACTTCCTCCGGAAGATAGTCGGCCGCGAACAGACGGTCATAGATGGCGTCCGGATAGCGCCGGCTCGTCGGCATATGCTTCATACGGGCCTTCGGAACCCGGATCAGCCGGATTTCGAGACGGCGGACGCCCGAGGCCGCCAGATCCGCCTCCAGCGCGCAAAGATCCGCGCCGGTGAGATCACGGCTGAGAAGCCATACCCGGATCGCCGTCGGGCCGCTGTTCACGGCAAGGCTGAACAGCATCACCCGAAGGTGTCCGGCGTAACGGCGGTCTGTGGTCATCAGGATTTCCATCCGTCCGTCTCCTTTTCGCGCCGTACAGATCGGCGCAGACGATTTCGCTGTCCGTTCCGATCCGGATCGGGATCTGGAAGCAGCCCGTGCCGGATGATACGATGCAGGTTGTTCCGTGACAGTCCGATTTTCCATAGGATGTACCATGTCTGTATTTCCAGCGGATCATATACATCAGCGGAAAATACTGTCCATTGTGCGTATGCCCGCAGAGAAAAAGGTCTGCGCCCGCCTCCGAGGCTTCCCGAAGCCCGTCCGGATAGTGATCGAGGACGATCCGGACTCTGTTCTGAGCATGCTCCGGGAGAAAGCTCCCGATCGGCGGACGGTCCGTCATATGGGCTCCGTCCCGCCCCAGCAGGACGCAATGCGGCAGCACCGCGCTCTGGTTTCTCAGAAGCCGAATGCCCGCCTCGGAGAAAAAACGCCCGAACGCCGGGTCGGACGGATCCGGATCATGATTGCCCGTCACCGCGTACACACCGTCCCGGGCTCTCATGCCCGCCAGTATGCGGGCTGCCCCGTCCGCGTCCCCGCACTCATTCATTCCGCCGTGATTGATCAAATCGCCTGTGATCACGATCAGATCCGGCCGCAGCGCGTTCACCCGCTCCATCACGCGGCTCAGATACCGTTTCCCGATGATCGAGCCGATGTGAAGGTCGCTGAGCTGCACGACACGGTACGTCTCTCCTTCGTCGAGGGCAGCGGTCGGGACGCGGTACGGCCGGACTCTGACGGACCGGGCGTGGATCACGCCGCCCGCCGTGATGCCGAGGGACAGGCAGGCTGCGGTCACCGCCGTCACGGCTTTCAGTGTCCGGTTCCCGCGCGCCGCCGGCACACAGAATTCCACGATCCGAACCGGAATCAGGATTCCCAGATCATAGACCAGAAACGCGATCACGACGCCGGAGATCCGGACCGCCCAGCGGTACGCTCCGGAATAAGGGTGCGGTCCCGGAAGATCCGAATAGCCCTGAAAGAGCAGCGCGGCCGCGAACAGAAGGCACAGAGCAGGGCGTAAGTCTGGGCCGCCCAGCGTCCGGATTCCCCCGCCCAGACTCAGCCCTGCCCCGACAGCGCATAGTCCGGAAATCAGGATCAGTCCTCCGCGAAACAGCTTCCTTCTCTCTCTGCTGACATTCTCCTCCATACCCGCCTCCCGCGGCGAAACGGTCCGGCCGCATCTATTTTATCATATCATGATAGATCGGATCGATCCCCGGCATAAGATTCGGGCTTGAAAAACTGTCGGTTTCCGCTACACAATTCCGGCAATCTGTATAGCGTCTGCCGGCCGGAGGCGGAAGCGCGGGACGGACAGACGCAGCGCAGAACCGGGGCGAGACGACGGGCAGAGGCAAAGGCGACGGACAATCTGGCGTCGATCCGGCTCCTTCCGGTAAGGGCCGTTCCGCCGGACGCATAACACCACCGCTCCCCGGTCCGAAAGCCGGAAGACAGCCGAACCGGACGTTCCGTCGGACGCACAACAGCAGGAGCTCCGCGCCGCGCTGCGTTCCGCAGCCGGCACGGAGCCCCTGAAAGCTGGTTCTTTTTATTCGATTCGGTCCGTCCCGTTCAGCCCTTCCGACCGGAGGCCATATGGTCCGTAAACATATCTCCGTAAGTCAGACAGAACGCTTTGACCGCCGCAATCAGTTTTTTCATAATGAGTCCCTCCGTTCTCCGGCACGCTGCCGGTGCATATTCCGGAAAACTCAAGCGCCTGTGGTTTTCTTTCGTTATCTGTATTCTACCGCTTGTCTTTATAAAATGGAAATACCGATACCTTGCACGGATCTATACAAAAAATATATAGTTACGCAGAATCGATATGCTCTGGATACACGAATCTTACCGGCGTTCGGTATCCTGCCGGCTCTCCCGAACCAGTCCCGCGGCCGACAGCGCCGCCGGAAACAGCATCACCGCCAGTCCGAAAAGCGCGATGGAGGGCGCGCCGAACAGGCTGATCAGAAATCCGGAGCAGCAAAGCGCGAGGATGCCCGAAAAGCTGCCGTAAACCGCATCCACCGCGCTGTGCGCGGTATTGCGCATCCGGGCCGGCACATACCGCTCCGTCAGCTGCCGCTGCGTCGGGAGCTGGAAGCCGTAGGCCATATTGGACAGCACGGTGCCGGCGATCACCATCAGCGGCGAGTGCGCCAGCGCGGTCAGCAGCATCGTCAGAAGGAGCAGGCAGGACAGAATCAGCATCCGGACGTAGGGACGGATTCCGCTCAGACGGCCGTACAGGAATATAAAGAGCGCCTGCGTCATCACGCCGAGGAACTGATCGATGCCCAGCATCCCCACATCGCCGCCCACCGCCCGGAGCAGCACGATTTTCAGGTTATTGACCGGAGAAATCGCAAGTCCGCAGAAGAACACGATCAGGAGCATGTAGAGATATGGCCTGATCCGGAACAATTCCTTCAGACTGCCGCTGCCGCCTCCCGGAAGCCTGCTGTACGGTTCCTCCGGTGTCCGAAGCGCCAGCAGAAAAACCGCTGCCGCCAAAGTCAGCGTCATCCACAGAATCATCTGATATCCGAACAGACGGATCAGCTGGCCTCCGACCAGCATCGCCGCCGCGTACCCGGCCGATCCCGTTCCCCTCGCGCGTCCGTACATCGCGCTGTCATGCCGGAAGGAGCGCAGCATCCACGCGTCGAGATTCGTGCCCAGAGAGGAGACAAGAAAGCCGAGGGCCAGATAGAGAAAAGAGGAAAGCAGAAGGCTCCGTCCCGCCGCGAGAAACGCCAGCGCGCTCAGAAGCGTTGCCGAGAAGAACACAGGCAGAAAAATCCGCCGGTTCGTCTCCTTCCGGTCGCACAGCCTTCCCCAGAAAAAGGCTCCGCCGAAGGAAGTCAGCATATAGGCGGCCAGAAGAAGACTGAGCACACCCTCCGGCATGCCGCAGGCCAGCAGATAAGTGGGAATAAAACCGAAGAAAGCGGCGCTGAACGCCCAGTAGAGTCCGTCCAGAATTCCGAAACGGGCGACGGATGCAGAAGAAGCCTGACGCATAGCACAATAACCTGTAAGAAGAGACGCTTGCCGCGTCCGGAAACGTCCGCCGCAAGCCGGCGGAAATCAGCGGAAAACCAGATCCTTCATGAAACCGGAGATTGTTCGGGCATTCCGAACAATCTCACAGATTCTTCTTCCGGTAGATGAACAGGACGGAAAGCGCCGTGAACGCGGCAAAATAAATCAGCAGCACAGCGATGCCCGTCCAGCCCGCCGGCCCGCCCACCGAGATGCTCCGGACCATCTGAGATGTCTGGGAGAGCGGAAGGGCCTGCACAAACTGCCGGATGCCGTTCGGCATCTGGTCCGTCGAAAGGAACGTATTACAGAGAAAGGACATCGGCACGATGATATACGCGTTGTACCGGGGCGCGTCCGAGTAGCTCTTCGCCAGAAAAGAAAGGACAAGCGCCATCGTCGAGAAGACCGTGCCGTTCAGAAAGAGGATCAGGCACGACAGACCGTTGAAAATCAGTCCGGTCCGGATCGGCAGAACCAGCAGGAGGATCATCCCCGCCGCGTACATACCTCTGAGCGCGCCGCCGATCACCTGACCGACGATAAACTGCCACAGCGGCGTCGGCGAAATCATCACCTGATCCAGCGCCTTCTCGTAGAGTCTCTGCACACTCATATTCTGCGCCACCGCGCTGAAGCTCCCGGTCATCGTTGCCATCGACACCACGCCGGGAATCAGGTAGTTGAGATACGGCTCACCGTGAGACGTCGTCTGAATCCCTAGACCGAAGATCATCAGATACATCAGCGGCGAGATCATCGCGGCCAGCGTGATCTTGAAGAAATCCCTGCGAAATTCAGTCCATTTTTCCCACAGAACCGTGATGATGCCCAACCCGTTCCCTCCCGCTCCGCCGTGTGCCGCCGGATGCCGAGTGCATTGACCCGCACAAAACCTTCTCGTCCGTCCTGTTCTCCAAAGCTGCAGTCCGCGTCTTCTGTTTCTCCTGTCGTCCCACGTGAAGGCGCCGCACGCGTCTTCCGTTTATCCCGGTCTGCGGCGCATCCAAACCGCCCGCGCCGTCAGCTCTGCTTCCCGACCCGTTCCACGAAGACGTCCTCCAGCGTCGTTCTGCGGAACGCGGTCTGGCCGCCGTCCGGCAGCGACGAAAGATACGCGATCGCTTCTCCCCGGGTCTGAAAAAACCGGCTCCGCTGCCGTCCGTCCGTCACCTCATCGACCGCGAAACGGCCGAGCCGGCCGATCAGCGCGGCGGGCGTATCCACAACGTCGATCCGGCCTCGGTGAAGGAACGCGACCCGGTCGCAGAGCGCCTCCGCCTCCTCGATATAGTGCGTCGTCAGCACAATCGTGATGTTTCTCTGCTGCAGCTGCCGGAGCAGGTCCCACATCTGCCTCCGGGCGAACGCGTCCATCCCTGCCGTCGGTTCATCCAGCAGAATGATCTGCGGATCCGTCATCAGCGCCCGGCAGATCATCAGCTTCCGTTTCATACCGCCCGAGAGATGACGTACAATCCGGTTCCGGGAATCCAGAAGCCCCGCGAAGGCGAGCAGCTCCTCCGTCTTCCGGCGCCTTTCCTTTCGGGGAAGAAAATACAGCCGACCCTGATAGTCCATCACCTCATCCATCGTCATATCCTGACGCATGGAATATTCCTGCGTGACGATCGCCAGCTTCCGCTTCTGCTCCGACGCCTTTCGCGTGATCCGCTCCCCGTCGATCCGGATCTCACCCTCCGTCGGCAGCAGCACGGTGGAAATCATGCTGATCGTGGTCGTCTTTCCGGCGCCGTTGGAGCCCAGAAGACCGAAGAACTCCCCGGTTCCGATCGTCAGACTGAGGTGATCCACAGCTGTGAAACGGTCGAACCGCTTGGTCAGATTCCGAAGCTCAATCATCGTCTGTACGCCTTTCCGCTTACCGGTACCGCATTTTCCGTGTAAGGAAGCTCAGCACCGCGCCGGCGGCGATGATCACCGCCGCGATCCGCAGCACCTTCCGTGCGGCCATCTGGGGAATCAGATCCGCGCTCCCGATGGTATCATAATAGAAGCAGATCTGATAGCGGATCTCCACCGGATCCCCCATCGCGGTCGTATCCGCGGTCACCGCCACCGGTTCGTCAAAGGCTGTCACCGGGATCGTGAACGTGGATGCCCCGCCATCGTTCTCGTTATCGTACCGCTCGCCGCCGATCCGCATGTAATCGTAATAGCTGCTGCTCCAGACCAGCGTCGCGTATACGAGGCCGTTCTTCACCGTGAGCAGAGCAGGTGAGCTGACGGAAACCCGGCCGCTGCCTCCGGTCAGACTGACTTCCACGGAATAGGATCCATCCGGATAGGTCTCCATCTCCACCGGTTCTGGTTCGGATGACCCGGATGATGCGGTCTTCCAGGAGGCTGTGCCGCCCGTCTGCGCTTCCCCGGAAAGCGCCCCCGTCCGGCTGTCTGTTCCGCCGGATAAGCCGCCCGCTTGCCCGTCTGCCGCTCCTTCCGAACCGGATGCCGCGGTTTGTTCCGCCTCCGACGGCCCGGACGAATCCGCAAGAGCCGGCGGATCCACGCCTTCCGCCTCGAAAGCCTTCCGGATCGCCTCATAGTCAGGAAGAGCAACATGCAGCGCGCCGGAAGGAAGCGAGGATGCCTCGATCAGAAGCGTGCGGTCGTACCACTTCTGCTTCTTTTTACTGAAAGCCGCGCAGGGAAAGGCCGCGTCCAGCGACGTCACCGGCATCTCAAAGACAGACCACCCTTCGTCGTCCTCCGACACAGTCAGGTAGTCCGAGGCCGGCGCCGCTGCGGCCTCCGCGCCGCTGCCCGCGTAGACAAGTTCATAGCTTGCGCTGTCAAGCCGGATCCGGACGCTCATCTCGCCGTTCTTCACTGTAAGGCTTCCGTCGTGAATCCGGAAGAAGCGGGAACTCGACTCGACCGTCACATCATAGGTTCCGTCCTCGATGTCCCGCGGATAAATCGGCAGCATGCCATAAGATCCGACCTGAGAGGACTTCGCCGTCTCGCCCGCCGAAGCGACCTGACTGTGCGCCGGATCCGCCGAAACCGCTTCTCCGGCCACCAGCGTCAGCACAAGGGATACGGCCAGCAGCCAGCCAGCGCGGAAGACCCGCCGTCCCGAACGGCTGTCGCCTCTCCGCTCTTCCGCGATCCGCGCCGGACCGCGCCCGTCCTGTGTCTCCGGGCCAGTCCCGGCTCTCCGTTCTTCCATGGTCCGCACAGGACCGCGCTCATCTGTTCTGACCGGATCAGTCCTCAGCTTCCTTACCTCCGCCCGTTTTCTCATGGCTCCTTCGCGACGATCAGCGAAAAATAGCCCGCATCATCCGGAATCTCCTCCAGGTTCTGATAGATCCGCTCGTCCGGCATGCCGCAATTCTCCACCATCCGGACGCGCCGGCCCGAATCAGCCAGCATCTTCTTCGTCTCCGCCATCCGGCTTCCGGATTTCATCAGCACATAGGTGCCCGGCTGATCCAGCTTCGCATGGAGACTCTGACGGGCCGGGATCACATGGAGCTGCTCCTGCCAGGTTGTCAGCGGCACGTTCAGTTCCGCGGCCGCTGCGCAGAAAGACGGAATGCCGCTCACCAGCCGCGTCTCATACCCGTCCGCCTCCACGATCTCCTGCAGATAGGAAAAAGTGGAATAGATGGTCGAGTCGCCCAGCGTGATAAACGCCACATCCCTCCCCGAATCAAGCACCGATTCGATCTGACGCGCGCCGCGGCGATGGTTCTCGCGCTGCTCCTCCTGATTCATCACCATCGGCATCCGAATCGGAAGAAGCTCCTTCCCCTCCATCTCCGGCACCGCCTGCACGGCGATCCGGTATGCCATCGTTTCCCTGACGTCCTCGCCGGGCGCGGCGATCACCCCGGTTTCCCGGATCACCCGCACCGCTTTCAATGTCATCAGCTCCGGATCGCCCGGGCCTACGCCCACTCCATACAGTATTCCGGTCATTCGCCCTGTTTCTCTCTTCCTCTGTCTGTTCTCAAGTCATCTGTTCCAAATGTCGAAAAAGCCGTTCTCCCGCAAAGAGAACGGCCTCCTGGATACAGCCCGCACGGTCCGCGGCGCGCTGCCGGCCCGAAGGCCGCCCGGCGCGCCGGCCGTCCCGCCGGTCTTACAGTTCGCAGTTTCCTACCGTTCTCGGGAACGGCAGCACGTCACGGATATTCTGCATACCGGTGAGATACATCACGCAGCGCTCGAAGCCGAGCCCGAAACCTGCATGGCGCGATGTGCCATACTTGCGGAGGTCCAGATAGAAATCGTACTGGCTCAGGTCCATATGAAGCTCCTTCATACGGGTCAGCAGCTTGTCATAATCTTCCTCTCTCTGACTTCCGCCGATGATCTCGCCGATTCCCGGGACGAGGCAGTCCATCGCGGCCACCGTCTTGCCGTCCGGGTTCTGCTTCATATAAAATGCCTTGCAGTCCTTCGGGTAGTTGATGACGAAAATCGGCTTCTTATAGACCTTTTCGGTGAGGTAACGCTCATGCTCGGTCTGCAGTTCCTTGCCCCACTCCGGCTTGTATTCGAAATCCGCACCCGATTTCTGCAGAATGTCGATGGCCTCGGTATACGTGATCCGCCCGAAGTCCGACGACGCGACGTGATGCAGCCGGTCCAGCAGTCCCTTGTCGATGAACTGATTGAAGAAATTCATCTCCTCCGGCGCCTGTTCCAGCACATAGCCGATGATGTACTTCAGCATCGACTCGGCCAGATCCATATCGTCCTCGAGATCTGCGAAGGAAATCTCCGGCTCGATCATCCAGAATTCGGCGGCATGCCTTGTCGTGTTGGAATTTTCCGCCCGGAACGTCGGTCCGAAGGTATAGATATTGCGGAATGCCTGGGCGAACGTCTCGCCCTGCATCTGGCCGGACACGGTGAGATTCGTCGATTTTCCGAAGAAATCCTTCGCGAAATCGACCTTTCCCTCCTCCGTCTTCGGCACATTCATAAGATCCAGCGTCGTGACCTGGAACATCTCGCCCGCTCCCTCGGCATCCGATCCGGTGATCAGCGGCGTATGCACATAGACGAAGCCCCTCTCCTGAAAGAACTGATGAATGGCGTAGGCGATCAGCGACCGGACGCGGAAAGTCGCCTGAAACGTATTCGTGCGCACTCTGAGATGCGGAACCGTCCGAAGGTACTCAAGACTGTGCCTTTTTTTCTGCATCGGGTAATCCGGTGTGGAAGCTCCCTCCACCGTAACCGTCTCCGCCTGAATCTCAAAAGGCTGCTTCGCCTGCGGCGTCGCAACCAGCGTTCCCGTGACGATGACCGCCGTGCCGACATTGAGGTGCGCAATCTCGTCAAAATTGCTCATCCGGTCGTGGAACACCACCTGCAGCGTATTGAAATACGTGCCGTCATGAACGACCATGAATCCGAAAGCCTTGGAATCCCGGATACTCCGGACCCAGCCGCCGATCGAGATTTTCTGGTCGATGTACTTTGCCTGATCCCTGTAAATCTCCCTCACTGTGACAAGATCCTGCATCACGCACCTCCATTGGTTTGTCTGATTCCTGAAGCTTCATTATAAGTCGTGTATCCGCCGTTGTCGAGCGTTTCCGCTGCGTGCTGCGAGACCTTGGGAAACAGTTTTCAGGATATCAGGACTGCCTTTTCCAGGTCTCCCTTGTTGATATCAAGTTCGATTCCCAGCCCGTTGAAGGACTGCATGATCTCTACAAATTCATCGGCACTGTATGTTTCGCCGCTGGAGCCGCAGAAAATAGTATGATCATCATAGGTGACATCCAGAACCATATACTTTGAGCTGCCGGCCGAAACAGATTCTGAATTCGCAGTATCAAATATACTTCCCCTTGCACTGTCTTCTGAAACGGATTCTGTACTGGTAATGTCAAATGTCCCGCCGAAAGTAATGGTACCTCTCAGCGATTCGACTCTGTCAAGATAGGGCGTGATGCGGTATGAGCCTGCAAGACAGGATTTGTATATCCCACTGACTCCCATCGTGATCGGAAGACCGGACTCTGGATCCATGATCTGAAAATAATTCTGATCATACTGTGTTCCCCCATCCGGATAAGCGGCTGCTGTCACGCCATAACCTGAGATGCCGTATCTCTCGCTTCCTTCCACCGCAATCCCGCCCATAAGAGCAGTGCATAACATCACGCCGCCGGCCATATATTTCCATGTCCTCAGGCTCTTCTTAGCGTCACGTCCTCTCTTTGCAGGTTTTCTCCTGTCATTCATACTGTTTCCTGAGCAATGATGATACAAATTGACCATTTCTGCACCCCTCCTGCTTTCATGTCGAACGCTGCGTTCTATATCGCACCGTCTGAATGATCTCCTCATTCTCATCCGGTCATCGAAAAGAATCGTAAGCGGATGTGAACCATAAGCACATTGTTTCCTTATAACGGATATACCCTGCTTTCTTTAAAAGATACAATCATTTTGTCATCTTCGCAACTGCTTCTGCCTTTCATTCTTTGCCCGCATCGCAGACCCTTATACCAGCCTGCTGACAGCATCAGATGATCCGGCCGCTGTATTCAGCCCATCACGCCACAGCAATCCGATGTGAGAAGGCGGGCCGGCATCAAAGCCCCTGGTCAGACATAGTAGATCAGTCTCCTTTTGCCATCTGTTGAAAACACCATATGACAAATGGTATGCAAGGCACAGGAGGCGGGATATCAGATCACCGCCTCCCGCCCGATCATATGCAGGGATGAGGACGGCGAAGACAATGGTTATTTGTCCTGATGAGAATGATATCCTTCGTAATCCGCCGAGAAGCCGTAAGCGAAGCCCAGAACGTTATCCGCATCGTCTTCCGCTGTCTTCGGCGCGAAGGTATTGATCACTTCCTCCGTCGTCATGTTATGATCGATCATATACTGAAGCTGCGCCTCATTCTCTTCGTTTTTGAACAGCTTCTCCTCCGTGGCTCCATAGGTCAGCGTGCGGTTGCTGCCGCGCAGGGTGCGGAGCCCGTTTTCATCCCGTCCCTGAAGGACATACAGGGTATCGCCGGCATCGCTGGCTTTCTTCAGATCGTACCCAAGCGTATCGCGCTGATAGATGGCCAACTCGCCGATCACACCGCCGCCGTCCGTCACCTTGCGGGATGCCCGGTTGAAGCAGATGACAAGCTTTAAGGAATCATAGACAGTGCAGAAATCGTAATCGCCGGTGGAATCCATGAAACCGGCGATCGGACCATGTCCGTACGAAGAGACAAGCACGTTGTCAATGGCCGTGACCTTTCCGGGTCCCTGCGTCTGAGCGCCGGTGGCCGTATCTCCGCGTTTCCAGCCGTCCTTCTCCTGAGTGTACCAGGCATAGCCGGTTTCATAATCATATTCGTTGACGTATTTGCCGTCTTTCACTTTATTGGTCATGGCGATCACGCCCGTCACGCAGTCATGCAGTCCCCAGACGTCCACGGCGGCCCGGATCGCGTCCGTGCAGGAGGCGGAGCAGATCCAGACATCGATTCCGCTTTCTGCATAGGCAGTGAACATTTCCCGGATATTTTCCGTGACCTGCGTACCGCTGGTCCATTCGTACTCCACCTGTCCGACGGCGGAGTCGATCTCCTCCGGCGAAACCCAGTCTACCGTAGAGGTCTCCACTTCCTTGTATGTGCTGTGGGAATCATAAGCCAAATGGTATACTTCGTCCTCGCTCAGCCCGGTGAACCAGTAGAGAACCCACGGATACGCGACCGAAGCGGATTCATTGTCGTAAACCAGATCGTACATGGCCCGCATCTTAGCGGCGAATTCCATCCACTGTGGATCGCTCTGAATCTCATCCAAGCCGGCCTTTCCGGAAGGTCCTTCCGCGGTAAAGGGGCCGTAGCTTTGGTACAGCTTGGTATAGGCCGCTGTGATATCTGAGATCCAGTCACTGTAGGAATGAGCTTGCTCATCCAGCGCATACCCCTCACGCGGGGTTTCAAGGTCAGAGAGGCCTGTGGCCAGAATATCCGGCAGCTGCTCAGGCGTGAATCCGAAGACCATCTGCTGCAGCTGATAAACCGCAAGCTGCTCCTCAACATCGAAGATGGAGCAGGTATTATCAAAATCGCTGACAACATAAGGCGTCTCACTGTAGCCGGCCGACGTGTTCCCGTACTGTGCGATCAGTTCATTTACTGCTTTCTTCACGTCCGGGGCCCAGTCGTCTCTTTGAAGCTGGACTGCAGCAGCACGTTCGGCACCTTGCGTATCCTCCGATTCCGTAACGGCGGACATGATTTTGTCCGCAGCCGATCCGGGGCCCGCCTCCGCCAGTACGGGTGAAACGCCCGACAGAACAAGAGAGCAGATGATCAATGAGGTCAGTAAAGCGTTTGGTGTCTTTTTCATAATCCCTCCTGATTTGTTGTCTTGTTGGTTATTGGTTTGCCCTTACCCTGCTATGATAGACAATATTATATGCAAAACATTGGAATAACAGCAACCGCGATGGCATAAACCGTAGTTATGCTCATAATTTATGTTTACATTTGGTAAATGTGCTGAATTCCGGTCCAGTTACGTCTTTGCTGCGGCTCTTCGAGTGTCAAACATGTGTCGCTGATTGCCTCACAGCCCTTTATGAAAACAGATTCCTGCCGTTCGTGATCTCAACGGCATTCAGATCGATACTGTGCGCGGGCGCTCCAGCTCATTCTTCCGCCCCATACACCCACCGCGAATCCGTTCTGTCCCTCCCTCCGAATCCTGCTATAATGGGACCATCAGGGAACGAAATCAGGAGGTATCGGATGACCAATTCAAATTCTGAGACCCATCAGCCCCCGGCGCCGCTCGAACGGATCGCCGGCTTCGACGTCCGTCCCGGCCTGTATCAGCTGAACGGAGCCACCGCGCTACCGGATGGAGCCGTGAATTTCACCGTCCACTCCAGCGGCGCCACCGGCTGTGAGCTGCTGCTCTTCCGGCCAAGGGAGACGGAGCCATACGCGGTGATCCCGATCCCCAACCGCTACCGCATCGGGGATGTCTGGTCGATGATCGTCTATCATCTGGATATTGAGGAGTTCGAGTACGCCTACCGGCTGGACGGACCGTGGGATCCGAAGAACGGCCTGCGGTTCGACCGGCGAAATGTGCTCCTCGACATTTACGCCAAATCCGTCACCGGCCAGAACGTCTGGGGCCAGAAGCTGGATAAAAACGGCTTCTACAAGGCCCGCGTGGTGAAAAGCGGCTTCGACTGGGGCGACGCGGAGTTTTCCCGCCAGCCGATGGAGGATCTGATCATCTATGAACTTCATGTCCGGGGCTTCACTAAACACCCGTCCTCCGGAGTGGAAGGACGGGGGACATTCCACGGACTGATGGAAAAGATCCCGTATCTGAAGGATCTCGGAGTGAACGCGGTGGAGCTGATGCCGGTCTTCGAGTTCGACGAGACGCGGGACCAGCGCGAGGTGAACGGACGGACGCTGCTCGATTACTGGGGATACAATCCGATCAGCTTCTTCGCGCCGAACACCAGCTACGCAATGCGCCATGAGACCATTGAAAACGGCAACGAGCTGAAGGAACTGATCCGCGAGCTGAACCGGAACGGGATCGAATGCTTTCTCGATGTCGTCTTCAACCACACGGCCGAAGGCAACGAATACGGCCCCGTGATTTCCTTCAAAGGCTTTGACAACAACGTTTACTACATGCTGACGCCGGACGGATACTACTACAACTTCAGCGGCTGCGGCAACACCCTCAACTGCAACCATCCCGTGATGCAGTCGATCATTCTGGACTGCCTCCGCTACTGGGTCACCGACTACCACGTGGCCGGCTTCCGCTTCGATCTCGCCAGCATCCTCGGGCGGGACGAAAACGGCGCGCCGCTCAGCAATCCGCCTCTTCTCAAGAATCTCGCGTATGACCCGATCCTGAAAAACGTGAAGCTGATCGCCGAAGCATGGGACGCGGGCGGTCTCTATCAGGTCGGCTCTTTCCCGTCATGGAAGCGCTGGGCGGAGTGGAACGGACGCTACCGCGATGATATGCGGAACTTCCTGAAGGGAGATCTCAGCCTTGGTTCAACCGCGGCCGCCCGGATCACGGGCTCCCGGGATCTCTACAATCCTGCTTTCCGCGGCGGGAACGCATCGGTCAACTTTCTCAACTGTCACGACGGCTTCACGCTGTGGGACATGTACAGCTACAGCCGGAAGCACAACGAGAGCAACGGCTGGAAAAACCTCGACGGGACCGACGACAACCGGAGCTGGAACTGCGGAGCGGAAGGCCCGACCGACGACCCGGAGATCCGATCGCTGCGGCGGAAAATGTGCCGGAACGCCATGACGGTGCTTCTGATGAGCCGCGGCACGCCGATGTTCTTCGCCGGCGATGAATTTTTGAACTCCCAGCAGGGAAACAACAACACCTACTGTCAGGACAGCGAAATTTCCTGGCTCAACTGGCAGGATCTCGACCGGAACTATGACTTCTTCCAGTACGTCCGCCATCTGATCGCCTTCCGCCGCTCCCACCGCATTGTCCGCGCGTACGGGTCGGAGGGGGCCTTCGGCCTTCCGGATCTGAGCACGCGCTGCCCGGACAGCGCGTCCCAGATTCTCCGGGTCGTCTATGCGGGACTCGATGATGAGGGTGTGGAGGACGCGGTCTGCCTGCTGATCAATGTCTTCTGGGAGACGCAGTGGCTCGATCTTCCGTCCCTTCCGGGAAAGCGCGGCTGGTCGATTGCCTTTGATTCCTCCCTTCGCTATCTGAAGGAAGGCTACGCGCTGCCGGACAGCCGTCAATCCGTCCCGTCCGGCCAGTGGGTCGAAATGGAACCCCGCTCCGTGCTGGTGCTGACGCCGGCAGGAAAACCGGAGGAAACCGCACAGGAAGAGCCGGACTGCTGAGGCGGGCGGTCCGGGCATGCCTATGCTGCCCGGCTTTTCTTTACCATATCAGCTCTATCTGCTGGATTATCTGAAAAACAGCGGCAAAACCATCCTGATCGTCCTGCATGACCTGCATCTCGCTTCGGGATTCTGCGACCGTCTCTTCCTCCTCAAGGACGGGAAAAACGTGGCGGAGGGAACGCCGGAGGGCGTTCTGACCCCGGAACACGTCCGGGATGTGTTCCGGGTGAACGGTCATGCTGTCCGCAAAAGGGACAGAACCGATTTTGAATTGGATATGTCTCTGAACCTCTCCGACGGTTCCCTGTAGGGCGGCCTTCGCGCTCATTCCCCACGCGGGCTTCTTCCCAGTCTGACAGGTATTCTTCAGATCCGCAGGAAACGGATGTTCGTAAGCAAGATTCTTATTCAGTCCCTTGCTTTTCCCTCGTTTTAATTCATTCCGCTCCGAAGTGCCGCCCGTGATACCAGAGCACCGTTGCATCAAACGCATCAAGTGTCTCCACGCCCGTATACCCCATCAGCTCTTTTAACTGGCAATTCATCTGCCGCATTTTCTTCTCGACGGCCGGCGCTCCCTCTTTTAGAAGCCCCGGCAGGATGGCACGCCCGGTTGAGACGGCATCGGCCCCAAGCGCCATAAGCTTGTAGGCATCTCTTCCGTCATCGACAGAACAGTCAGCGAAAATCTTCATTTTCCCTGTAACTTTTCGGATATCCGGGAGAATCATCGCCGGCGGTACGGCAAAAGGCAGTCTCCCGTGATGATGGCTGACCACAATGGCATCCGCGCCTGCTTTCTCGCAGATAGCGGCATCTCTTGAGCTGAGAACGCCCTTTGCCACAAACGGAACGCCCAGTTTATGTGCAAACTCCGCAAATCCTTCAATATCCCGACCCGTCAGTGTTCCGAGTCTTTCACCGTCGACCACATCCGTTTCACCGTCTGTCCCGATGCTGTGATCAATATCGATGCCGACCGCAAAAGCCCGATGTCTCACGGCAAAGTCCATCTGCGCCCTGATCTTTTCACTGTCTGCAAAAGGCTTGATGATGCGGATTGTCTCAGCACCGGCTTCGGCAATTTTCGCGTAGTCTGCATCGGATTCCATTCCGACCCAGTTGACAATTCCCAGGCTCTTTGCCGCCTGCGCGTATTCTTCCATCGGGCTATGATCGAGCCCGGCTTTGTTGAGATGCGAAAAGGCCGGCATCATGATCGGCGACGCGAAACGCTTTCCCCAGAGCTGCATCGAGATATCCGCCACGTGCGTCCCGATGATACGCTCCTCGATGAGGATTTCATCCAGAAACCGCCTTGTATGCCAGCTTGCGTTCGACGCGTCCTTAGGCAGCGCCGGGATAAGTCCCTCCGGTCCCGGCCAGTTTGCTTCTCTTTCCATAGTCTCGGCCTCCTCTCATCTGTCGATTTTTCATTTGACTGCATATGCTGCAAATCCAGAATTTTCACCAATCATTCTCCGGCTCACCAATCCCTGATAGCCGGCAAGAAATAAACTGTATTTTACAGCCTTTCTATGATCAACAATACCGTTTGTTTCGCATTCCGGCAAGGTAAAGATTTCAGTACACTTTGATTCATCCTCAGTTGGGCAGACACGCAGAGCAAAGCCTGTCCTTTCATCACAGCCCATACGGAAATCCTCATATGTTCAGCCAAGCGTGCCCTCGTAAACTCCGGA
Organism: Chordicoccus furentiruminis; assembly: GCF_019355395.1. GTDB lineage: Bacteria > Bacillota > Clostridia > Lachnospirales > Lachnospiraceae > Chordicoccus > Chordicoccus furentiruminis. Next base: position 1,501,293 of record NZ_CP048829.1, read on the forward strand.
GGAGCGTAAGACATAAGGCCGCCTGTCTGCCTCAAAGCAGCGTTTGACATCGTGCTCCCGGAGGGGTAAACTGGTAGACGTTTTAAAGCCATTTTCAACTGAATATCCATATTTCTGCTAGGGGCGCATATGCTGAGACCGGTGAATCTTCACCGGACCCTTATCACTTGAACCGGATAATACCGGCGTAAGGAAGCTGAAATTTTCTGCTTTTGATTTCACACGATTTTCAGCACCTGTCCGCCCCTCCCTGAACGGGAGGTTTTTTTATGCCATTTTTCTCAGAAACAGGCACCGCCATCTTCAGAAGCATACGCCGGACCCGGCCGCTGATTCATCTGATCACCAATCCAGTGACAATGAATGACGTCGTCAATCTCGTTCTTGCCTCAGGCGCGACCGCAATCTGTGCGGATTCCCCGAAAGAGGCGGCAGAGATTTCAGGGCTGGCCGACGCGACGGTTCTGAATATCGGCATGCCTTCTGAATCAAAAGCGGAGGCGATGCTGGCCGCCGGAGAGAAAGCCAACGAACTCGGACATCCGCTGATTCTGGATCCGGTCGGCGCCGGCGCTTCCGATTTCCGGCAGCGCATTCTGAAAACGCTGCTAGAGCGGCTTCATTTCACCTGCATCCGCGGCAATCAGTCGGAAATGGCCGCCTTGCTCGGAGTCTCTTATCCTTCCCGCGGCGTGGAGGAAGCCGGAGTTTGTCTGGAGCCTGACCGTCTGCAGGAGCTGTCGGAGCGATACGATACAGTCCTTGCCGTCACCGGTGAAACGGATCTCACCGTCAGCAAAGAACGGATTCTGGTCAGTCATACCGGGACGCCTCTTCAGAAGAGGATCACCGGGAGCGGCTGTATGCTGTCAGGGCTACTCGCGGCCGCTTTGGCCGGATCGACGGCACCGTCTTCGGGTCCGACGCTCCGCCTCGGCGACACATCGGGAATCGCCTCGCTTGTCCATGAAACGGTGAAAGCGTACGGATGCCTTGCCAGTGAAGCCGAGAAGGAGATGGAAGCCTCTTCCAGCCATGGAACGATGGCGTTCCGCAGCCGCCTGATCGATGCCGTCAGCACAGCCGGATTATGAGAACCGGAAGTCCGACCCCCTCAGAGAATGCGGAAAAGGAGGATCCTGATGAAATTTGAACGAAAGATGCTGCAGCTGTATGCGGTGACGGACCGAAGGTGGCTGTCCGGACGGACGCTGGAAGAGGCGGTCGAAGAGGCGCTTGCCGCCGGCGTCACGATGGTGCAGCTGCGGGAGAAGAACATGGAACCGGATCGGCTGCTGGAAGAGGCCCGCTCTCTTCGGGTGCTCTGCCACCGGTATCATGTTCCGCTTCTGATCAATGACAGCCCCGATATCTGCATCCGAGCCGATGCGGACGGCGTGCATGTCGGTCAGGACGACATGTCGGTCCGGAAGGCCCGGGCGCTTCTTGGCCCCGATAAAATCATCGGGGCGACCGCTCACAACGTCGCGGAAGCGCGGACGGCGGAACGCCTCGGTGCTGACTATCTGGGATGCGGAGCTGCATTTGGTTCCCATACCAAAGAGAACGCCCGGCCAATCGACCGGGAAACGTACCGTGATATCACTTCTGCGGTTCATATTCCGGTCTGCGCGATCGGAGGAATCACGGAAGAAAACATCGGAGAGCTCCGGCACCTGGGTCTGTCCGGCGTCGCGGTCATCTCCGGTATCTTTGCTTCCGATCAGATCGGAGCATCCTGCAGAAAGCTGCTCGATGTCAGCAGCCGCCTGTAACATATCTGCAGTAACAGAAAGGAGCTCATCATGAAACATGAACATCTGAAAAAACTGGTCACATCGGCACTGCTTGTCGCGGTCATCATCGCGCTCTCCAGCTTCTACATTCCCGTCGGCGCGTCAAAATGCTTCCCGATCCAGCATATGGTCAACATTCTGTCCGCCGTCCTCCTCGGGCCCGGCTGGGGTGTCGTGATTGCCTTCGTGGCTTCTCTCATCCGGAACCTGATGGGAACCGGCTCTCTGATGGCCTTCCCGGGCAGCATGGTCGGCGCTTTGTGCTGTGGGCTGATGTTCAGGGCTACGAAGAAGTACCTTCCGACCTGTCTTGCCGAGATTATCGGGACCGGCCTCTTCGGCGACATGCTCGCCTACCCTGTCGCCTCTCTCCTGATGGGAAACAGCCAGGCCGCTCTGTTCACCTATGTCGTGCCCTTCTTCATCAGCACGGCAGGCGGAACCCTTCTGGCGGCAGTCCTGATTTCCATTCTGGACAAGACGAAGGCAATGCAGTACATGCGTCAGGTCCTTTCCGCATGATGCCGTCCGGGTCCGGAATTCCACCAAGAAAAGGAGAAAACGAATGAGAACTGCATTGTCAATCGCCGGTTCAGACTCAAGCGGCGGCGCCGGCATTCAGGCGGATATCAAGACCATGATGGCCAACGGTGTCTACGCGATGTCCGCCATCACGGCCATGACGGCTCAGAATACAACCGGTGTCACCGCCATCATGAATGCGACGCCGGAGTTTCTGAAAGCGGAACTGGACGAGGTCTTCACGGATATTTTCCCGGATGCCGTGAAGATCGGCATGGTATCGGACAGCCGTCTGATCCGGGTGATCGCGGATCGCCTCCGGTATTACAAGCCGGCTTACATCGTCGTCGACCCGGTCATGGTCGCCACCAGCGGCGCCAGACTGATCAGCGAGGACGCGATCGGGACGCTGAAGCAGGAGCTTCTGCCTCTCTCCACCGTCCTGACGCCCAACATTCCGGAAGCTGAGGTCCTCTCCGAAATGCCGATCCGGTCTGAGGAAGAGATGATCACGGCCGCGGCCTGCATCAGTGACCGGTATCACTGCGCCGTGCTCTGCAAAGGCGGCCACCAGATCAGCGATGCCAACGACCTCCTGTACCGAAGCGGCAGCTTCCGCTGGTTCAGAGGAAAACGCATCTGCAACCCGAATACCCATGGCACCGGATGCACGCTGTCAAGCGCGATCGCCGCCAATCTGGCAAAAGGCTTCGGTCTTGATCGCTCCGTGCAGAGAGCCAAGGACTATATCAGCGGCGCTCTGTCGGCGATGCTGGATCTCGGACACGGCAGCGGTCCGATGAATCACGCGTTCTGCTTCACCGGCCCCTACATGGAATTTGCCCGTCCCCAGTCAGAGAGTGAGGTATCAGAATGAGTAATCAGGAAAATAACAGCAGCGGATCCGGCCGCTTTCACATGACCGTTCTCCAGTCCGGCCTCGTCTGGTTCGGCGCCGGCGTCTCGATCGCCGAAATCCTGACCGGCACCTATCTCGCGCCGCTTGGCTTTTGGAAGGGACTGGCTGCGATCCTGACCGGCCATCTGATCGGCTGCCTGATGATGTATTTCGCGGGCATCATCGGCGGGCGCACCCGCCGAAGCGCCATGGAAACCACCCGTATGAGCTTCGGCCGTCTCGGCGGAATCTTCTTCGCCCTTCTGAATATTCTTCAGCTCGTCGGATGGACGGCCATCATGATCTACGACGGTGCAGGAGCCGTCAACGAACTTTTCAAAGCCGGCATCTGGGTCTGGGCACTGGTCATTGGCGGCCTGATTCTGCTCTGGATCCTGGTCGGTCTCACCAATCTGGGCTGGATCAACCGGATCGCGATGTCGGCGCTCTTCATCCTGACGCTGGTTCTGAGCGGCGTGGTCTTCCGGCACGGCATGCTCCCGGAAGCCGCCCAGCCTTCCTCCATCTCCTTCGGCGCGGCTGTGGAGCTCTCCGTCGCGATGCCGCTTTCCTGGCTTCCGCTGATCAGCGATTACACCCGGGAAGCGGAGGCACCCGGACGGGCCACGCTGGCAAGTGTTCTGGTCTACGGCCTCGTCTCTGTCTGGATGTATGTGATCGGACTGGGCGCTGCGCTGTTTACCGGCCAGTCCGACATCGCAGGGATTATGGCAAAGGCAGGTCTTGGCGTCGCAGCCCTGATCATCCTGATTCTCTCCACCGTCACGACTACCTTTCTGGATGCCTGGTCCGCCGGCATTTCAGCCGAGTCTCTGGACGGCCGGCTGAGCGGAAAAGGGAAGACGATCGCCGCGGTCGTCACGGTCATCGGGACACTCGGCGCCGCCCTCTTCAACATGGACGACATCACCGGCTTCCTTTATCTGATCGGCTCTGTCTTCGCCCCGATGATTGCCATCCAGATTGCAGACTTCTTCATTCTGAAGAAGAATCATGATGCCGAAAAAATAAATCTTCGGAATCTGATCATCTGGGCCATCGGCTTTGCCCTTTACCGTTTCCTGATGACAACCGATCTGCCCCTCGGCAATACCCTGCCGGACATGCTTCTGACGATCCTGCTCTGTCTGACTGTACAGAAAATCGCCGGACACAAATAATCCTTTATTGCTTTCTTGCAAGTTTCGTAAAGCCTTCAGCCGGCAAACACCGGTCCGTCGAAAAGCGCCTCCAGTTCGAAACCACAGACCTGCTGCGGCCAGTCTGAGAAATCGACGCTCACCCGCGCGATCTCATCTCCTCCTGCTGCAGGTCTCAGATCCACCACCCCGGCGCCATCTGTCCTCAGAATCGTGAACACGGTGCCCTCAGGGTAAGAGGCCTTTCCGGTCTGCTCGCCGCTTTCCGATACGGTCTCAAATTCGGCCGCCTGTTTCAATGTCAGCCAGATGTGTTCTGCGTCTGCCTGATAATAAGGTTCGCTGCTGAGCGGATACCCCTCCCCAGCCGAATAGGATTTATACGCCTGATAGGTGCTCATGGCATCCATCCGGGTCGAAAGCCGCATGCTGTCCGGATCGGTCAATGCATCCGTCTCATAATGGTATGCACACTCATTGCGGCCGCTTTGGTCAGTCTCTTCCGCCTCATCCCCGCCATCGGTTCCGAACGATCTCACTCCGAGATTGTACGGATCCTGCCTTTCCTCATCTGCAGGAGGCGGCGTCTGCTCAGCCGGTTCCCCATTTCCAAGTGAGAATACTTTCAGGATCTGGTAATCATTATCCGACTTGCAGAAAGCATAAAGCTGATAGCGGGCGTTCGACCTGATGAGATAAAGCTCCGTGCTGTAATATGGAAATTCTGAAAGCGTCAGCGCCTGGTCGTTCACACTGACGGTGAAATTCCGGTATGCACCGGTCTCGTCTATATCCCCGCTGACTGCGATGCGGTCAACTGCTCCATCCCCTGTGACATCCGCCCAGATGCCCGTATCCCGGTCAAACGGAACGACAAACGTCTCCGGGATCCGGCTGTATCTCGGGTTAAACAGACCCGGATCCTCCTCGAAGGAAAGCTGGATCTCCTGCTGCCCTTCCGCATAGCATCCCAGACTGTAAGGTGGAAAGGTAAGATGCACGCCAAGTGAGGTCAGATACCAGTGAAAAAGAACCGGCTGATCCTGTCCGGCATCCTTCTGCTTCATGGAAGAAGCCAGCTTTTCCTTCTCCGGCGGACTGCTCAGCGCCGGATATTCCTGCGAGAGCTTTTGCACAACACGCTCCGCTGCCGCGTCGCAGTCCTGCACCACATCGGAGAACGCAAGGAGCTGTCCGCGCTCACTGTCATAAGTCACTCCGCTTTTCTCGTAGTAGCCGTGAGCCCCTCCCAGATATTCTGATTCGTTTTCGATGACGCTGAAAGCGATCTGATCCGCCCTGGCAATCTGCGCTTCGCATCCCTGGAAGCAGCAAAGATCCGTGTCGCCATTCCTGTGGATTTCTTTCGCCGACTCTGCCAGTGTCCTCAATGTCTCAAGGCTGGACGCCTCCTTCTGACTGTTATACCGGGAAAGCGCACTGCTCAGGGCAGAAAAGCGCGTCTCTTCCTGCGGGATATGAATCTCCGGGTATGAAATCCGAGCCAGAAGTTCCTCTCCGCTCTGCCCGCTGGCATCCCTGGCGTGACTTCGAAGCGTCGGATGAAGCAGTAAGGCAGTCTCCGCCCCCGTTTCCATCTCAGCGTCCGTCTCCGCTCCACAGGTCATCATGTCTGCGGATGCCAGGATGACTGCTTCCGGTCCCGCCACGAAACTCCAAACGATCAGCCCTGTGCAAAGAACTTCCGTGATCAGGCGGCCTGTACGTTTTTTGTCTGCCATTTTCCTTCTCTCCTTTCCTCAATTTCCCTCTGTCAGCAGAGACAGTCTCCGCGCCCGGATCGCCTTCTATTCTCCTCCCTTCCCACTTACGCCCTCTGGTGCTGCCGACTTACGCTTCGAAGGTTCTCCGGATCCGCTCCATCGCCTCCTCGAGGGTAGCGCGCTGGCAGGCGGTGTTGATCCGCTGAAAGCCTTTTCCGGCACTTCCGAAAATCTTTCCGGAATCCAGCCACAGCTTTGCCTCATAGATGATCTTCTGGTCAATCTCCCCGGACGACAGTCCCGTCCCCCGAAAATCCAGCCACATCAGATAGGTGCCCTCCAGATGGACCACCCGGATCTTTTTGAAATGCTCCTGCGCGTAGCGATACACATACTCGATATTTCCCCTTACATAGGAAAGCATCGCCTGATACCACTGTTCCCCGTGCTCATATGCCGCCTGGCAGGCCGTCAGTCCAAAGGCTGACAAAAGGCTCACTCCTGCTGCACTGACCTCCCTCAGAAAACGCTTTCGCAGATGGACATCCGGAATAAAGATATTCGACAGCATCATCGCGGCGAGGTTGAAGGTCTTGCTGGGCGCCGTGCAGATGACTGAAATCTGTTCAAGCTCAGGGCTCAGCGTCGCAAAAACATGGTGCTCTCCCTCGAATATGAAGTCGTTGTGGATCTCATCACTGACGACAATGACGTTGTGACGGACGCAGATCTCCCCGATCTTCATCAGCTCATCGCGTGTCCAGACTCTTCCGACCGGATTGTGCGGACTGCACATCAGAAACAGGCCGATGTCGTTCTTTTCAATCTTGCGCTCGAAATCCTCAAAGTCGATGTGGTAGCGATTGTCCTCTCCAAGGTAGAGATCGCTGCTGACCGCATTTCTCCCATTCTCCAGAATCACCTCGCTGAACGGATAGTAGACCGGCTGCTGAATGAGGACGTTATCTCCTTCCCTCGTGAAGGCCCTGACTGCCATCGCCAGCGCGAACACAACGCCAGGTGTCTTGATCAGATACTCCTGTCGAACCTTCCAGCTGTGGTGGCGCTCCATCCAGCCGGCGACCGCCTGAAAATAATCCTCCCCGGACTCAGTGTATCCGAACACGCCGTTTTTTGCGCGCTCCACCAGAGCTTCCTCCACATAGGACGAGGTTCGAAAATCCATGTCCGCAACCCAGAGCGGGAGCACATCCTCCGGCAGCCCTCTGCGCTTTGCGAAGTCATATTTCAGGCAGTCAGTGTTTCTGCGATCCACATACATGTTAAAATCGAGGTTTCTCTCCGCCATCATCAATCCTCCGTCTGTCCTGTATGTACCGGTTAAGGGTGCAGCCACCCTTCTTTGATCTCATCATAACATGAATGCTCTTCCCTATGCTCGAAGAAATTGACACAGTGACGCAGCGATGAGCATGCACGTTGAAAATTCAATAGTTCAGCCTTTTTCTTCCTGGTTCCGGTTTTCTCTGGCAGCACATCCTTCTCCATGTAAAGCTTCCTTCCCCTTGCAGAGGCAAGGATTCAATCCGAAAGCTGTGGAATATCCCTGCATTTGCGGGAGATCTCCTTAAAAATCTCAACAGGCTTTGTCCTTCACTCATATAGTCCCACTCTTGCGCCTGCTTTCTGTTCCTCGGTTCCACAGCATAGTGTTTCAATCCATTCCCGTCTTTCAATCACCGCCAGCCAGTTCGCCGGAATATCTTCATAACCGTAAAAGAGCCCGGCCAATCCACCGCAGATTGCGCCGACTGTACCAGTATCCTCGCCCAGGTTTACTGCTGTGAGCAGTGCATCCGCCCTCAGAATCTCTCTGACCATGAAGGAATACAAGCCGCAGCCGATCACGGCGCCCATGATCCCGTCAAGCCATATCCCGTTCTTGTTTTTATTCATCCGGCTCCTCCCTTTTCTCAGTACCGACAGCATCTCCCTGACATACCATCTTACTTCCGGTGTTTCTTCTTATAATCCTGCCGGATCGGTTCCAGAATCGCCTCATCGTCCAGGGCCTCTGACATCTGTGCCGCGGACGTTGCACACCTTGCAAAGCGGACCGCTTTCTCCAACACTTCAAAGTTCAGCTGTGTCCCTGCACTGTCATGCTCATACCGGACAGCACGGTTTGCCCGGATTCCGAACCGGTCGGCCACAGATACTGCATCGATATCAGCTCCCAGGAACAGAAACTCCCAGTGGCACTTCTCCTTCTGGTGCTCAATCATCCGGTCCTGCAGGATTCCTATAAGCTGGTCCTGAAGCTTAAGCAAAGACGATGGCGCTGTACAAATCCTGAACTACCGCTTTGACTCGGAGAGTCCTATGGCGCTGGTGCTGGTCGGACAGACTGAGCTCTGGAATAATAAGCTTAAACTTCAGCGGTATGCAGCAATCCGGCAGAGAATCGATATGTACTGCACGCTGCCTCCACTGGACCGGGCAGACTGTGAAAGATACATACAGACGCATCTGGGGTATGCCGGCTGCCGGCAGGATATCTTCACCGACACCGCCATTGACCGGGTGTTCCAGATCTCCACCGGTATTCCGAGGATGATTAACCGCGTATGCGATAAGAGTCTGATGTATGCGTACCAGAACCAGAAACGTCTGATCGATGACCACATGGTCAGCTATGTGGCTGAGCATGAAATGCTGGCCGCTAAAAATGAATAATGATTTTTTCCGCCGGGGATTTTGTTCTCCGGCGGAAAACTGCAAAAATGTAATGACACAAACATGAGCAGATCAGTGACAGCCTGTGAAAGCAGTTGCGTGACAGTTCATGAAATCAGTAACACATGATCCTCCATGATCTCCATCTCTTTTATGATCCTGAAGGCCACATTATCTTCCAGGTCTATGGACATGATCAATATCTGCGCCTTATCGCCATCCCCGGCCGCTTTGTCCCGGATTAAGGCTTTGACATTTCTCATTTTCCTGAATCAGAAATACGCGCCGATCCCGGTGCATCCCGACCGCGATGACTTCCGCATCTTCGGGAAGGTGTGCAGGGTTACCCGGTAAGGAGCGAAACAGATCAGTCAGAATTATATGGGGGAGGTGATGCAGTTTGGACGAAAAGCCGAACAACCTGTTTTTTCCAATTCAAACAGGGTATTAACCCCATGCCGCACGCAGAAAGGAAGTGTAAGTGTGGTAAAAGACGGAACCTACCGCGGCGGCTGGCGAATACGGGTCGGAAGCAAGCCAGACTCCGCCGCGGAAGAAAATCAAAAACGGGCAGACACCCCGCGTCATGAATAACGACATCCCGGAACTTTTGAAAAAAGAATACTCAAAGCCTACCACTTTCCTGCCGAAAACCTACCTTTTTCAAAAATTTGTATCATCCGCAATAGATCTGTATCGCCCGGTGAGTAAATTCAGCAGTTCCTTCTCCGCCCATCTTATTAATGTTCTCGGTGAATTCGCCGCCACCGGCATACATCTTACCGAGACTTGAAAGAATCTCCTTAGTACATTTATAAAAATGCTCGGTAATAAAGCCCTGCAGCTTCCTTACCTGATCCTGAACTTCTGCAGAAGCAGGATCCTGATCCTTCCTAGCTCCGAACTCTTCAAAGATTTTCATGAAATCGGTCATAATACTTTCTTCCTCGCTCTTTGAACGCTTACCGTTCTTCTCTTCGAATTCCTTATATTCCGGAGTATTACCCCACTGTTCTTTTGCACGCTTAGCGTATTCGTCTAATTTGCTTGAATCAAATGCTGTAAAATCCAAATGTCTCACTCCTCTCATTCTTAAACCACGGCACATACTGATCAGATTTTCGATATGTTCCTTCTTTAATTCAAGAAGTTCTATCTGCTGATCAAGTGCCAATCTCTTGTCAAAATCAGATCTGGTTACGATATCCTTGATATCCTTAAGCGGAAATTCAAGCTCACGAAACAGTAAAATCTGCTGAAGTCTCTCCAGCGCCGCATCGTCATACAGCCTGTATCCGGACTCGGTATACTCCGCCGGTTTTAAGAGTCCTATTTTATCGTAATACTGCAGTGTGCGTATACTCACTCCCGTCAGCTTACTCACTTCATTTACTGTCTTCATGACGATCATCTCCTTCACGTGTGATCGCATCATAAACTATTACGTTACGTCATAGTCAAGCAAAAAATATATAATTCTGCAAAAGAGATCGGCATCAAATCCATTTCTGAACTCTTTGCCGATCCTCTGCTTTTCTTTCTTTCGATTGTAAGTCTTTCCACTCGGTACGCTCCTTGTCACGGGATTAAGTTCACCCCAGGTGCGTCTCTGCTTCGCGTGATACTCGCACTGATCCTTCTTACTTCGCTTATCCAGCGATAACATACTCTCCGAGATTCAATTTTTCTCGCTTCACTTTATCTCCTCCCGAAGAAATCTTTTGAAATCCATGTAATGCCAGTCCACAGGCCATATCCATGGATATCGTTCTATCAACTTTTTGTTTCTTAGCCTTTCAGCTTTTCTTTTTTCGCTTCACCTTTTCTGCTCATACATAACGCTCCCTGAACTTACAAATATCAGTCCCACAAAGAAAAAAAGTATTCCTTCAACATGTCAATTGCCTCGTCCTTGCATTCTTCTCTGTATTTTTCAAGCTTTTCGTCCTCTACCCGATGCTTCTCATAGATTTCTTTGTATTCAGGTATTTCATCCATGAAATGGATTGTTCCTCCGCCACCCCGTTTTTTGTTTTCTTCCAGTTCGGCTTTCGTCTGTAGCTTTTCGCCAAGAAAACCGTACTTTTCATCAAATTCAGAGAACGCTTTCATATACTCATCTTCGTACGGATTCTTTTTGGAGCAGGTTTCTTCAACGGTTTGCCTCCAAAGAAAAATCATCCGATCGAGTATTTGATCCCATTCGGCATGACAGGTGTCATTCACAAGGATCCCATCTTCATTTGTATAATTCTCCCCAAGGTAACTTGGTGAACCATGACGATTATCCTTCAAATGCCGGAGCATGTCAGGCATCAGTTCCTGCAAATATGAAAACATACTCCATACATCACAATCAGCATACCCTCGGACAACCCTCTGTCTGCTCCATTTCAGACACCTCCCGAAATGCTTGATCATCGCAATTATCCTGCTCTTTTCACCAAGTCCTGCCATAGCAAAATCGTGGCGGTTCCATATGTTTATGGTACGCTCCGGTAATCTCTTTTTTCGCTTAAAACACATTTACTATCCCTCATTCTTCAAAAGGTATTTGTTGCTCACAACCTTCATGGAAAGAGCAGCACTGATCCTTTCATGAAATACCGGTTCCGTTGGACGTATTGCAATACCTTCCTTCTTTCCGCCCCTCTGATATTCTCCATCTGCCCTTTCAAACAGTACCTCCACTCCTTTCATACCTTTAATGTCCAAACATTTTCATCATATCGTCAATGCCGGATACGATGCCGAGTGCCTTGGCTCCATTTTCTTTGACCTGTGGCAAAAGTGGCTTCTTTATCTTTTACTTTTACAGCAGACTCCAACAGACCGATCTGACACGCTTATTGCTTTCAAGAGATGTGGTTGATAAGATCGTCATGAGAGCTCCTTTCTCTGGTGTTTTGTTGATCTTCGAACAATCACATTTTACCAGATATCGAGCTCTTTTTTATGTTCACTTATCAGATGAAAGCAAAAGCTTAAAAAACAAAGCAACTATGCGGCTTTCAGCCGCAATCATCGTGTAACGGTGAATAATTCAGGATCATGATGCCGAAAAAATAAATCTTCGGAATCTGATCATCTGGGCCATCGGCTTTGCCCTTTACCGTTTCCTGATGACAACCGATCTGCCCCTCGGCAATACCCTGCCGGACATGCTTCTGACGATCCTGCTCTGCCTGACTGTACAGAAAATCGCCGGGCCGGCGCAGGAGACCCGACACAGCTGAACGATTCAAATACCCCCTCTTGTCAACGGCAGCCGCTGCCATCACCCCGCACCCGTTTGCGTTATCTCCGGGCAAGACGTGATGATGGCCGGCCGCCTTCCTTGTTGAAAAAATTCCCCGAGTCCCGACTCCATGGCTAAATGAAGTCGCAACTCGTAATCCTTGCCTGCTGCCTCGATGAGCGTATAATGGAGCCAAAACAACCGGGTTTATACGCGGGACATGCATTACGCTTCCCGGCGAACCCGAAAACAGGAGGAGTATATGAGTTTCAAGGACTCGAAGGTTGTGGTCATCGGAACCGGAAACGTAGGTTCGACGACTGCATACAGCATCCTGAATCAGGGCCTTTGCGAAGAGGTGGTCCTGATCGATGTCAACAGGGACAAGGCTTACGCGGAGGCGCTGGACATGGCGCATTCGGTTTATTTCATGAACCGGAATATCGATGTTCACGCAGGCGACTACAAGGACTGCGCGGATGCGGATGTCGTCATCATCACCGCGTCCGCTCCCATGCCGAAGGACTCAACGAACCGGCTTGAGATGCTTGCTCCGAGCATGCGGATCATGAAGAGCATCGTGAGCAGCGTGATGGCAAGCGGTTTTGACGGCATCATTCTCGTGATCTCCAATCCGGTCGACATCATGACCTATTACGCCTGGAAGATCTCAGGACTTCCGGCAAAGCAGGTCATCGGCAGCGGCACGAATCTGGACAGCGCCAGACTGTGCTGCGAGCTCGCAAAGCTCTATGATCTGGACGCGAAGAGTGTCTCGGCCTTTGTCTGCGGAGAGCACGGGGACAGCGAATTCGTCGTATGGAATTCCGCCACGATCGGCGGAAAGAAAATCGATGATGTGATGAACGACAACGCGCCGCGCACAGGCACGGCGACAAAGCAGAGCCTGCTGAAGATGACGGCGCAGTCCGGATGGGAAATCTTCAACCGCAAGGGCAATACCTGCTACGGCATAGCCGCATCGGCCACCTCCATCGTAAAATCCATCCTGTTCAATGAGAACCAGATCTATCCGGTCTCCGTAAACGTGGACGGCGCGTACGGGTTAAGCGGCGTGTTCCTGTCCGTTCCGACCATTATCGACAAGACAGGAGCTAAAGAGGTCGTCGAGATCAAGCTGCAGCCGGACGAGGAAGCCGCGCTTCAGAAGTCAGCCGGCGTGCTGAAGTCGTTTTATAAAGAACTTGAGATGTAAAGGCAGCCGGATAAGCGCCCGGAACGGAAGCGGCGGCAGATTCCTGCTGCCGCTTCCCTGCGCTTCCGAAATCGATTTTTTATCGTTTCGCGCCTTACTGTCGATCCATGCGTGATCTCTGAATTCAACAGGAAGCCAAAGACGCACCTCACCGATTGATCTGAGATTGTTGTTTCGGCTGCTTTTCTTTTCATCCTGAATTCTGCAATATGTTTTTTGTTTTCAAGGAGCTGTTTATGAAAGCCAAAGCTTTTAAAGCTGCCTTCCCATACACCCTTCCGATTTTTGCCGGGTTCTGGTTTCTGGCGCTTGCCTATGGGATTCTGATGAATGTAAACGGCTTTTCCTTCATCTATCCGATGTTTATGAGCCTGTTTATCTATGGCGGCTCGCTGGAATTTCTCGTTGTCTCGATGCTGATGTCTTCATTTGCTCCATTATCCGCTCTGGCTGTCACACTGCTTGTGCAGTCCAGACATCTGTTTTATGGGATCGCCATGCTGGATCGTTTCAAAGGCATGGGATGGAAAAAACCATATCTGATATTCGGAATGTGTGATGAAACCTTCTCGATCAACTACACAGCGAATATTCCGGAAGATGTGGATCGTGGATGGTTTATGTTTTTTGTCACGCTCCTGAACCATTGTTACTGGGTTTCCGGTGCAACGATCGGCGGATTAATCGGATCGCTTCTGAAATTCGATACGAAGGGGCTTGACTTTGTGATGACCGCTATGTTTGTGACGATCTTCATGAATCAGTGGATGAAAGAAGAGAAAAAATACACCGGGATGATCGGCATCGGCGCAGCCGCCATATGTCTCATGATGTTCGGTCCTGATTCCTTTATGGTGCCGGCCATGCTGGCGATACTGACACTGCTGACCGCTTTCAGAAAACCGATCGAAAAATCTTATGCAGAAGGAGAAGATCAAATATGAGTCCTATGACCATATCCGAACAAATCATCACGATCGTGATCTGCGTTCTCGGCACCATGCTGACACGCTTTCTGCCGTTTCTCGTCTTTTCTTCAAAGAAACCGACGCCAAAGTATATTGTCTATCTGGGAAAAGCGCTTCCCTGTGCCGTCTTTGGAATGCTTGTGGTCTACTGTCTGAAAAATGTTTCCCTGCTCTCCGGTACACACGGCATCCCGGAGCTGATTGCGATCGGAATAACAGCCGGTCTTCATCTTTGGAAAAAGCAGATGCTGTTATCCATCGCCGGAGGAACGATTGCATATATGCTGCTCGTGCAACTTGTTTTTTAAGCCGGAAGACCATGCTTTTCGTACTATCCTTCTTTCGGAAACTTTTTTATATCTTCCATTAATGTATCATATGGCATCATTTTCTCCTCTCACTGCATCTAAACCACGAGCTCTATTATCATCTTAACACATGGACAAAAGGAAGACCGCGAAACCTCATAACATACTACAGAAAAATAATCTCTTCCATTAACGTTTCAGCGGTATTTCAATGGAATCTCAGAACCAATCCGTCTCTGTTCTTCCTCATCCACCAATATATCTTCCAGATACTTTCGAAGGGGATACAGCGCATCGGTTTTATGCCGGCTTCCGTCATCCATGACAAGTGTATTTCCCTCAAAAGAAAAGGACAGTTTTTCTGCCGGGAAGCAGATCTCCACGTGCAGACCGTCGTCCGAAGATGCTTCATCTGACGGCGCTTCAAGAGTGATCGCTGAGAGCAGCTGGCAGATTGTCCTGATGGACTCAGGATCGGTGACCTCGGCGCTCCGTACACCGCCTTCCGTGGAAAAAGAAAACCGTATGTTCTCAATATCGGACAGGTTCGAGGATGCTAACGCAGTCTGTGCGGCCCACACTCCAGTGTAACCGGCTGTCTGATCGGATGAATTATCTTCCAGTCTCCTGACCGGCTGCGTGTAATTCAGTCCCTTCATGCCGAGCGTCTGCTTGAGATCACAGTCGACCACGTAGACAAAACCACCGTCAGAGGCGGCTTCCTGCTCTTTTTCAGACAAATAGGCTGCCCAGTCCTCATTTGAATACAGCCGGGCGAACCGGTCCAGCTCTGTCTCCGTGGCTTCAAAAGGCAGCATCGTCGTCTCCAGCAGCAGATACTGATGGGAATCATGCCAGGTCTCGATGGCAACCTGTGCGTGTCCCGGCGTAAAAATGATGCAGGGATGCATGCCGGCTGACATCAGTGCGCTGGCCATCAGGATGGATGTCTCGATACAGATGCCGGATCCCCCGGCAAGAACCGCGTCAGGCGTGAGCACGCGCTGGTCATCCACAAAGGAATAGGAACCGTTTACGTACCGGACGCCCAGATCACTGAGCGCCACCTGAAGGGCCGCCGCCTGGAAGTAAGCAATATTCGCATCGCCGGCATCATATCCGTAAGAGCTCTGGTATCCGGGCAGGACCGCATAGGAGTCACCCAGAACGCTGCCGAGCCAGTCAGCTGCCTTTCTTCGCAGCGTCAGCATGCCTTCGGATTCCGGTGTCAGCCAGGCAAGGATATTGTCATTGGTGACAAAACCGAAATCATCCGTATAAATCCGGTAATCATAGACGCTCTCTAATGTAATCGTTTTTGATTCCTGCGCGATCACATGCCCCATATCCGCTTCTTTCACTTCCATTCTGAGCTGGGTCTCTCTGGATGAGCCCAGATCCGGCAGATCGGTAAGGACCGGCGGCTTGATCATATAAAACGCGGCTTCCGGTGTGACCGTCATCTTCCGCTCATATGTCTGTGTGAATCCGTTGATCACAATGGATATCAGGACGTCCTTTGTCCCATGATCGGTGTACAGGGTAAGATTGACGGCGGAATCTGTTGAGGGATAGACGTTCGGCATCACTTCATCGATCAGATCATATTCCGCTGTGACCGATATATCCGAGTCTGAAAGCGTGTCCGCCTTTGACAGGTTCCCGCAGACTTCGATCATGCGGCTTCTTTTTCCCGCGAGCCGTTCTGTCAGAATGTTCCGGGCATGTGCCATCGCGATGCCCGTCTGGCTGACCATCCGACCGTCATAGTCGGAGAAAAATTCAGAAGACCGTTCAACGAGCTGAATCGCGGTGTACTGGGCAAGTACATCGTCATAGCTGAACGCCTGATACTGAGACCGCATGCATTCTTCCATTCCTGCCATCTTGCTCTGATAGCAGTCCCACAGAGACCCGATGGCCGGGGGCGCTTCCACCGTTTCCAGTGCGTCCATGGAATCCGTCAGACAATCAAAGGCCGCATAGAGGTAGTCCACTTTATTCTCGTAATCCGTGTTCTGCATTCCTTCCAGAAGCATCTGATTGATGGCATACCGGTTGATTGTGAAATCGATCAGTTCCCGCATACTCCGCATGCATGCAAACGCTTCCGAATTATATTCTTCCCAGGCTTTTTCGAGCTTTTTCTCATCTTCGGAAAGACTCTCTCCGCTGCTTTCAGCAAGTTGTTTTTGGATTGACTGCAGGGCCGCGATGTCCTTGTCGAGTGCATTTTCCTGCTTCACAGCATACTTTCCGAAGGAAGCATAGCTGTAGCCGGCGTATGTATAGCTTTTGTAGTCCGAAGCAAGCTGGTCGGCAAAATCCGAGGCGATGTCTCCGGCGTCTTCCAGGTATGGCTGCGCCTCTTCAAGTGCATTCTGTAAAGCCCCGGCATAATCCGTACCTTTTTCGGCGGGGGAATTTCCGCTGACCGTTATGGAAATGGATAACATCGTCAGTACCGAAATGGCGGCTGTTATGATCTTATTCATCTGCTATCTCCAGAGATCCGATAAAATGAATGGCATACAGATTGACCTGATCGGAATTTTCACCCTTCTCAACCGTAGCGGTCATGACATTGGTGCTGCCGACGTGATAAGTATAGATAAAAAGGGTATATTCACTGCTGCCACGTGTGAACGTATAACCCTTCCCGTACACAGTCTTCCCGTTTACATCTGCCTGTGTCAGTGGCTGGATCATCCGCGGCTCATCGTTCTTCAGCATGGTGGATGCATAATAATTCAGCAGGAGAATGCATTCGTCCTCTCCACCGGCGTAGAACTGAAATTCAAGTGCCGGGAAGCCGTCAGAGACTGAAGCGTCCTGCGCAACATAGAGATCTCCCGAAGTGATATAGCTGTAACCTTTCGGAATCTCCACAGTCGCCTTACCTATGATAAACGTATCATAACTTCCGATATCTGCTTCATAAGCGGACTGTCCGCCGTTCCTGTACCGCTGCATGCGTGAGGCAAATTCATCGGACACCTGGCTGGTATCGTCATCCGTCGAAGAAAAATCCGAACGAAAAGTTGAAGCACTGCTCTCCGACGACCCATTTTGAGAGACGTCCTGTCCGGATATGGCCGTCGCAGTGCCTGCCAGAGCTATTGCCGCAGTCAAAAACAGCCAGACCCACTTCGTGCCTTTTATTCTGTGCGCCTTCCGCATCTGTTCCGGTGATTGCCTTTCTGTTTCTCGTGCCATCATCTCGTCACCTCCGTTTCATCCGTTCCGCTTCTGAGCTGACGGTTCCGGTCCTGTTCCGGTCGACTGCCATTTCGCGAATTACGGAAAGCCTGTTCTCTTATGATCAGCGTGCGGATGAGTTCGCCTCGATGTCATCCAGCTCATTAAAAAGCTCGTTATACTCGCTGAAGACATCTGCATCGTCCGTATACGCCTGCACGTCTGTCGGAAGGTACAGATAGGCCTGCCCTTGGTCATGCGTCTCTCCCAGCTCATAATAGCTGGGGAGTTCCTTGTAACTGTCATCGTGGCTCATGCCGACGGAGAACAGGAGTCCGCCCGTGTAGCCCTCTTTCTGCCACGCGTCATAACTCCCGATATGATAAAACGCCAGCGTGGTCCCCGTGTCTTCCACATAGTACTTTCCATACCAGTCAGCCGGGAGCATGAGAAGGAAGTAAGCCGACTTGTACTCCAGGCGGCCGTCCTGATAGATGGTGTATGTGACATCCGAAAAGGCTGTCGTGTCGTAAGTTTCCTGATAATAAATATCACTGCCACTGTCAGCATCCGGCTCTTTCGTGGCGTCGGCTGTATCGGAAGCAGAATCGGAATCCGGCCGGATGCTCACATCCTGGTCAGAGATATCCGTTCCCTCCACAAGGCGAAAAATCCCTTTGCCGTCATAATACGTTGCCGTCCCGGTCGCAGATGCATTTTCAGAGATGCTCACCTTTCTGAAGGAAACCAGGGAGGATGAACCTGTCCCGGATTCCCTGACAATCTCACCGGACGTCGCCTTAAGGTACATATCGTCCGTGACAGGCGCAAATCTTGTGCCGCTGTAGTCATCCGTAAACCCGTTGTAGGCTTTGTAGACGTCCCCGGTCTCCGTGTCATAGACTCTCTCAAATCCAAGCGTCGCGTCACTCTGCTTCTGGGACAAAATGTCATAGGTCGTATTGCGGTTTTCCCAGGAACTCATGACCATATCACTGATTTCACTTGCGGTCTGCATGAAATAGGAACTCGCAGCCATAGTCTGCTTCCACTCCTGCCTCCGTGCGGACAGGAAAGAATCCGTGAACTGAATCGACGAGAGAACCGATTCAAGCACCGGCTGCCAGTCGAGAAATTCATTTGCCGGCACCGCTTCCATGATAACGGAATAAGCCGTGCAGTATCCGACATCGATCATCTCCGAGTAGATGTCATAAGGCACGGAATTCACCATATACTCATAATCCGTCACCCAGGCCGAGAACAGTCCCGACACTTCAGCGCTGCTGCTGCCGGAAAGATAAGTCCCCTCGAGGAGATCCCCGCCGTTTCCGATCCGGCCAAGTGCATTTCCAACCGTAAAATCGGAATATCCGTAGAGATCACCCATGCCCTGGAAGAAACCTTCCGTGGTGACAGACGGCAGGACCGGCATATCCGCCCAGTAAGAACCCGAATAAGCGATATGCCAGTCCTTTGCTGCCTGGCTTTTCAGCATACCGGCACAGTTCAAGTTCAGATAGACCATTCTGTCAGGTGCAGACGGATCGTAGATCTTCACCGCGTAGCTGATATAATCCAGGCCGCCGCTCCCCATGAGCCCGGGCCGGACCGTCCAACCTTCCGGCACCATAGCAGTGAAATTGCCGGCCGGGTCACTGTAGTTCACCAGACGTGCCTGACTCGCCTCATTTTCCACGATTCTGACATCCGGTGCTGCAGATACGGCTCCCCCTGTGATGGCACCGGCTGCCACGTTTCCGCATGTCATGAGGGTCAGTGACAAAATAAGAGCTGTCGCTGCCACGCAGTTCTGCTTTCGTTTCCGGTTCATGCGCTCTCCTTTCTGCTGAGGGTTCCCTTCCGTGACCGGTCATGTCACGCAGACATGGTATAATTTCGCTTATATTTTTCCTTATGAACCATGTATTCTTGTGCATAAATTATAATATTCGGGTATGGTCATTTGAACGCATCTTCCCGATATGTCATTGACAATCCGGAAATGAATAGAGACAATGAACTGAAAGCACCTTGTAAAAATAAGTCGGGGAGACTTGCCATGGATGTGAAATTTGACGATCTTCTGAACCGTTACATCACAAAACTTGGATGTACAGGAAAGGCTCTTTCGCTCGCATCCAATCTGTCAGAAGGCACGATCAGCCGATACCGCGCAGGCAGACGTGTACCGGAGGATGGCAGCCCGGAACTTCGGGCCCTGTGCAGAGGGATCGCTCAAATCGCCCGGGAGAAGAACATTTCCGGTATAACGGAAGAAACCGTCATGGAGACGTTATCTCAGGCAGTATTAAAAAACGCAGCCGATCCGGAAGCTCTGCAGAAAAATTTCAACACACTGATTACAGCTTTGACCATCAATGTATCCGACCTGTCGCATTTTCTGAATTACGACCCGTCTTATCTTTCTCTGATCCGGAACGGAAAGCGTTTTCCCTCAGATCCGGGGGCTTTTGCGACCGCTGTTGCCGATTTTGTCGTCCGATTTTATCCGGACCGGACAGGAATTTCAGAATTGACAGGTACAGACCCGGAGGCGATTGCGGACCATGATGCATATCGGGAATGCGTCGCCCATTTTCTGACCGGCCGACATGCCGGAGAGGGCCCTCTTCCCCGTTTTCTGAAGAAAATGGATGCATTTGACCTGAATGACTATCTTCGCGTCATCCGCTTCGATACATTCAAGGTTCCGTCCGCTCCGTTCCAGCTTCCGACCTCAAAGCAGTATTTCGGCCTGTCCGCCATGATGGAAGGCGAACTGGACTTCATAAAGGCTGTTGTCCTCTCAAAATCGATGGCGCCTGTCACGATGTACAGCGATATGCCGATGGAAGAGATGGCGGAAGACCCGGATTTTCCTAAGAAATGGCTGTTCGGGATGGCACTCATGCTGAAGAAGGGGCTTCATTTCAACCAGCTCCACAGTATCGACCGGTCATTTGAAGAGATGATGCTCGGGCTTACGAGCTGGATTCCGATGTATATGACAGGCCAGGTATCGCCCTGGTATCTGCCGGGGGCATCGGGCAGCCCGTTTCTGAACCTCCTGAAAGTTTCCGGGACCGCTGCTCTTTCGGGTGAGGCGGTCCGGGGCTTTCATGCCGAAGGGAAATACATGCTCACGCTGAAGAAAACGGAAGTAGCCTATTATCAGAAAAGGGCAGAGCGTCTCCTCTCACGCGCAAAACCCCTGATGGAAATATTCCGTGAGGACAGCCGGCAGTCCTTCCAGTCATTTCTGAAAAATGACGCGAGGCAGCCCGGCCAACGCCGCATCATCCTGTCCTCTCTGCCTCTGTTTACAGCCTCTTCCGATCTTCTGAAACAGTTTTCTTCCGACAGCATGACGGACTCTCAACTTGCAGGCTTTTCGGAAGCCCAGCGCGACAGGGTCGAGCAGATCTTGAGCCACAGCCAGGTCACGATGGAAATCCCTGCTCTGAAAAGAGGGGTTTTTGAAAGTGCTCCTCTTCGTCTTCCGCTCGCGGAATTTTTCCATGAAGAGGACCTGTTCTACACCTGGGACATGTACCAGGAACACCTGGAAGAGACGGATGCATTTGCATCAAAACACGAAAACCTCACGCTCATACGAAATGAAAACCCGCCATTCTCAAATATTCAGATCCTGGTCCGACAGGGAAAATGGGTGGTGGTCTCGAAAGAGAAATCTCCGGCGGTCCATTTCCTGATCCGTCATCCGAACATGTGCAGGGCATTTGAGAATATCATGGTTCCGATCGCGGAAGACAGGAGCTAGGTGCCAGGCACCGTAAATGTATAGCAGTGGTGTGCTTCGGTATGACCTGCTTTAGTTTCGGATACCAGTTCGGATGCCGGGATAACGATAAAGACACAAAAAATGACCGCCCTCAGCCTCGCAAACTTGAGCGGTCATCGTTTTAGGATAATAGGCTAACCGTCTATCGGTAGTGCCCTCTTGTATCTCTTTAATATAGCGACCTGGACGTTTTTGTCAAATGGCAGTCTCATTCGGATCTGCCATTTTGTCCTTTTCCTTCCCTGCCAGACCAAGGTAGCAGAAGGCAGCCAGAGCACTTCCGAGAAGCGGTGCTGCGATAAAAACCCATTTTCCGGAGTATAGTACAATGTCACCTGAAGTCGTTGTTGTCTGCTTATCATCTCGCGGCAAGTTCTGTCCTAATGAGCCTGCCTGCTCAAAACCTCCATACATTGACATCTGGATTGTAACATCACCTTCTCTGGCCATATCCCGTAGTGCTGCTACAGCCTGGTTGTCTTCCCAATTCACATTTATTTTTGTATCGCCAATTGTAAAATGAAGTTGGACATCTGAATAAAATAAAGATCCATGGCGGGTTCTTTGGTAGAATGTCAGTCACCACAACAAACTTTCTACAGGAGAATCGCCACCATGGAATACTTTCATTCTACCACAACTTCCCATAAGAAAGGTAAACATCTTTCATATGAGGAACGAGTTCTTATTCAGATTCGTTTTAAAGACAACTGCTCCATTCGGGCAATTGCCCGTGAGATCGGCTGCTCACCGAGCACTGTCTCGAATGAAATAGCACGTGGTTCCGTTGCCTTATATAACGGCCGCGTGACCCGTTATAAGGCTTCTGCCGGTCAGAAAGCCTATGAGGACAACCGAAAGCACAGTTGCCGGCATTATGACTTCCTGAGCAAATCAGCGTTTCTGGAGTATGTATTGAAACACTTTACAGAAGACGGCTGGTCATTAGACGCCTGTGCTGGACGCGCTATTCTCGATGGTCAATTTACCAGAGAACAGATCGTCTGCACAAAAACGCTTTACCGCTATGTTGATCTTGGCTTCTTTGACATCAGAAACCATAACCTTCCTGAAAAGCTGAAGCGTAAGTCCAAGAAACATAGATCTCGGATCAACAAGAAAAGGCTGGGCCGCAGCATTGAGGAACGTCCCAGAGAGATCGAATCCCGTGAGGAATTCGGACACTGGGAATGCGACCTCGTATTGGGCGCTAAGACCCAGGATGACCAGGTCCTGCTCACTCTTACTGAACGCAAAAGCCGTGAGTTCCTGATGCTTCCTATTGCTGACAAGACATCAGTGTGTGTCATGGAGGCAATCAAACAACTTCAGGAGATTTACAGCGAACACTTCAGCGAAGTGTTCAAAACCATCACGACCGACTATGCCGAAGAAAAAACTATGCCGAAGTTTTTCTTTGTTGCTTGAGTTTTCTTCGATGTCGAAAGATTCTTCGGCATAGTATTTTATACTTGAAGCATCAGTTCTAAGGAGGTGCTTCAAGATGGATATAGATACTGTCTGCATGTTACTTATCAATGCTTTGAAAGATGCCGGATATAATGATTCCACCATTTTTAATTACCAAGGTGCTGTACGAAGGTTTAAGACATTCTGCAAAGAACACAATGCTGCGGAGTATAACCATGAAATCGGCAAGCTTTATGCTGATTCTGTAATCAGTCCCAAAACCGGAAAGTTCAGTAAAGAGCGTTATCATCTTCAAGGCCGTTTTATCAGGCTTATTGACTCGTACATCAGGACCGGTCAGTTTGTTTTTACGACCACTTCAAGGTCAAGATTGCAACCGGAGAATGCGTATTATCGAAAAGTCTACACGGATTACTGTTTCTATCTAAAAGATGAGTATGAAAACGAGAACACTCGCCATTTTTATGAGTATGGGTAACTGTTCAGAACCCCCTGCACTGACATAGTTTTACATAATAGTGACACGTAACATTTGATATTTTTCCTTAATAGTAATACAATATAATAAAAGTAACACTATTAAGGAGACAGATTCATGGCAATCGTAAAGGTTCATAATAAAGCTCGCAATATAACATATGTCTATGAGTCTGTTTCCTATTGGGATAAGGAGCTGAAGCAGCCCCGTTCCCACCGCAAGCTGATTGGCCGCATCGATCCTGCCACAGGCGATATTGTCCCGACGGGAAAGCGGACAAAGGCAGATGCTGCTTCCCTGACCCATAGTGATACAGACTATAGGGCATTGTATGAGCAGGCTCTGGCAACAATAGCGCAGAAGGATGCCCTTATTGCAGAGCTTCGTAGTCAGCTTACCGCCGCAGAAGGCGAAACCCGTTTCTGCCGCTGTTCGATGAAAAAGGCTTGTGATATCCTGATGGATACCGCTTCCGGAAAGGAGCGGGTCAATGGATGACAAAGATCTTATTATCGAAACAATGGCAAAACAGAATGCGGATCTCACCGCACTTGTGCAATCACTGACGGAAACCATCAAGGAATTAGAGGAAACTATCCGAGAGCTCCAGCGCCAGCTGAATCAGAACTCCCAGAACAGTTCCAAGCCACCTTCCAGTGATGGTTTCAATAAACCAAAGCCTCAAAGTCAGCGGCAGAAATCCGGCAAGAAGCAGGGCGGACAGAAGGGGCATCCGGGCTCCCATATGTCGATCCCGCATGAACCGGATGAATACAGCAAACATTTGCCGAAAAAGTGCCTTTCCTGCCCGCGGCTGAACGAGTGCGTCATGAGCGGCAAAGTATTTACCTGCGGTGAGAAGCGTTATGAAGTCAATGCAGTCATCACAACCAGGGTGACAGAGCACCAGTCCATCCAGGTGGCATCATGTCCATGTACGGGGGAAGCCCTGGCCGGGGAATTCCCTGAGGGAATCCGGGCATATGTACAGTATGGCGATTCCGTTTCCGTACTTGCCGGATTGCTGAGCACCTATGGAGCAGTCAGCACAATGCGGATCCATGTCCTGCTGGGAAGCCTTCTCGGGATCAGCCTGTCCACCGGGACGATCACCTCCATGGTGTCGAAGTGCGCCCAAAAAGTGGGCGGTACACTTGAGACTATAAAGTCCATGCTGATCGGGTCGAAGGTCGCCAACTTTGATGAGACCGGCACCGACGTGAATGGAAAAACCATCTGGGTGCATAATTCATCCACTTCGGATCTGACCTATCAGACGATCAGCACCAAACGTGGCCAGATCGGCATGGAGGGGAATGGTGTGCTCACCAAGTTTGGCGGTATTGCTGTACATGACTGCTGGTCTCCATACTGGAAGTATGACGATATCACACACGCAGTTTGCAATGGACATCTGCTGCGCGAACTGACCGGTGTTTGTATATTGTCAATAGGTAATCCTCAAAATTGTCATCAAAATTCCCTGTTTTTGGAAAGGGAATTCCTTGTTGTTGTCAGGACACGATTTCTTCATTCCGGGGTACTGTCTGGCGCATCAATGCATGCTGCATCCGATAACTTTTCCCGTCGAACATGATTAAGTGTCCATGATGGACGAGACGGTCAATCATCGCGGCAGCCATCTGTTCATCCGTAAAGATGCCTCCCCATTTTGAAAATTCGATATTTGTGGTCAGAATCAGACTCCTGCTTTCGTAGCTGTCCGATATCACCTGAAAAAGCAGCTCGGATCCATCCCGATCTACCGGCACATACCCCCACTCATCGAGGATCAGCAGGTCCTGTTGGTTAAGAGTTGTTCTCAGGCGCTCCAGCGTACCGTTTTTTCGCGCCTCGGCGAGTTTCAGAACCAATTCAGTCACCGTATAGAAACGCACCTTATAGCCTTTTTTGCAGGCCAGTACGCCTGCGGCGATTGCCATGTGTGTCTTCCCAAGCCCCACTGGTCCATAGAGAACCAGGTTCTGCTTCTTTTCGATGAAAGAGACATTTAACAGATCCTCTTTTGCCAGAGCTGGAGGCAGTTTGGTTTGGCAAAAGTCATAGCCATCAAAGGTTTTATAAACGGGGAAGCAGGCTCGTTTGATCAGCCGGTGGATGTGATTGATCTCCCGATTTTCGATTTCCTTTTTGAGGGCATCGCGCAGATACTCGATCTGCTTAGGGGTACCATCCGTCTGGCACATTTCTGGGATTGCTGCCGTGAAAAACAGTTTTTTGCAGTAACCGTTGATGTCGTCGAGTATCCCGGTCTGTTCCTTTGCTGTCATCATGATGCCTCATCCTCCCTTCCTGGACCCAAAAACGCCCTATCATACACTTCTAAAGATGGTCCTGACTCCGGAGGAGTATCAATACCATAGCCTGTGATGCGTTGCGCAATAATCGTGGCATCGGATGAATTAACATCTCCGTTTTTAAGGGACATAGTCATGGCATCCACAGCCGCTCTGTAACCATACTCATCGTTAAGCCCGCTCATAAGTCTGAGCTTTTCCTTAAGCTCCGGTTTTTCCAGTCCGTCCAGGTAATCCCTGAGCGGATCCGGAAGTTCCTTCCGTATACCGCTGTTGTTCCAGGCACCGGCATTTCGGGAAAGTACACTGAGTGTCGTGCTGTAATCAGAAACGTCGGTCCGTACATCGCCGTATTGACGTCGGTGCCGTACGATCAACTGACCATTTTCCTCGAGAACATCAATGTAATGAGCTCTGATACCGATTAACACTTTCTGATTATGGAGTTCAGGTTTGGTTGAATAGTAATGCTTTCCGTCAATGCATACCTTGCCGTAGCCATCCGCCTTGAACCAATCATACCGACATACATCAAATGGCCTTGATGGAAGGGACAGGAACTGCTTCTGATCTTCTTTGAAGAGATCTTTGATCAGCTGCAACTTCTTGTAATGAGGCTTGGCAGCCTTGCGCTCATTCATTGGGAGCAGAGTCTTGTTATATTCGACCATGTCATGATAGTGTGGCGCTGGCACAAAGAGGTTTCTCCGGATCGTCCCTACTTTATTCTCGACATTGCCCTTTTCCCAGCCGGATTCCGGATTACAGTACCTGACCTGAAAGCGGTATTGAGCACGGAACTTTTTAAACATCTCGGTTTCGATGACTTTGTCATGTACCCGATGGCCGACTCCGGTAGCATTGTCGAAGATCAGGACCGGCGGAACTCCTCCGATGTGGGTAAAGATATCCTCAAGTCCCTGACAGACGCACTCTGCGTTTTCACCACAGAAGAGCTGAGTATAGGAGTCATTGCTGAACGGAAACGAAACGACCAGATATTTCCTGCGGACGCAACGGTTGTCCTCATAGAAATCCGCCTCTCCGAAATCCACTTGAGCATAGCCGGGATCCCAGACCAGTTCCTGCGAAGCTTTGTTCTGGACATCCTTACGGATCTTTTTCAGATACCGCTGTACTGTCTCATAGCTGCCTGTATAACCTTGTTCCTCAACCAGCCGGTCGTAGACCCGCTGTGCTGTATGATGTTGTTTGCACCAGTGTTTTCGGTCCTCTTCAAGCCACTGCCTGATCACCGGTTTAAACGGATCAAGAATGGATGCCTTTGGCGAAACCGTAACTGGGTTGTCCGAAAAATCCTCCTTCTCCAGGTATTTCTTTATGGTTTTTGGATCAGCACCGGTTTTTTTATGAATTTCACTGATCTTATAGCCACTTTGGTATAAATCTCTGATATGATTGATATCGGACATGCTGAGCATCTTCCTTTCCTCCCTTATCTATTGGTTGTGCTTTAGATAAAGGATAATTTTGATGGGTTGGTGTTTCAACGTGTCCTTTCCATTTATAAGGAATTCCTTTTCCGATTTCAGGGATTTTTATTTCCAATTCCTGGTATTATTAGTTTACAACATACAGGTGTTGAACAGTATAGTCCGGGACACATGTGGGCGCCGGGGTTCAAGACCCTCCTCCGTTCCATGAAAAAGGCCCGTGATAAAGCGGTGGTCAAAGGCAAAACGGAACTCAGCTACTATCACCTTCATAAGTTTGACACAGAGTATGACAGGCTTATGATGATGGCAAATGAGGAATGTCCTCTTTCCCCAGATCCGCTAAAGAAAAAGAAAGGGCGGAAGAAAAAAGGGAAAGAGCGGTCGCTCATCGAACGCCTTATGGCACTCAAGGCATCAGTCTGCCTTTTTATCAGGGACTTCGATGTTCCCTTTGATAACAACCAGGCGGAGCGCGATGTCCGCAATGTCAAAACAAAAACCAAGGTGTCCGGATGTTTCCGTACAGAAAGTGGGGCGCAGGATTATCTGGACATCATGTCATACATTAGCACAGGCAGGAAGCACGGTATCAGCGCTTATGAAGCTTTGACAGCTGCTTTTACTGGGAACGCTGAGATCGTCCTGCAGTAAGCAGGGGTTCTGAACAGTTACAAGAGAACAAAGAACGCCATCGCTTATCAGGCATTGGTTCGGATCGCGGCGATGTACAAGATTGAAGATACTCTCCGGGATCTTTCAGCAGAGGAACGGATCAGGGAGCGGCAGAAGTCAATTGCCCCGCTTGTTGATGAGTTTTTCATGTGGGTAAAGAAATGCGTCAGTGATACCACAGTCCTTCCGCGTGGAAAAACGGCTGAGGGCCTGAACTACTGCATCGACAAGGAGAAATATCTCCGCGTCTTCCTGACAAACGGGTATGTCCCGATGGACAACTCGGCCTCGGAACGTGCCATCCGGCCGTTTACGATCGGAAGGAAGAACTGGGTCATCATTGATTCCATACGTGGAGCCCAGGCCAGTGCGGTTATCTATTCAATTGTAGAGACTGCGAAGCTCAATAAACTCAACGTCTTCTGCTATCTGGAACACCTCCTGACTGAGCTGCCAAAGCTCGCCGATGAAAAAGGAGATATCGGCACATCAAAGCTTGAACCATTGTTACCATGGTCAGATCAGCTTCCCGAAAAGTGTCACAAACCGCGCCGCTGATGAAAGTCAGCGGCATTTCTTTCGTCCAGGGCGAATGGTTTGACGTTTACCGATGAAGTATAAGAGGAAGAAAGATAAAGACTTCTGGCAGATGGCACGGGCATATCTTCATGATTTTATGCCTGCGGTACGCAACCAGTCGGACAAGTCTGTTGCAGCTTATAAACAGTCCCTGAATTCCTATCTATTATTTTTGGAAAGTGAGAAAAGATTAAGGGAAGATCAGGTGACATTTGAGGCATTCAACCGAAGTAATGTTAAGGACTTTGTTGAATGGCTCCGCGAAAAAAAGTACGCCGCCGATTGTAAAATGAAGTTGGACATCTGAATAAAATAAAGATCCATGGCAGGATCTTTGGTAGAATGTAAGTCACCACAACAAACTTTCTACAGGAGAATCGCCACCATGGACTACTCTCATTCTACCACAACTTCCCATATAAAAGGCAAACATCTTTCGTATGAGGAACGGGTTCTTATTCAGATTCGTCTTAAAGACCACTACTCCATCCGGGCAATTGCCCGTGAGATCGGCTGCTCACCGAGCACTGTCTCGAACGAAATAGCACGTGGTTCAGTTGCCTTGTATAACGGCCACGTGACCCGTTATAAGGCGTCTGCCGGTCAGAAAGCCTATGAGGACAACCGGAAGAACAGTTGCCGGCATTATGACTTCCTGAGCAGATCAGCGTTTCTTAAGTATGTGCTTAAACACTTTACAGAAGATGGCTGGTCATTGGACGCCTGCGCCGGACGCGCTGTTCTCGATGGTGAATTTACCAGAGAGCAGATCGTCTGCACAAAAACGCTTTACCGTTATGTTGATCTTGGCCTCTTTGGCATCAGGAACCATAACCTTCCTGAAAAGCTGAAGCGTAAATCCAGGAAACATAGATCTCGGATCAACAAGAAAAAGCTGGGCCGCAGCATTGAGGAACGTCCCAGAGAAATCGAATCCCGTGAGGAATTCGGGCACTGGGAATGTGACCTCGTATTGGGCGCCAAGACCCGGGATGACCAGGCCCTGCTCACTCTTGCTGAACGCAAAAGCCGTGAGCTCCTGATGCTTCCTATTGCAGACAAGACATCAGCGTGTGTCATGAAGGCAATCAAACAACTTCAGAAGACTTACAGCGAACACTTCGGCGAAGTGTTCAAAACGATCACGACCGATAACGGTTCGGAATTCGCCGACCTTTCAGAACTTGAGAAGATGGCTGATACACTTGTCTACTATGCCCATCCCTACACATCCTGCGATAAGGGAACCGTAGAGCGGCATAACGGCCTGATCAGAAGGTTCATACCAAAGGGTAAGCGGATTGATGACTTTACCGGCCAGCAGATCTCCGATGTGGAGACCTGGTGTAACTGTCTCCCGAGGAAGATCCTGGGTTACAGAACCCCGGATGAAATCTTCGAGGAGGAAATCGACCGAATCTACCAGGCTACTGCCTAGCAGAGGGTGTCCAACTTGTTATTGCAATTTACGCATCATATTTTTTGCGTTCTTCAGCGGACTTCATATTATAGCCTGTTAAGAAGTTCGCTGCTTTCCCGTTTGATCTGTAAAACAAGAACCCAATCAAAAAGAAAATGGCAGCCATTGCCAGGTCCAGGATTATGCAGGATTCCTTTAACGACATATTCATTTACCCCTGCTTCTCCATTCACTTACACTGACTATGTATCATGTACCACGCTCGTGATCACTGCTCTTGCAATCTCTCAAAGCTTGAGGTCGCAATTTGCGGCCTCAAGCGATTTCGTCTACAAGTCAAACATACCATAAAGCGCCCAGGGGGAGAATGAATACTTCTCACTTTGCCTTTTCTCAAAGAGAAGGATCTATCCGTCATCAACCATCTGAACTGTTTTCCAAACCTTCGCCATCTTCTTCCAAATTGCCGTCATCCTCCAGTTCTTTCAGATAGTCTTCCTCTTCGCCCTCCTGATAATCCGCGTCCGGATCCGGCCGGCTATCCTTCTTATTTTTCTTTCCGATCTTCTTATACACGTAGGCACCAATGGCCGCAAAGCCTGTCAAAACAAGCAGTACCAGCGTTCCAACCGGAACCGATGGCGTCTTCTTCTCCATCCGGTACAGCGCGCCCGCCGCTTCCTGATAGCGAAGAAACTTTTTACGCAGCTTCTTCACCTCTTCCCGGACTTCTCTTGGCCTTGTAATGTCCTGATACTCCTGTTCCATACGTTCCCTCCTTGTGGATTTGTGTGCAGATGCCCGAATAATAAGCATCTGCGTCATCGGACTGCTATTCAAACAGGGATGAAAGGCTTTTCAGCCTCTTTTCCTGCTGTCTGCACGCAAAAAGGCACCCCCTCTCAGAGTGATTCTGAAAAGGAGTGCCTTGAAGGTTTTTGGAACTGGGATGTGTGTCAGGTTTTCCGCCCGTGATTTTCCCCGGATCAATATAGCTTTGCGCCGGCCGGGATGTGGTTGTCCACCATCAGAAGATGGAGCTCTTCCTCGCCGTTTCTCTCGTTCACCGCGGACAGGAGCATGCCGCAGGAGTCGATCCCCATCATGGCTCTCGGCGGGAGATTCGTGATGGCGATCAGGGTCTTTCCGACCAGTTCTTCCGGCTCGTAATAGGCGTGAATACCGCTTAATATCACGCGATCCGTGCCCGTACCGTCATCCAGAACGAACTTTAAGAGCTTCTTACTCTTCGGAACAGCCGAGCATTCCTTGACCTTCACCGCCCGGAAATCAGACTTGCTGAAGGTGTCGAAATCCACGAAATCCTGGAACAGCGGCTCGATCTTTACACCGGTAAAATCGATCTTTTCGTTCGGGGTAAAGAACCCGGATGCTTCAGAAACAGCCTCGGAACTCTTCTCTTCGCCGGCTTTTCCGCCCTCTTGTGCTTCATTGTTTTCAGACTTGAGGGTCTTCATTGTCGGGAAGAGCAGCACGTCGCGAATTGTCTCCGCTCCGGTCAGCAGCATGCACATCCGGTCGATGCCGTAGCCGATGCCGCCCGTCGGAGGCATGCCGATCTCCAGCGCGTTGAGGAAGTCCTCGTCAGTGTGATTAGCCTCCTCGTCACCCTGAGCCAGCAGCTCCTCCTGCGCGCGGAAGCGCTCCCGCTGATCGATCGGATCGTTCAGCTCGGAGTAGGCGTTACACATCTCCCAGCCGTTGACATACATCTCGAAACGGAGTACCTTGCCCGGATGCTCCGGATCCTTCTTGGTGAGCGGGGAAATTTCGATCGGGTGTCCGGTGATGAAGGTCGGCTGAATCAGATGCTCCTCCACGAACGCGTCGAAGAACAGATTCAGGATATCGCCGACCGCGTGGCGGTCCTCATACTCCACGTTGTGCGCTCTGGCAGCTGCACGCGCTTCCTCCACCGTGTGAATCTGATCGAAGTCAACGCCGCTGTACTGCTTCACCGCCTCTGTCATCGTCATTCTCGCGAACGGCTTTCCAAGGTCGATCTCATTTCCCTTGTAGACAATCTTCGTCGTGCCGTTGACCTCCTGGCAGACATGACGGTACATGTCCTCCGTCAGATCCATCATGCCGTTATAATCGGTGTAGGCCTGATAGAGTTCCATCAGCGTGAACTCCGGATTGTGCTTCATGTCGAGGCCTTCGTTCCGGAAAACGCGGCCGATCTCATAAACCCGCTCAAGACCGCCGACGATCAGGCGCTTCAGATACAGCTCCAGCGAGATCCGGAGCTTCTTGTCCTCATCCAGCGCGTTGAAGTGGGTGACGAACGGACGCGCCGCCGCGCCGCCGGCGTTGTCCACCAGCATCGGCGTCTCCACCTCGATGAAATCCCGGGCGTCCAGATAACGGCGGATCGAAGCGATAATCTTCGACCTCTTGATGAACACCGTCCTGACCTCCGGATTCATGATCAGGTCCACATAGCGCTGACGGTAGCGGATATCCGTATCCGTCAGGCCGTGAAACTTCTCCGGAAGAATCTGCAGCGATTTCGAAAGCAATGTGACGGAAGCGGCGTGAACGGAAATCTCGCCCATCTTCGTCGTGAAGACGCGGCCTTTCACGCCGACAAGGTCGCCGACATCCAGGTGCTTGAATTTCGCGTACGCCTCGTCTCCCAGGTCGTCGCGGGAGACATAGATCTGAATCTGGCCGTCACGGTCCTGCACATGTCCGAAGCTGGCCTTGCCCATCACACGCTTCGACATCAGGCGGCCCGCGATGGAAACCTCCTGATTCTCGTAGTCGGCATAGTGTTCCTTAATCTGCCGGCTGTGCGCGTTCTGGTCATAGGTCACGATTTCGTAGGGATTCTCCCCCGCGTCAATCAGCGTCTGCAGCTTCTCGCGGCGCACTTTGCGCAGCTGATTCAGATCCTGGGGTTTGCTGTCCTGCATTCTTCCCGGCATTCTCTTCCGTCCTTCCTCGTCTGCTTCTGTCAGCTTCTTGTAATCTCCAGAATCTTATAGGAATCGGTGTCGTCGCCGACCTCGACCTGAACCACATCGCCGACCTTCTGGCCGATCAGCGCGTGTCCCACCGGCGATTCATTGGAAATTTTGCCCTGCAGCGGGCTCGCCTCCGTCGAACCGACGATGCTGAACCAGTTCTCCTCATTATACGTCATATCGAGGATCCGGACACGACAGCCGATATTGACCTTATCCGTGCCGCCTTCCTCCTCATCGACGACCTCCGCGTTCTTCAGAATGCCCTCGATTTCCTCGATCCGGGCCTGGATATCGCGCTGCTCGTCCTTCGCTGCGTCGTACTCCGCGTTCTCCGAAAGATCGCCCTGCTCGCGGGCTTCTCCGATTTTTTTGGAGATCTCCTGCATTTTATTGACCTTGAGATCGTTCAGCTCATCCTCAAGCTTCTTCAGCCCGGCGCGGGTGAGAATATTTTTCTTCGAAGACAATGTTTCTTCCGCCATGCATGTACCTCCCTGGCACGCGGGCGCATCTTTGACGCCCTGATCTGTATATACCAAAAAATCGCGTGACGAACTGTGTCTTCGTCACGCCGTGCAATCAATTACCCTATTATACGCATCCGATGCGTCCTTGTCAAGAAACCTGCAGCCGCCGTTCCGGGCCGTCACGGACGCATCCGAAGCAAACTCTTCCGGCCGGATCACACGGGCGCATGCACCCGTCTCTCCGCGCTGTCTGCCCAGTCGTCGAGGATCTGTTTCAGCTCCGCGAATGAGGCCGCCTGATTGATCCGCGCGCGCACCTTCGCCGAATCCGGGAAGCCGGAGGTGTACCAGGCGATATGCTTCCGCATCTGGCAGATCCCCATGTAGTCACCCTTCGCCTCCAGCTGCATCCGGGCGTGCCGCAGCATCATCGCGTATACGTCCCGGACAGCAGGCTCCGGACCGCCGGTCAGAATCCGCCGGAAGAGCCACGGATTGCCCCGCGCGGCCCGGGCGATCATGACATAATCACAGCCGGTTTCCCGCTGCATCGCACGGGCGGCCTCCGGGGAATCCACGTCGCCGTTCCCGATCACCGGAATCGACACAGCCTCCTTCACCCGCCGGATCACGGACCAGTCCGCCTTTCCGGCGTAGTACTGCTCTCTGGTGCGGCCGTGCACCGCCACGGCGGCCGCACCGGCCGCTTCGCACCGCTTCGCGAGCTCCGGCGCGTTGACCGTATCGGCGGTGAAGCCGGCTCTCATCTTGACCGTCACCGGCCGGCTGCTGACCCGGACAAGGGCACGGACGATGGCTTCGGCCCGCGCCGGATCCCGCATCAGCGCGGAGCCTTCTCCGTTGTTGACGATCTTGGGTACCGGGCATCCCATATTGATATCCAGAAGGTCGAAGGGCTCATCCGCCAGCGCTTCCGCCGCATAGGCCATCGTCTCCGGATCCGCTCCGAAGAGCTGCATGGAAACCGGGTGCTCGTCACCGTGAATATCCAGCAGTTCCCTTGTCTTACGGTTGCCGTGCCGCACCGCGTTCGCGCTGACCATCTCCGTCGCGACCAGCGCCGCGCCCATCTCATGACAGATCCGGCGGAACGGGCTGTCCGTCACGCCGGCCATCGGACCGAGCAGAAGGCGGTTCTGCAGCATCACATTCCCGATCCGTCCTGGTCGGGCGAGTGCATTCTCATCGGAACCAGCGGTTTCTCCACGCGCCATCGGGTTATTCGGTTCCATCCGGTTCCTCCGGCGCCGCAAGACCGAGCTGCTCCGGCGTCATATGAAGAATGAAGATACGGTAGTAAAGGGCAAGGCTCTGCATCAGCTCCGTCTCCTCGGTCTGCATTTTCTCAATCGCGATCTTCGAGGCGAGCTCGCTGAACTCCGTGTCGCTCTGCGCGGTTCGGACCGTAAAGTGAGGCGTCCCGTCAAATCCGAAATCAATCGTGAAAATGCCGCCTACATCCTCCGTAAACCCGATGCAGAGCTTCTTCAGCGCCTGTTTCACGTCATCGGGCAGCCGGTCGAACTGCGGATTGAAAAAATATTTATGATTGTAGTGGCTTGCGCCGCATAGTGTAATTTCTGCCATCAGATATACCCGTACAATCCGCGGACGGAGACCTCACCGGCGGTCACACACCGTATCCCGCCATCCGCGCGGCGGACCAGAAGACCGCCTCCTTTGTCGATGCCGAGGGAAACGGCCGTGTAGGGCGCGCGCGGATCCTCGATCCGCACCTCCCGGCCCCGGCTCACCAGCAGATCGTCATACGCGTTGCTGAGACCGCTCAGATCGGCCGTCCGCCTGTAAATCCTGTCATTCTCATAAAAATGCGCAAGGGCCGACGCGACCACCGCCGCCCGTGAAACAGGGCAGCCGCCGTTCTCGATGCGAAGGGAAGTGGCGACCTCGGCGATACCCGGATCAAAGGACGCGTTATTCACATTGATTCCCGTGCCGATGATCACATAATCCAGCCTGTCCCCGTCCGCCAGCGCCTCCGTGAGAATTCCGCAGATTTTCCGGTGGCTGATCACAATATCGTTCGGCCATTTGATTCCGGCGGGAAGGCCGCAGACTTCCCGCACAGCCTGCGCGACGGACAGACCCATCACCAGCGTGAGCGACGGCGCGTGCGACGGCGCGAAATCCGGTCTCAGAAGAAAAGAGAAGTAAGCCGCTTCTCCTCCCGGGCTGACCCATGTTCTTCCGCTGCGTCCGCGCCCCGCCGTCTGCTGTTCCGCTACGGCCAGAAAGCCTTCCGGCGCGCCTTCGGCATAGTGCCGTTTGCATTCCTCATTCGTGGAGTCCACCGTCTCATAGAAATGCATCCGATAGAACCGGTCCGTTCCGTCCGACCGGAGCCGTTCCTCCAGTTCGCGCCCCCAGTCCGAATCTGCCGTCTTCATGGCTGCCAGCCCAGCGTCGCCGCCATCACAGCCTTGATCGTATGCATCCGGTTCTCCGCCTCGTCAAATACCACGGACTGCTTCGACTCAAAAACCTCATCGGTGACTTCCATCTCGGTGATGCCGTACTTCTCCGCGATCGTCCGGCCGATCTTCGTCCCGAGATCGTGGAAGGAGGGAAGGCAGTGCAGGAAGATGGCGCCGTCGGCTGCATTTCTCATGCAGTCCATGGTGACACGGTACGGCGTGAGGTCGTGAATCCGCTGCGACCAGACCTCATCCGGCTCGCCCATCGACACCCAGACGTCCGTGCAGAGCACATCCGCGTCCTTTGTGCCGGCGTTCACATCCTCCGTCAGCGTGACGGACCCGCCGCTCTCCTGCGCCCATTCCTCACACTGCGCCACAAGCGCGGCGTCCGGGAAGTAGGCCTTCGGCGCGCAGGCGGTGAAATGCATGCCAAGCTTCGAGCAGACGACCATGTAGGAATTGCCCATATTGTAGCGCGCATCGCCCAGATAGGTAAGGCGGACGCCCTTCAGCCGTCCGAGATGCTCGCGGATCGTCAGCATATCGGCCAGCATCTGCGTCGGATGGAACTCATTGGTAAGGCCGTTCCAGACCGGCACGCCGGCGTTCTTTGCCAGTTCCTCGACGACGGACTGGCCGAAGCCGCGGTACTCGATCCCCTCGAACATCCTTCCCAGCACCCGCGCGGTGTCCTCGATGCTCTCCTTCTTCCCGATCTGGGAGCCGGTCGGGTCAAGATAGGTCGTCCCCATCCCCAGATCATGGGCCGCCACCTCAAAGGCGCAGCGGGTCCGGGTGCTGGTCTTCTCGAAGATCAGCGCCACATTCCGGCCTTTAAGCGAATCGACGCTCTCATGATGCTTCTTTCTGTCCTTCAGAAACGAGGCGAGATCCAGAAGATTCACGATCTCCTTCGCCGTAAAATCCTTCAGTGTCAGAAAATCCCTTCCGCGCAAACTGTCCAGTATCTGCATGTCTTTTCTCTCCTTACAGCCGTCTCTGTCTCTGTGCCTCATACATCAGGATACCCGCGGCCATCGCCGCGTTCAGCGATTCGACCCGGCCCATCATCGGGATGCGGATCAGCGTACCGGCTGCCCTCGCTGTCTCATCCGTGATGCCGTTTCCTTCATTGCCGATGATAAATGCACTCCCTGACCGGTAGGAGCAGTCCGTGTAGCTCCGGACGCCGTGAAGATGCGCCGCGTAGGACGCGATTCCCCGCTCCGAAAGCTCCCGGAGGAATGACACCGCGTCCGGCTCGTAGAAATGCGGAACCCGGTAGATTGATCCCATCGTGGCCCTCGTGGTTTTAGGGCTGTAGAGATCCACCGACCCTTCCGTCAGAAAGACGGCCGTCACGCCGGCCGCCTCCGCCGTGCGGAGGATGGTGCCCGCGTTGCCCGGATCCTGCAGGTTCTCCAGCAGGAGAATCAGCGGACAGGCCCGGGCGAACACCTGCTCCCGGTCGAAGGTCTGCTGTCGCAGCACCGTCAGAATCCCCTGCGGCGTCCGCGTATCCGAAAGAGAGGCGAACCGCCCATCGTCGATATCGCTCATCACGTCCGCTCCCGGCGGAATCTTTTCAAGATACTCCGGATGGAGCTCTGCAAAGGAGCGGGACATGAGCACTGCCTCGATGGCGCCGCACGGCGCCTCCAGAAACAGCTTTCTTCCTTCCGCGACAAAAAGGCCCTGCGTATCGCGGGCCTTCTTGTTCTTCAGCAGAAATTTGATATCCTTGATTGAAAGCATTCGTCTCCGTCCCGGCAGCGCCTCTTACAGAGACTCGTCCCGTATGACCTTCTTCTGCGTTTCCTTCTGGTAGCCGCCGGACATCGCCAGTGCGATCTCGTACTCATACTCATCGATGCCCTTCGTCATCGCGAGCGCCTCATCGATGTCGAAGTCCTGGAACTTTCCGTTCTTGTAGCCGACCACACGCTCGGTCTTGCCTGCGATCAGAAGGTCCACGGCCATGCTTCCCATAATCGTCGCATAGACCCGGTCCTTCGCCGTCGGGCTGCCGCCGCGCTGCATGTGGCCGAGGATCGTCGCCCTCGTCTCGATACCGGTCGCCGCCTCAATCCGTCTCGCCATCGAGGCGGAGTGGCCCACGCCTTCCGCGTTGACAATAATATGATGTTTCTTGCCGCGCCGTCTGGAATCGATAATGTTGTCAATGATCTTCTGCTCGTCGTAATCGTACTTCTCGGGAAGAAGGATGTCCTCCGCACCGTTGGCGATGCCGCACCAGAGGGCAAGATAACCTGCATTTCTCCCCATGACCTCGATGATCGAGCACCGCTCGTGGGAGGTCGACGTATCGCGGACCTTGTCGATGGCTTCCATCGCCGTGTTGACGGACGTGTCGAAGCCGATGGTGTATTCCGTGCAGGAGATGTCTAGATCGATCGTTCCGGGAAGCCCGACGACGTTGATGCCCTGATGGGCCAGCGTCTGGGCGCCGCGGTAAGATCCGTCGCCGCCGATGACGACCAGTCCGTCGATTCCGAACTTCCGGCAGGTTTCCGCTGCCTTCTTCTGGCCTTCCGGCGTGCGCATCTCCGCGCATCGTGCGGTGTAGAGGATCGTCCCGCCGCGCTGAATCGTATCGGAAACGTCCTGCGCGTGCATTTCTTTGACATCCTCTTCCATCAGGCCGTCATAACCGCGGTAGATGCCGTAGACTTTCAGACCCTTGCCGAGGGCGCGCCGAACCACTGCGCGGATCGCCGCGTTCATGCCGGGCGCGTCACCACCGCTGGTCAGGACGCCGATCGTCGTTACCTTCTTCTTCTCTTCTGCCATCTCAAAGCCTCCTGCATCTATGGCGAGACAAATATACTTTCGTCGCTCAAACCAACCTCATTTTATGACACGATACCTCATTTTTCAATAATAAAAGCTTCATCGCCGCGCGGACACCCGCACGGTCACGCTGTCCGCGCCGAAGAGGGCGGCGCATGCCTCCTTTGCCTCCGGTGTCACCGTGATGCCGCCGGGAAGACGCCGGAACCGCTTCGTGTCGCGAAGGTAGATGAGCACGGCGTCCCGTCCGTCCGATTCCCCGAGCAGTTCCTGAAGCTCCGTCTCCTTCGCCTGATACGTCTTCAGATCGGGAAAGGCGATCCACAGCTCCCGCGTCACCTCGCTGAACGGCGTCATGCGCTCACAGATCAGCTTGCTCGCCTTGTCGTCCTCCGCCGAGACGCGGCCTTCGACGAAAACCTTGTTATCCTCCTCCAGGAGAGGCCGGTACTGCTCATAAACCTTCGGGAAAACCAGCACCTCCACCGATCCGACCAGATCCTCGACGGTGATGAAGGCCATCACCTGATTGTTCTTCGTGTACTTGATCGTTTTCGAGACAATCATGCCGCCGATGGTCCGTCGGGCGTCCCCTGGAACCCGGGATGCGCCGGTCTCCTCATCCAGCGCGAAGTCGGCGGACGTCGCGTCGATGCGGCTCTTCCAGATGTCCTCGTAATCCTCCAGCGGATGACCGCTCAGATAGACGCCGAGCACCTCTTTTTCAAAGGCGAGCTTCGTCTCCCGGGAATATTCGCCCACGTCCGGCAGCGTGATCTCAAAGGCTTTCTTGTCCTCCGGCTGCATCAGATCAAAAAGCGACATCTGGCCGCTGATCATCTCCTTGCTCTCGTAGGATGCCTGATCCAGCAGCATCGGGCTGACCTGCATCATCTGCTTTCTCGTGCCGCCGAAGCAGTCCAGCGCGCCTCCCTTGATCAGATTCTCGAGTGCCCGCCGGTTCATCTCACGCCCGTATGTCCGCGCGATGAAGTCACGGATGGATCGGTACGGGCCGTTCGCCCGTTCCGCCACAATGTGATCGATGAGGCTCCTCCCCACCGATTTGATCGCGTACATGCCGCAGCGGATCGACCCGTTCTCGGTCGTGAAGCGTCCCTCCCCTGAATTGACGGACGGAGGAAGGATCGGGATCCCCACTGAGCGGCAGTGGAGAAGGTACTCGGCGCATTTGTCCGGATGGTCGATTACGGAGGTCATCAGCGCCGCCATGTACTCCACCGGATAATAGCATTTCAGATAAGCCGTCTGGAACGAGACCACCGCATAGCAGGCCGCGTGGGATTTGTTGAACGCGTACTTCGCAAAATCCGTCATCTCGTCGAAGATGTGGCTCGCCACCGTCTCCGGAATCCCGTTGGCAATGCAGCCCGGCACGCCGGCCTCCTTGTTGCCGTAAATGAAGTTCCGGCGTTCCTCCGCCATCACCTTCTCTTTCTTCTTCGACATCGCGCGGCGCACCAGATCCGACCGCCCCATGCTGTAGCCGGCGAGATCACGCACGATCTGCATGACCTGCTCCTGATAGACGATGCATCCGTAGGTGGGCTTCAGGATCGGCTCCATCTTCGGCGTGTCAAACCGCACCGTCTCCGGGTGCTCCTTGCCCTTAATGTAGCGGGGAATGAAGTCCATCGGTCCCGGCCGGTAAAGCGCGATACCCGCGATGATATCCTCAAAGGCCGACGGCTTCAGCTCCTTCATGAACGACTTCATGCCGCTGCTCTCAAGCTGGAACACGCCTTCGCAGCGTCCCCGGCCGATCATCTCCATCACCTTCGGATCGTTATAATCGATGGCGTCAAGATCGATGTCATGGCCGGCCGCGCGGACCAGACGGACGGCGTCCTGAATCACCGTCAGTGTCCGGAGTCCGAGAAAGTCCATCTTGAGAAGCCCCAGCTCCTCCAGTGTCGTCATCGTGTACTGCGTCGTGATGGAGCCGTCCTGCGCCCTTGACAGCGGCACATAATCCACCACCGGCCGGCCGCAGATGACGACCCCGGCCGCGTGCATGGAAGTATTCCGCGGAAGGCCCTCCAGCCTTCTCGACATATCAATCAGATAATGCACCTGCTGGTCCGAGTCGTAGAGCTGTCTCAGCTCCGGGTTCATCTTCAGCGCCTTATCCAGCGTGATGCCCAGCTCCTTCGGAATCATCTTGGAGATCCGGTCGCATTCGCTGTAAGGAAGATCCAGCGCACGGCCCACATCACGGATGACGCCGCGCGCCGCCATCGTGCCGAAGGTGACGATCTGAACCACGCGGTCCCGTCCGTACTTGGAAAC
The DNA here is from genome assembly GCF_019355395.1 of Chordicoccus furentiruminis. GTDB lineage: Bacteria > Bacillota > Clostridia > Lachnospirales > Lachnospiraceae > Chordicoccus > Chordicoccus furentiruminis. The sequence continues at coordinate 1,542,218 of NZ_CP048829.1, forward strand.
CACGTAGTCGATGACCTCCTGTCTGCGCTCGAATCCGAAGTCCACGTCGATATCCGGCATCGACACCCGTTCCGGATTGAGGAAGCGCTCGAAGATCAGGCTGTAGCGGATCGGGTCAAGCTCGGTGATGTCAAGCGCGTAGGAGACAAGGGAACCGGCCGCGGATCCACGGCCCGGACCGACCATGATGTCATGGGCCTTGGCGAAGTGCACATAGTCCCATACGATCAGGAAATAGTCCACGAAGCCCATGCTGTGGATCGTATCGAGCTCATAGGTCAGACGCTCCGCCAGCTCCGGGCGGGACGTGCGGTAGTCCGCCCCGTAGTGGCGCCGCATGCCTTCCTCACAGAGGCGGTTGAGATACGTCCAGGAGGTAAAGCCTTCCGGCACATCATAGGCGGGGATTTTCCTCTCTCCGAACACGATTTCGACGCGGCACCGGTCCGCGATCCGCTGCGTATTCTCAAGGGCTTCCGGGATATAGCCGAAAAGTGCGCGCATCTCGTCCTCAGACTTCACGTAGTACTGTCCGCCCTCGTAGCGCATCCGGTCCTCGTCGGTCACCTTCTTCTGTGTCTGAATGCAGAGGAGGATGTCATGAGATTCGGCGTCCTCGGCCCGGGTATAATGAACGTCGTTCGTGCAGACCAGCGGGATGCCGGTTTCCTCGTGCATCCGGAGCAGCATCTGATTGACGTGCTTTTGCTCCGGGATGCCGTGATCCTGCAGCTCAAGATAATAATTTCCATCTCCGAACAGGTCCCGGTACTCCAGTGCAGCCTTCTTCGCGCCCTCATAGTCACCCATGGTAATATGGCGGGGAACCTCGCCGGCAAGACAGGCGGACAGGGCGATAAGTCCCTCGTGATAGCGGGACAGCAGTTCCTTGTCGACTCTCGGGCGATAGTAGAAGCCTTCGGTGAAGCCGGCGGACACGATATGCATCAGGTTCTCGTAGCCGCGGTTGTTTTCAGCGAGAAGGACCAGGTGATAGTAGCGGTCGTCCGATGCGGCGTAATCCCGGTCAAAACGACTCCCCGGAGATACATAGACCTCGCACCCGAGGATCGGCCGGATCCCCTGTGCGAGGGCCTCTTTGTAAAAATCAATGCAGCCGTACATGACGCCGTGATCCGTGATGGCCGCGGCGGTCTGACCCAGCTCTTTGACCCGGGACACATATTCCCGGATCTTGTTGGATCCGTCCAGCAGCGAATATTCCGTATGAACATGAAGATGAACGAAGGCCATCGGTCTTCAGTCCTTTCTGGTCGAGACAAACTGACAGATGATCCCGATTACGCCGAGGATGAGTCCTGTTCCCAGCCGGACCAGCGTCTCGGTCTGGGCGTTCCAGCGGACCTGAATCAGATAGCTGAAGATCTGATCCGCGAAAAGAAGGCCGCCCATCAGTCCTGTGGTCACGATGATCACCGGTTTCAGGAAGATGACGGCGAGAATCGCGAAGATCAGTCCCGCGGCCAGCGCGATCACGAAACCGATCAGTTCATCCAGCTGCACATAGTTCAGCAGAAGAGAGGAAACCACGCTGCTCGTGACAAAAAAAACCGCGACGAAAACGCTGAGCCTGAAGAGGAAAAAGTTCAGAACCGCAAAGACCACACCGACGAGAATCGGCATGATCACAGGAAGCGGCGAGCTGAACTGGAACTCTCCGGTCAAAACATAGCCGACCAGAAGGCCGATGAAAAATCCCACCGCTGTCGTGATCGCCTTCACGGACCGGTAGCCGGCAAAGCAGTACAGCAGCCCGAAAAGCGCGGTGAGAATGACCACCACCGTGCCGGCTCCCTGAATCGCGGGCTCGGACACTTCGAAGAACCGGGCCAGCTCATTGATGACATCGATCATGTAATTCTCCCTCCTTCATTTCAGAAGCGCTTCCGCGAAGAGCCCGAAGACGCGCTTCCTCCGGCCGCTCCGGCGCCCGGCTCAGGGGCCGGATTCTCTTTCTCCTGACGTTTCCCGGTCAGACGAATCTTCCCGTCTCCCAGCGTGATCATCCGCTCCCGGTACAGTCCGCCGACCGCCCGCTTGAACGCGGCCTTTGACAGCCCGAACACGTCCCGGATCATCTCCGGGTCCGCACGGTCGTCAAAGGGAAGAACTCCCTGATAGCGGTCCCGGATCGTTTCCAGCACCGCGCCGCCGTCGGTGCGCATCTGAAGATACGCCTTCTCATGCGGCGAAAGATCCAGTTTTCCATCCGGTCTGACCTTCGTCACGCGGAGCGTAAGACTCTGGCCGATCGAGTAATGCCCCTGCGCCTCCTGCTTCGGGATCAGTCCTGCGTAGAGGTCGTCCACGGCCACGAATACGCCGTAGTCATCCGTGATTTCGTAGACATACCCTTCCACGCTGTCTCCTTCATGATAGGACGAATCGCTCCGGAGGTAGGGATAGATCTTCATGGTGGCCGCCAGACGTCCGCTCTTGTCAAGATAAAGCGCCGCCAGCACCTGCTCACCGGGTTTCACCCGTCGCGTCTGCTCCTGAAACGGAAGGAACAGATCCTTCTCCAGTCCCCAGTTCAGGAAGGCTCCGATACCGGTCGTCTGGGCCACGCGCAGCCGCGCCACCTGATGAAGTGTCAGCGCGGGAGCCGCCGTGGTGGCGATCAGACGGTCGGAGGAATCCCGGTAGACGAAGACACGCAGCTTATCCCCCGCTTCCGTTCCTTCCGGAACCTGCTTCTTCGGCAGCAGCACTCTCTCCATACGGTCCGCGTCTTCCTTCTCGCCGAGATAGACGCCCTGTTCCTTGAGAGAAACGACGGTAAGCTCCTGATAGATTCCGATTTCGATCATAGATTCTTTCTGCCGGCTGAGCGCCCGGCCCGCTGTCCGATGGTTCCGCGGCTGCCTGCCGGCTTCTCCGGGAGGGAGCGTCCGGCGGCTGCATGTCCCGCATCATATCGGTTTCATCATATCATAAACTCACAGATTGCGCACGGTGTTCCTTCGCTGTCCGCAAGCGAGACATAGAAGGCGTCCGGTGTCCGCCAGGTCAGCGGCCGGACGAGATCCCCCAGCCGCATCTGCCGCGCGTACTCCACCCGCAGCTCGCGGACATGAAAACCGGCAGGAAGAAAGCCCAGCGCCATATCGATGTACTGCAGATTGTTGACATGCTGGTTCGTATCAAGGTTCGTCCGCACGACATGGAAGGATTCGCACTCGACCGGCTCCTCCTCCGGCAGTGCGATCTTCCGCGGCGCACTGAGTCCCTCCGGCTTCGCCTCCATTCCGTAGCCTTCCACCTGCTCCGCCGGCACTCTGAGCAGTTTCCGCTCAGCCAGATCGTACCATGCCCAGCGGGTATTGGCTTCCGCCAGAAGCTGTCCGTCCGCCGCGTACATCGCGAAGGCCCTGTCCCCTTCGCAGATATGGAAACGGTATGTCCAGGTGCGCGTCGTCACCGCATCTCCGAACTTCGGATAACGGTGCACCACGATCTGCCAGGACAGAATGATCCAGCCCTGATGGCTGATCATCCACTGCAGCGGTCCGCATCCGATCGCCTCGGAATGAAAGACGCAGCAGTCCTGCATACGCGCCGCGATGGCGGAAAGCCTCATATTGCCGTTCTGCCCGATTTCCGAGTACCGGACACGGGATGTAAACTCGTACATATCCACCTCTTCGTAAAGGATCCGGCGGAGAACGCCGCTCCCCCCTTCTGCCGTGAACCGGGCCGCCGCAAACCGCGGCCCGGTTCACGGCTCAAAAAAAATGTCCACAGAACCTTACTCAGGTCATTCTGTGGACATTTGCGCTGGGCTAGGAGGATTCGAACCTTCAAATGACGGAGTCAGAGTCCGTTGCCTTACCATTTGGCGATAGCCCAATATTGCGACGCAAATCAGTGTACCGCAGTGCGCCGCAGAATGCAAGTATTTTTTAAATTTTTCTCGATTTACTCAAATTCAGCTGACGCCCGCCGACATCTCCTCAAGGAGATTCTTCTTGATCGCGTACAGACGGTCCGAGAGATCGACATAGACATTGTGCGGATTGACCAGCCGTTTCGTCTCGTCCCACAGCGTATCCTGCTCCTGCCTGCACCGTTCACGGAGCTCCATTGTCGTCGCCGTATCGTCATAGACGCAGGTGCCGTGGTCAAACACCGGCTTCAGAATTTCGCGGAGCCGGAACGTGCCCGCCCTGACCTTCGTCTTCTTCCACGGTTCCATCGGGTCAAACAGGCGGATATCCTGATCCTCGGTGAAGACTTCATCGTTGAGACAGATCAGATCGGCGCGGACCTTGCCGGTTTCACGGTCATAGATCCGGTAAATCTTCTTATTGCCCGGATTCGTGATCTTCTCCGAGTTCTCGGAAAGCTTGATCTTCGGTGTGAAGTCCTGATCTCCGCTGTTCCGGATGGCGGCGAGCTTGTAGACGCCGCCGAAGGCCGGCCATCCCTTCGAGGTGATGAGGCTGGTTCCGACGCCCCAGGAATTGATCTTCGCGCCCTGCTCCTTGAGCGAATTGATCAGATACTCATCCAGATCGGAGGAAGCGCAGATCGTCGCATCTCCGAATCCGGCCGTATCCAGCATCTCATAGGCCTTCTTCGAGAGATAGGCGAGGTCTCCGGAATCGATCCGGATTCCGTAGTGCTTCAGCGGAATCCCTTCCTCGCGCATCTCGCGGAAGACGCGGATCGCGTTCGGCACGCCGGACTCCAGCACATTGTAGGTATCGACGAGTAAAATGCAGTTGCCGGGATACAGCTTCGCATAGGCCCGGAACGCTTCGTACTCCGTCGGGAAGCTCATGATCCAGCTGTGAGCATGCGTTCCCAGCACCGGGACGCCGAACATCTCGCCGGTCAGCACCACCGATGTGCCCGCGCATCCGCCGATCACCGCCGCCCGGGCGCCGTAGATGCCCGCGTCCGGTCCCTGCGCGCGGCGCAGTCCGAACTCCATCACACCGTCGCCCTTCGCCGCATGGCAGACACGCGAAGCCTTCGTCGCGATCAGCGACTCATGGTTCAGCATATTGAGCACCGCCGGCTCGATCAGCTGCGCCTCCATGATCGGTGCGATCACCTTCAGCATCGGCTCCCGCGGGAACATCACGGTTCCCTCCGGAATCGCCCAGATGCTGCCGGTAAAATGAAAGCCGGCCAGGTATTCCAGAAAATCATCCTCAAAAAGACCAAGGCTCTTCAGGTATTGAATATCTTCATAAGAGAAATGCAGTCCTTTGACATATTCGATGACCTCGTTGAGTCCGCAGCTGATCGCGTAGCCTCCGCCGTACGGGTTTTCTCTGTAGAACGCGTCGAAGACGACGGTCTGATCCGTCGGATTCTTGAAATAGCCCTGCATCATCGTAAGCTCATACAGGTCGGTCATAAGCGTCAGATTGGTTGCTCGCATGGTTCCCTCCCGGAACTGTGTTCCCTGTCGGTCTGCCGGCAGATCCCGTTTTTCAAAGGCCGCCGGCTTTCTTCTCCGCCTGCAGCCTGTTCTGCTCCGCCGGCTTCATACCGATCCGGCGGAGACGGCCGCGGATTGCCCCGCGCCGATGAAACTTTCTTCATATTAACACCGGGCGAAAGAGGTGGCAACGTCTTTTGACCCTGGAAAAAGCGGCATGCGGAGAAGCCGGACGGAGTCTCCGGACTTTTCCGGACAGGTGAGGATTGCGGCATGCAGGGCCAGTATCCAGCGAAAAACGCGTCCATACGCGGATGATGATTGACTAACTCCGCCAGAGACCGCTATAAATGAAACCATGATGATCGATACCATGCTCCGGCATTTCGTGAAAGACGATCCCGGACAGAACAGCTTTATTTACCGCTATCACGTGAACCGATTCGCCAGCATCGTCGGCATTCTGTGCAATGTGATGCTGTTCGCGGTCAAATTCCTCACCGGTCTGGCAGTCCGCTCCATCTCCATCACGGCGGACTCCTTCAACAACCTGTCGGACGCGTCGTCCAACATCATCTCGCTGATCGGCGCGAAACTGGCGAGCCGGCCGGCGGACCGGGAGCATCCCTTCGGGCACGGCCGCTACGAATATCTCGCCGCTCTGATCGTCGCCATCGTGATCATCGAAGTCGGCATCAGCATCTTCCGCGACTCCCTCGGAAAAATCCGCCATCCGGAGGTCACGGCCTTCTCATGGGCGGCCGTCGTCCTCCTCGTGCTCTCTGTGCTGATCAAGCTCTGGATGGCGCATTTCTACCGGACTGTGGGCCGGAAGATCGATTCGACGCTGCTGACCGCCACCGCCGCCGATTCGAGAAACGACGTGCTGGTCACTTCCGCCACCATCGCGGTTCTGCTCATCGAGCACTTCGTCCCCGTGCATATCGACGGCTGGGCCGGCCTTGCCGTCTCACTCTTCGTCATCTGGTCCGGCTTCGGCATCGCGAAGGATACCATGCTGCCTCTGATCGGCGAACGGGAGGATCCGGATCTGGCGGGCCGGATCCGGAAAATTGTTCTTCGCCAGAAGGGAATCATCGGCGTGCACGACCTGATTATTCACAACTACGGGCCGGACCGGAATATGGCCCAGATCCACGCCGAGGTCCCCGCTTCCATGAGCCTTGAGGAAGCCCATACCATCGCCGATCAGGCGGAACGGGACGTGCGGGACCGGCTCGGCGTGCAGACGACGATTCATATCGATCCGGTCGAAACCGACGACGCGCGGACCAAAACGGCCCGGGGCCAGCTGAAAAGCGTGCTCCGCTCGCTGGATTCACGGCTTACATTTCACGATTTCCGTATTGTGATGGGAAATTACCACATCAACCTTGTCTTCGACCTCGTGGTCCCGTACGAATACAGCGATGAACAGCGTGAGCAGCTCGTCTATGAGGTTCAGTCCCGGATGCGCGCGGCAAGCCCCCGCTATCACTGCCATATCCACTGTGAGACCGCGTTCTGAGCATGCTCTGACCCGGGCGCTGCGCGTCCGGCACGCATTCTGTCAGGGTGCCATCGGCGCGCGCTCCGCTCCGGCCGGCAGCAGATCCGCAAGATCAAATACCAGCACCCTGTCGATGCAGAGTACCGGCTGGGCACGGTAGGCATAGGCTCCCGACTCAAAGAGACAGTAGAGCTGGCCGTCCGCCGCTTCGATCTGCTCCAGCTTCTGCGGAAAACGATGAATCACCTCAGAGTCACCGTCCCGGTACGAACGCTTCCCGTCCTCCAGCTCATGAATCTGGAGCACGGAATCGAACGGTCCGAAGGACTTGGACAGAAGAAGATAGCGGCCGCTGACGGCGACGGACTGTATTTCCCCGGATGTCGTCGCGCTGAAGTCGCTGGCCACGATTTCCAGCATCGACGAATAGGTCGCCTTCATCTCGCCTTTGAGTCCGCCGTCCTCCGTCATATGAAACCAGTCCAGCTGTGACAGTCCGCCGTACCGGTAGAGTCCCACCAGCAGCGAACCGTCACTGTAATTCATGTAGGAGTTCCTGATAATCGTAGCCAGCGTATAGTTATGAATCGCGGTCAGCGTCCGGTCACGGCGAAGGTCATAGGCTTCGATGGCGTCCAGTGAATAGCAGACCGCCTTGGCCGCACCCAGCGTGCCGCCCGATACCCAGACATTCCGGTGCACCGGGTCATAGGCCAGTCCGCCTACATGTGCCATCGTCGGAAGTACAATCGTCTTGATGAGATTGCCGCTTGTGCGGTCCAGCATATACAGGACGGAATTATGCTGGTGCGCGTGACAGTACGCCGAGATGAAGAGATACTTCTCCGTCACGCACATCCCCTGCGGTGTCATCGAGGTGCAGATCGAAACCGAACGGAACTCTCCTCTGTAGGTTTCCGTGGCCCGCAGTCCGGGTATCACGTAGGTGCGGCGCAGATGACCCGCCAGTCCGGGAAATGCAGCCGCCATCGCCCGCCTCATGCCCAGCTCCGTCCGGTAGCGCAGCGGCGCTGCACTGGTGGTTCTCCACTGTGTGTCCGGCTCTCCCATCGACCGGAGAACGAACGCGTAGAGAAGATAGAAAAGACAGACCAGGATAAAAGAAGCGTAACCGATCCGAACAGCCCGGCGGCGCAGCCGGAAGGCTTCCGCCGGCGTCCGTTCCCGCCTCCCGCACCTTGAAAGGCGCGGCTCCTCCTGCGGTTCGCCGACCTTCCGGCCCCCGCATCCGGACCGGCGCGGTCCGTTCGCCTGTTCTCCGGCGTCCCGTCTCCCGCGTCCGCGTCTGCGCAGAAATCCGTTTCTTTTACCGCCTCTCCGGCCTCCTCTGCCTGTCCGCAAGCTGCATTCCTTCCTTTAGTCCCGTATCATCATGATGTTTTCATCATAGCACACAAGGAGACGGCTATGGACCAAAAACTCGCTGTTCTCAACCGCTGGTTCGGTTATTCCTCCTTCCGCCCCGGTCAGGACCGCCTGATCGACGCGATTCTCGCCGGCCGGGACGTTCTCGGCATCCTTCCGACCGGTGGCGGAAAATCTCTCTGCTATCAGGTTCCCGCCATGATGCTCCCCGGTCTCACGCTGGTGATATCCCCGCTTCTTTCCCTGATGGCGGATCAGGTCAGCCGGCTGAGCAGCCGGGGGATCCCCGCGGCGGCTCTGACCTCCGATCAGACGCCATCCCGGCGCCGCTTCATCCTGCGTGAAGCCGCAGCCGGCCAGCTCCGTCTGCTCTATCTTTCCCCCGAACGGCTGGAGCATACGGAATTCCTTTCTTTTCTTCCTTCGCTTTCCATCTCACTCGTCGCAATCGACGAGGCGCACTGCATCTCCCAGTGGGGTCCCGAGTTTCGTCCGGCTTACCGCCGGATCCCCGCTTTTCTTTCGCGTCTGACGCCCCGTCCTGTAACAGCGGCCTTCACCGCCACCGCCACGCCCGAGGTCCGCGCGGACATCATCGAGGCCGCCGGCCTGATTCATCCCTTCTGCCTGACAAGCGGCTTCGACCGGCCGAATCTCTACTACGAGGTGCGTCATGTAAGAGACAAGAGATCGGAGCTCCTTGCGCTTCTCCGGCACTACCGCGGATTCACCGGCATTGTGTACTGCCAGACCCGTGCCTCTGTGGACGCCGTCGCAAAATTTCTCCTTCGGCACCGGATCCCGGCGGCTGCCTTCCACGCCGGACTGTCCGCCTCCGTACGCACCGGTGCGCTGAAAAGCTGGCTCACGGACAGCGTCACGGTGATGGTGGCGACCAACGCCTTCGGCATGGGGATCGACAAGCCTGACGTCCGGTATGTGATTCACTACAGTCTTCCCTGCGATCCGGAAAGCTACTATCAGGAAGCCGGGCGGGCCGGCCGGGACGGTCTGCCCGCCGACTGCATCCTTCTCGTATCGCCCCGGGATGTCGCGATCGTGCGCTTCTTCATCGCCCGGACTGCCTCGCCCGCTCTACGGGCACTGATGGAGCGCCGGCTGTCCGCCATGCGCTCCTACGCCTCGGGCTCCCGCTGCCTGCGCGCCTCCCTGCTGACCTATTTCGGCGAACACGCGGGAAGATGGTGCGGCGCCTGCTCCGTCTGCCTTCGGACGGGTCCCTTTCGCGTCCGGGTGCCGACCGGTCAGGAAGACCCGGATCTCTATGCTGCTCTCCTCTCTATCCGCAAAAATATGGCGGCACAGCGCGGCCAGCCAGCCTGTCGGATTCTTTCCGATCGGGCGCTGCATGATCTTGCCGTACAGCGGCCGCTCAGCCGCAGCGAAATGGCCGCCATAGAAGGGATCGGACTGATCCGGACTCTCCGGTCTGGCAATGCATTCCTCGAGGAGATCCGCGCGCACACGGAGTAAAAACACGCCTGTTTCCAGTCCGTAAATTTTGCACAATATACGGTTTTCTTCGGGCGTTTTTCTGTAAATTATGGTACAATACAGACAGAAGCAGAATATGTCGGCGAGCCGGCATCATACCGGAGCGGCGGCGCTGACGCGCCGCCGGACAGAAGCTCAGAAAGGGGGCTTATGACATGAGGCTCACGAAAAAAGTGCAGATCTGCATCGGACGGGAATACGGAAGCGGCGGACACGCCGTGGCGGAAAAACTCGGCAGGGATCTGAATATCAACGTATACGACAAGAACCTGATCAGCATGATCGCAAAAAAGCACGAACTCGATGAGAACACGCTGCATGACTCGGACGAACGGCTGGCCAATCCCTTCTTCGAGCCGTATTCTCCGTACGGAGTCGAGACCGGGACGATCTCGGAACGTCTCTACATGCTGCAGGCGGAAATTATCCGCGAGGAGGCCGCCAAAGGATCGTCCGTTTTTGTCGGCCGCTGCGCCAATGACATCCTGCGGAACGAGCCGAACCTGGTCAGTCTCTTCATCTATGCGCCGAAGCCGTACCGGATCGAACGGATCATGCGGATCGAGGATATTCACGACTCGTCCGCGGCTGAAAAGATCATCAAGCGGGCGGATAAAACCCGCCGCGCCTACTATCAGTTCTATACCGACAAGCGCTGGGGCACCTCCGAAGGGATGGACCTGCTTCTCAACAGCGCGTCACTCGGCGTGGACGGCTGCGTCAAAGCCATTGAGCACTATCTGGTGCTCAGAGGGATGGCGGAGGAATAAGACCAAGACCGGCATCAGCAGAGAAAAGGAAGGGGATCGGCTGTCGGAGCCGGTCCCCTGTGTTCATCCTGATCTCATATATGAGCGGTCCGGTCATCGTTCTCCAGCATCGCCGCGTAGATGTCCCGCTTCGTTACGCTCCGGTCCTTTGCGGCCGCCTTCATCGCGTCCTTGCGCGAAAGTCCCTGTGCCTCATAGTGCGCCACATGCTCCGGGATCGTCAGCGACTCCCAAGCCGCAGCTCTTTCTCTGGCCGCCTGCTCCGGACTCTTCCCGTCGATCACGAGCACATACTCACCGCGCGGATCCGACGTCCCGAAGCGGAGGCAGGCCTCTGAAAGCGCCATCCGCTCAACCTCCTCGAACTTTTTCGTCAACTCTCTGGCGAGCGCGACGGAGCGGTCCTCCCCCAGCGCATCCTTCAGCTCTGAAAGCGTTTTCCGAAGCCGATGCGGCGCCTCGTAGAGGATAATGGTCCTGGTCTCACCCTTCAGACGGGCCAGCGCTTCCTTCTTCTCTTTTGTTTCCTGAGGCAGAAAGCCCTCGAAGACAAAGCGTCTCGTGTCCGCCCCGGAGAGCGCCAGCGCCGTCACACACGCGCTGGGACCCGGCACGGCTGTCACCGGAATATGGCTGTCCCGGCATTTTCTCACGAGAATCTCTCCCGGATCCGAGATCGCCGGCATGCCGGCATCGGTGATCAGCGCGACCGACTCCCCTGACAGGAGACGGCCGACAAGTGCATTTCCCTTCTCTTCCTCGTTGAATTTATGGTAGCTTGTGAGCGGCGTCGTGATCTCATAGGCGTCCAGCAGACGCCGCGATGTCCGCGTATCCTCCGCGGCGATAAGGTCCGCCTCTTTCAGCACGCGGACAGCCCGCATGCTGATATCCTCAAGGTTTCCGATCGGCGTTCCGACAAGATAAAGTGTCCCTGCCATAGATCCTCAGCAATTCCTCCGTATACGTATGATCCTGAGCATAGATCACCAGCGGCGGGCCGACCTTGAGATGCGGCCGGCCGCCGCGAGACGCCTCCAGAAGCACCATGGCCGGCTCTGCGTCCGCACGGGGATGAACGAAGCGGAGCCGCTTCGGCTCCAGTCCCGACGCCTGCAGCTCCCGGAAAATCTCCGGCAGTCGGAAGGGCCTGTGGATCATCGCAAACCGGCCGCCCGGCACAAGAAGGCGCGCCGCCTGTGAGACGACGTCATGCAGCGTACAGCGCAGTTCCGTCCTCGCCAGCGCCTTCGCCGGATTCGTCCCGATCAGACCGTCCGCCGCAGCCATATACGGCGGGTTCGACACAACCAGCGTGGCGCATCCGGCACCCAGCCGTTCCCCGGCGGTCCGGATGTCGCCGTTGACAATGGAGATCGAATCATCCGTCCCGTTGTCCCGGACTGACCGGCGTGCGATCTCGGCGGCCCTCTCCTGCAGCTCAAGTCCCGTGATCGTCACCCTCAGCTTCCTCTTCCGGGCCTCCGCCAGCAGGATCAGAGGGATCGGCGCGAATCCGGTTCCCAGATCCACGATCCGGTCTCCGTCTTTGAGCGCCGGATAGTGGGCCAGCAGGACGGCGTCCACACCGAAGCAGAACATGGAGGGATCCTGCCAGATCCGAAAACCGTTTTCAAGATCGTCCAGCCGCAGTTCTCCCGTCTTACCCGGCATGGCTGTCATTCGGTTCCGGCTGTACCGGAACAGCCGCTTCCGGCTTCTTCACCGCGCCTTCCGCGCTCTGCGCCGCTGCCTTCCGCGGCGCCTCTTCCTGACTCCGGGCGGCCGTTTCCGCCGGGCGGCCTGCCGTATTCTCTGTATATCCTGCGGCTTCCTGGACGGCGCCTTCGGGCTTCGGTCCTTTGCGGCGGCGCCTCCTTCTGCGCTTCCTGTGCTCCGGATCCTGTATCGCGGACTCCGCCGGATCCGCGGCGCAGCCCTCCGGGCGCGCGCCGCCGTCCGCAGCGTCCGTCCGGATCTCTGGCGTCCCTTCCTCCGGCCGGACCGGACGGCGGCGCCGTCTCGTATCCTCCTTCAGCGGCGCGGCCTCATCTGTCTTCCTGTCAGTTCCGTCGTTCCGGCGGCCGCGGAGCGGTTTTGCCTCCGCCTTCCTGCCTTCGCTCTTCCCTCTCTCCTTCGGCGCGCCCGGCTGCGCGTTTCTCGGCCTCTTTGACTTCGGGATGAAGGTGATATCCTTCACATCAAATTCCCGGAGCTCCTTCTCGTCGTTGCCCAGATCCACGACGACCTTCACGCTCTGGCGGAGAATATTCACCGACTGCACGTCTCCGTGAAGGCCGTCCGGCGTCGTCACGTAATCTCCCTTGCCCGGCATTCCCTTGTTAAGATAAGCATATGTGTCCGCTTCGTTCTTGAGACAGCACATCAGCCGGCCGCAGATCCCCGAGATCTTCGTCGGATTCAGCGAAAGATTCTGGTCCTTCGCCATCTTGATGGAAACCGGGGCAAAGTCGGTCAGCCATGTATGGCAGCAGAGCGGACGTCCGCAGCTCCCGATGCCGCCCAGCAGCTTTGTCTCATCCCTCACCCCGATCTGACGGAGCTCGATTCTTGTCCGGAAAATGCTGGCCAGATCCTTCACAAGATCACGGAAATCGATCCGGCCGTCAGCCGTGAAGTAAAAGAGAACCTTGCTGTTGTCGAAGGTATATTCCGCTTCGATCAGTTTCATCTCGAGACCATGCTCCGCGATCTTCTTCTTGCAGATCTGGTAGGCCTCCTTCTCCTTTTCACGGTTCGTCCGCTCGCGTTCGTCGTCGTCCTCCGTTGCCATCCGGATCACCGGCTTCAGCGGCAGCGTGACCTTATCCTCGGCGATCTCCGTCGGGCTCAGCACCACCGTCCCGTACTCGATCCCGCGCGCCGTTTCCACGATGACATGATCGTGGTAACGGATGCTGTAATCCAGCGGATCAAAGTAATAGACCTTGCCGAGATTTCTGAATTTCACACCAATAATAACAGGCATAGGGCCTCCTTTATTTCAAATCGCCCTTCAGCGCATCCTGAAGGACAAACAGCAGATTTTCCAGTGTCGCTTCCGCGTTCACGTTTCCCCGGATCCGCACGCGGGCTTCATCCAGCGCGTCAAACACGGCATACAGGGCTCCGGGGAACACGCGTCCTGCCGCCTCCCGGATGGTATCGTTCTCTCCGCGGAACACCAGACGGCTGTCGTCTCCGGTTGCCTGATACAGAAACAGGTCGCGGAAGTAGAGCAGCATGATGTCGAATACGTCCGGCAAATCATCCTTCTCCTCTTTCAGGCTTTTTACCGCATCGCAGAGAGCGGCTGCGTCCATCTGATACAGATTCTTCAGCAATGTCAGCACTTCGGTCCGGCGCTCGGATGCGGCCGCGTCCGTTGCCTCTTCACGGGCTTTCCCGATATTTCCCTGAGCAAAAGCCGTGATCACCCGCGCCTCATAATCCGGAAGACGGAGCTCCCGCTCCAGATACTCCGAGACGAGACGGTCCTCCACCGGAAGCAGCGTCAGCTTCACGCAGCGGGATAGAATTGTCGGGAGCATAGCCTCCTGCGCAGCTGTCAGAAGAAGAAAAACCGCGTAGGACGGCGGTTCCTCGATCGTCTTCAGCAAAGCGTTCTGTGCCTGCGGATTCATCTTCTCGGCGTCCGGAATGAGGTAGATCTTCCGTCCTCCCTCATAGGGAAGGATATCCGCCGTATTTACCACCTGCGTCCGGATTTCATCGACCGTGATCACGCCGGGCTTTTCATGCGTGACGGTGATCACATCCGGGTGGTTGTGATCCAGAATTTTTCTGCAGCTCGGGCATTGTCCGCAGGCGTCCGGTCCCTCCTCCGGCTTCGCGCACATCAGAGTCAGCGTAAACGCCTCCGCGACGGTCCGTTTTCCTGATCCGGCTTCTCCTGCGATCAGATAAGCCTGACTCACCCGGTCCGAGGCGATCGCCCGCTGAAGATGCGTCACCACACCGCTGTGGCCGATCACTGACCTGAATCCGGTTCCCGCCAACCGTTCCCTCCTTTACATGCATGTCCATTCCGACCTGACAGCTTATCATACAACAAAAGAGCGCCGGATGTCCATTTTCAGGGGAAGATCGAACCGGGAGAACAAAAAATCGCATCTGCCCGTCTTTCCGGCAGAATCCCGGAATCATAAAATGGAGACGGAAATGAACCATCCGTCCCGCCCGCGGCTCTTATAGGCAGATGCATCAATAAAGAAGAAAGGAAGAAACCGGTGGTGAATGATGTTGAAGGAATGAAGGCGGACAGGGATCTGTTCGAGAAGCTGTACCAGGAATACCATCTGATGCTCTTCCGGAGCGCCTATCTGATGACGGGCAGCCGGTATGACGCGGAAGACATCACCCAGGATACCTTCATCACAGCCGTACAGCATATCGGAGAGCTTCGCGATCCGTCAAAGGTCCGGACCTGGCTTTATCGGATCATGACCAATCTGGCTCACAGAAAATACGCCAGAGGCGTCCGGGAAACCGCCAGCGATGACGTGACGGAACTGGCCGACGCGGACCCGGAAAGCGGCAATCCTCTGGATCCGCTGCCCGGCACGGCGCAGCGTCTTGACCTTGAGAACGCCCTGATGCAACTGGACCCCAGGCGCAGGGACGTGATGGTGCTCTACTACTACAACGGACTGTCCGTTCATGAGATCGCCCGGATCTGCGGCTGTCTGGAGGGCACAGTGAAATCAAGGCTGTACAAAGGCCGTAAAGAACTGAAATCGATGCTGGCTCCCGATGAAGAGCCGCACGAAGGAAAAGAAAGGAAGGTGCCTCAGCATGCGTAACGATAAGACAGAATGGATGGATCATCTGATCTCGGAGGAAATGCACCGGACAGCGGATCCGCTGGCTCCCTCTCCCGCTCTTAAGAGCCGGATTGAGGATGCGCTGGCCGCTGAAAAGATCAGTCCGGTCCGGAAAGGAGCTTATTCTATGAAGAGAATACCGAAACTGATTGTGGTTGCCGCCGCCTGCATGATGCTGGCCGCAGGCGTCTACGCCGGAGGCGTGCTCACCGGAACGATCGCGAGCAGCCATTCCGGATACGATTATCGTGCCTACACGGACCTGAAAAAAGCGGAGAACCGTGCCGGCTATGCCGTCAAGGCTCCTGAGCAGCTCTCCGGCGGCTATCGTTTCGAAGGCATCCGCATGGTCTCTCTGGCCGATACCGATGACAGCGCGTCCCAGCGTGTGAACAAACGGACCGGGATCGACGTCACCTACCGGAACAGCAAGGGTGAGGAACTGGAGCTGAGCACAGACCCGAAGGGAACAGCGCCGTCAGAGGAAATGTATCAGGCGAAAAAAGAGACGGAAAACGGTACCTTCTATTACGCGAAGGTACGCTATCTGTTCCTGCCGGCGGACAGCCGGCCCACCGCCGAGGAAGCGGAACGCGAGAAAAATGATCCGTTCTTCTGCATCTCCTACGGCAGCAGCAAAAAATACACGACCACGTTCAGCAGTGTCTCCTTTGTCTCCGGCAGCGTATCCTACACGCTGCTCGGTGAAAACACCTCGCTCTCCTCAGGTGATCTCATCTCCGCGGCAGCTTCCGTGCTGCAGTAACGGATTCACAACAAACAGCCGGGCGCGCCCCATCGGCGCACCCGGCTGTTTGCCCTCCAGATCCGATCCCGTCACCCGTTTTCATTCTGTCAGGCTCCTCTTTCTTCTCTCCCTCACATCTTGAACCGGTATCCTACGCCCCAGATCGTCTCGATGTACTGGGGATTCGACGTATCGAACTCAATTTTTTCACGGATTTTCTTGATATGCACCGTGACGGTCGCGATATCGCCCACAGATTCCATATTCCAGACCGCCCGGAACAGCTCCTCTTTCTTATAGACATGGTCCGGATGCTCCGCCAGAAACGTCAGCAGATCAAACTCCTTCGTCGTGAACTGGGTCTCCCGCCCGTTGACCCAGACGCGGCGCGCCGTCTTGTCGATCTTCAGCCCGCGGATCTGAATCACGTCGTTCTTCGGCACGCCGGTTCCGATCAGTCGGTCATAGCGGGCCATATGCGCCTTGACCCGGGCCACCAGCTCATTGGGCGAAAACGGTTTTGTGATATAATCGTCCGCTCCCAGTCCCAGACCGCGGATCTTGTCGATGTCATCCCTCTTCGCGGAAACCATCAGGATCGGGACATTTTTCTTTTCTCGGATCTGACGGCAGATCTCGAAGCCGTCCACGCCCGGCAGCATCAGATCCAGAATATAGAGATCATAGGAATCCTTAAGCGCCCTCTGCAGTCCTTTTTCCCCGTCCGTCTCGATATCCACCTCAAAATCGCTCAGCTCCAGATAATCCTTCTCCAGTGCGGCGATAGACTCCTCGTCCTCCACAATCAGAATTCTGCTCATTCATTCTCCTTTCTCAGGGCGTCTCCTTCTGCTCATATCTGCGCAATGCGAAGTACATCGTCGTCCCCTCCCCCTCCCGGCTCGTCACCCAGACGCGGCCGTTATGGTCTTCAATGATCTTCTTCACGATGGACAGTCCGATCCCGCTTCCGCCTTTGGCGGAATGTCTGGAGGAGTCCGCACGGTAGAAACGGTCGAAGACGTTGGGGAGATCCTTCGCCGCGATCCCTTTTCCGTTATCCGACAGAGCCGCGCGGATCTCGTCTCCGGCCATCTCCACATGCAGCCGGATCCGCGGCTCCGGCTTGTCGCTGTATTTCACGGAATTGCTGATCAGATTGTTGAGCACACGCTGGATCTGCTTGATATCCGCGATCATCTTCACTTCCGGACCGACCTGGTTTTCATATGTGAAGGAAATGCCCTTGGCGACGAGATCGTCACGGATTTCCTCCGCCGCATCATCAAAGAAGGACCGGACGTTCACCCGCTCGAAGGTATACGGAATCCGGTTGGTCGTGATCTTCGCGTAAAAGGAGAGCTCGTTGATCAGTCGGTCCATATCGATGGCTTTGCTGTAAATCGTGCGGATGTAGCGGTCCCGCTTCTCCGGCGTATCCGCCACACCGTCGAGAATGCCTTCACAATATCCCTTCACGGCCGTAATCGGCGTCCGCAGATCATGAGAAATGTTGCTGATCAGTTCCCGGTTCTGCCGGTCAAACTCGATCTTCTCCTCGTTGGCCTCCCGGAGTTTCATACGCATCTCCTCGAAGGCACTGAACAGTTCCCGGATCTCCGTCACATTGCCCACCGGCTTCAGCTCGAAATCAAGATTGCCGTCGCGGATATTCCGGACTGCGCGGGTCAGCGCCTGAATCGGCGCATTGATGCCGCGGGACAGCCAGAGCGAGAGCACCATCGCCGTGATCACAAGCACAATGAACAGGCAGACCATCACGCTCACGATCATCGAGCGGTTGAATCCCCTCAGATGTGAAATATCGACCCCGTATTTCTCCTGAATCGCGTCGGCCTGAAACATCACAAGGCTTATGAACATGATGCTCATCAAAAGCACCGGCAGGATGATAATGGAAAGAAAGGATACCGTGATCCTCGTCTGCAGCTTCGTCTCTTTCTGTCCGCGCATCATAGCCTCCTGAAAAAATAACCGCCCGCAGGACTTCCTGCAGGCGGCCTTGTTCATTGTATCACAGATATTTCTTCAGGTCATCAACCTTATCCAGTTTCTCCCACGGAAGATCCACATCGGTTCTTCCGAAATGGCCGTACGCGGCGGTCTGTCTGTAGATCGGACGGCGCAGATCCAGCATCTTGATGATGCCGGCCGGACGCAGATCAAATTCCTTCCGGATGATCTCCGTCAGCTTTTCGTCGGAGAGACGGCCCGTTCCGCAGGTATCGATCATCACAGATGTCGGTTCAGCGACGCCGATCGCGTAGGACAGCTGGATCTCGGCCTGATCGGCAAGTCCGGCCGCCACGATGTTCTTCGCGACGTAGCGCGCCGCGTAAGCTGCGGAGCGGTCCACCTTCGTGCAGTCCTTGCCGGAGAATGCGCCGCCGCCGTGACGGGCGTATCCGCCATATGTGTCGACGATGATCTTGCGTCCGGTCAGACCCGCGTCGCCGTGAGGTCCGCCGATCACGAAGCGGCCGGTCGGATTGACGAAGAACTTCGTCCTGTCGTCCACCAGCTCCTTCGGAAGCACCGCGTCGAAGACATATTTCCGGATATCCTTGTGGATCTGCTCCTGCGTAACATCCGGATCGTGCTGGGTGGAGATCACCACCGCCTCAAGGCGGGAGGGTTTTCCGTTCTCATCGTACTCGACAGAAACCTGGGACTTTCCGTCCGGACGAAGATACGGCAGTGTGCCGTCCTTTCTCACATCAGTAAGCCGCTTCGCCAGCTTGTGGGCGAGCGCGATCGGATACGGCATGTATTCCGGCGTCTCATTCGTCGCGTAGCCGAACATCATGCCCTGGTCGCCGGCGCCGATGGCGCCGATCTCCTCGTCGCTCATGTTCTTCTCGAGTGCTTTGAGGTCTGCCTTGGTTTCCAGCGCGTTGTCGACGCCCATCGCGATATCCGGGGACTGCTGGTCAATCGCCACCAGCACCGCGCAGGTGTTGCCGTCGAAGCCCGTCGCCGCGTCGTTGTAGCCGATCTCATTGATTGTTTTGCGGGCGATGGCCTGATAATCCACATGCGCCTTTGTCGTAATCTCGCCCGTGATCAGCGCGAAGCCCGTGCAGACCGCTGTCTCGCAGGCGACACGGCTCATCGGATCCTCCGCCATGCAGGCGTCGAGAATCGCGTCAGAAATCGCGTCGCAGACCTTGTCCGGATGGCCTTCCGTGACCGACTCAGAAGTAAACAGTCGTTTCTCTCCCATCTTTGTACCCTTTCCTGATTCCTGTGTGCTGCTTCCCCTTATCGATGTCACCCGTTTTTCCGTACGTGCGCATTATAGAACATGCAACCGGCATATTCCCCGTACAAACGAAACGGCCCGCGTGAGCGGACCGGAATAAGCGTCATCCCTTATTGTTCGATCTCTCGCTCGAGGTGGGCACCTTCCCGTCAAGGGAGGTTGTCACGGCTTCAAAGACCCTCTTTGTCTCCACCGTTCTGAATAAGAGTAAGCATATGAAGTTTGTTGACGATAAGAACGATAGCACATCCTCACGGAGACCGTAAAGATACAAAGCTCAGGATCTGTAGCGTTCGGCCGATACGAGGATCGTCTTCAGCTCATCGACGCTGAAGGTGTAATCCGTGTTGCAGAAATGACAGTTCAGTGTCACCGGCTTTCCCTCGTCAATCAGCGACCGCAGTTCCTTATCCCCCATCGCCACCAGGGCCTTCGTTACCCGTTCTCTCGAACAGTTGCAGTGAAATGCAGCCGGCATCTGCTCCATCTTCCGGAAATCCATCCCGCCGAGAATCCGTTCCAGCATATCTTCCGGCGTACAGCCGCTGCGAAGCATATCCGTGACGGAATCCGCCTGCACACAGGCTTTCTCCAGCGCGGACACAATCTCCTCCGGACAGTCCGGCATCAGCTGGATAATATAGCCTCCGGCCTGAGCCACCGAACCGTCCCGGCGGTCCATCAGAACGCCCAGCGCCACGACGGAGGGAACCTGCTCGCTGACCGCAAAGTAGTAGGTCAGATCCTGCGCGATCTCGCCCGTCTGAATATCGACCTCGCCGGAGTACGGCTCCTTCAGACCAATATCCTTCAGCACATGCAGCATACCGTGGCCGACAGCTCCGCCCACGTCAAAATGGCCGTCCTTCTTCGGCGGCAGCATGACAGACGGGTTGCCGACAAAGCCCTTCACCTCTCCTTTCGCGTTGGAGGTGACCGTAATGCCGCCGATCGGACCGTCGCAGACAAACTGAAGGGTCAGCAGATCACTGTCGTTCTTCATGTCAGCGCCCATCATCAGCGCCGCGGCCATCGTCCGTCCAAGCGCCGCCGCGGCCACCGGGCTCAGATTATGTCGTTTCCTTGCTTCTTCCGTTACGTCCCTCGATGTCACCGCAAAGGCCCTGACGAAATCATGGGCCGCGGTTCCGCGAATGATATAATCAGCCATTCCGCATTCCTCCTTCACCTTCTGTGAGTCCCTCGCCCCGGAAAGAGGGAATAAAGCTTTCCGACGCTGTGGGACCTTCCTGCATATAGGCGTTCCGTATCCCGATTCGGATCGCAAAATCCAGCACCCGGTCATATTCCCGCCTTGTTACTTTCCGGTTCAGCTCCGGACAGACTGATTCGATCCCCGGCATCGGCGTGTACTGGTTCAGGATGCTGATCCAGATTCTGTCCCCGTACCGCTCGTGCAGTGTCCTGAGAATCCTCATCGAATCCTTCGTATGACCGGGCAGAATCATATGCCGCACTATGACGCCCCTGGTCATCATTCCCCGTTCGTCAAAGGAGGCTTCCTCACGTCCCGCGATCGCCACCATCTCATCGATGGCTCTCACCGCCACTTCAAAATAATCCGGCGCGTCCGCATAGCGGGCCGCGACGGCCGGATCCTGAAACTTCAGATCCGGCAGGAAAATATCTACCGTATCACGGAGAGCACGGATGGTTTCCGGCGTCTCGTAGCTGCCCGTATTGTAGACAACCGGAATCGAAAGCCCCTCCGAGCGGGCAATTCGCACTGCCTCTATGATCTGCGGAACAAAATGGGTCGGCGTCACGAGATTGATGTTGTTGGCCCGCTTTGCCTCCAGTGAAAGAAAGACGCCGGCCAGTTCGGCGGGAGTCAGAATACGCCAGCCGTCCGCGCCTGTGTGACGCCCCAGTGCAATCGAACGGTTCTGGCAGAAGACGCAGCCCAGCGGACATCCGACAAAGAAAACGGTTCCGCTGCCCTCTTTCCCCGAGATGCAGGGTTCCTCCCACATATGAAGAGCAGCCCGGGCGGCGAGAACCTGATCCGTCCCGCCGCACCGGCCTGCTCGTTTCGTCCGGTCGGTCCGGCACGCTCTCGCACAGAGCGTGCACCGTTTCATAATGGAATCGTTCATGATTTCTCTCAGCCCACGCTGAGCTCGAATTTTCTGATCTCCTGCTCGGAATCGACCTTGCGGATTTCCGCTCCCAGCGAGCGGAGCTTTCCGTCGAAATCCTCATAACCGCGCTGAATATACACAATGTCATCTATAATGGTGAAGCCTTCCGCGGCGAGTCCGGCGATCACCAGCGCCGCGCCCGCACGGAGATCCGGCGACGCAACCCTTGCGCCGGTCAGCTGCGGAACGCCGTCGATGATGGCGGTATTTCCCTCCACCTTGATGTTGGCACCCATACGGGCCAGTTCGTCCACATACTTGAACCGGTTCTCAAAAATGCTCTCGGTAACGATCGAGGTTCCCTCCGCCAGCGCCAGTACCGCACCGATCTGCGGCTGCATGTCCGTCGGATAACCCGGATACGGCAGTGTCTTCACATGTGTGCGGCGCAGTCTGCGTGACGCGACAACACGGATGGAGTCGTCTCCTTCCTCCACCTCACAGCCGATCTCGCTGAGCTTCGCCGTGATGGCTTCCATATGCTTCGGAATCACGTTCTTGACGACGACATCGCCTTTGGTGATCGCTGCGGCAAACATATAAGTACCCGCCTCAATCATGTCCGGCACAATGCTGTAGGTGCATCCGTGGAACTTCTCCACTCCGTTGATGCGGATCACATCGGTGCCGGCGCCCTTGATGTCCGCGCCCATACTGTTAAGGAAATTGGCCGCATCTACCACATGGGGCTCCTTGGCCGCATTCTCGATGATCGTCCGCCCGTGAGCCCGCGAGGCGGCCATCATGATGTTGATGGTTGCGCCGACCGACACGACGTCCAGAAAGATATGCGCGCCATGCATGGATTCGCACCGCGCGATAATGGTGCCGTGGGAGATGCGCACGTCCGCGCCGATCGCGCGGAAACCTTTCAGATGCTGATCAATGGGGCGGCTGCCGATATTGCACCCGCCGGGAAGAGGAACCTCCGCCTCGTTGTATTTTCCAAGAAGCGCACCCAGCAGATAGTAAGAGGCGCGGATCTTCTTGATACTTTCGTAATCCACGCTGCAGTTCCGGATCGTCGAACCGTTGATCCGAACGGAGTGACGGCTGACGCGCTCCACATGCGCGCCAATCTTGCCGATGGCCTCCAGAAGAACGTTGATATCATTGACATCCGGAAGGTTTTCCAGAGTCACCGTCTCATCCGACATGATGGCTGCGGACAGAATCGGAAGCGCTGCGTTTTTCGCACCGGTAATCTCTACTTCTCCAACCAGCGGAATACCGCCTTTGACGATATACTGTTCCATGAATTTGCCTCGTTCCCCTTATCATCAGATTTTTGGAGCGGCGTCTCACGGCATCCCCATTCCGTAAAGACTCCGGACATCCGCGCGTCCGGCCGGCTTTGCCCGGCGCGCTCCTCCCGTTCAGCCGGACTCCTTTCAAAGAGCCGATATGGACAAAGAGCATCCATCGGAAACGGTGATCCCCTGCACCGTCCCGCTGTGGACTTTGCCTCATCTTAACTTGTTTTTAATATTTTGTAAACATTTGTGAAAGACGATTCGGGTTTTCGTGCAGAATCACGGATAGAATAGCCTGTCTATTATTTAATTCAATTTTCATTTTCAGTCTTGTAAGGAAAAGATCCGAATCATTTCTTTCGATTCTTCCGTTTTCATTCAATATCCGAAGCGCCTGGGTTCACCCGAAAACGTACGGCCCGCTGGTTCACAGCCGGACGAATCCCCCTGCCTCAGGCATTCTGAAGCGTATTCATAAAGGCTGGTATCAGCTGCTTCTTGCGTGAAACAACCTTCGGGAGAAGACAGGTTCCGTCTGTCACCTCCGCTCCGAAAGAGTCGCGGACAAGACCGTCGCTTCCCTTTCCGTAGCAGAGCAGAGTCGTATCCTCCGTGAGAATATCCGTCAGCATGAAGAAGATCATCTGCGTGCCGCCCTTTCCGCACTCCTCCGCCAGATACGGTCTGAGCGTACCCGCGATCTCCTTCAGTTCCTCCTCGTCCATCGAGCTGATCTGTCCGACTCCGAAGACCGTCTCTCCGAAAATGAACTTCTTGTAATCCTGATGCAGAATTTCTTCCGGCGACTTGCCCTTCAGGTTGCTGCCCGCCCGAAACATCTCCTTCGCATAAGCTTCGAGGTCGATACCGGCGATCTCAGCGAGATCACGGGCCGCGCGCTCATCCCGCGGCGTACAGGTCGGCGAACGGAAGAGCAGCGTATCCGATACGATGGCGGAGCACATCAGTCCGGCGATGTAGGGAGGAATCTCCACTCCCTGCTCATGATACATCGAATAGAGAATCGTGCAGGTGCATCCCACCGGCTCGCCTCGGAAATAGACGGGCTGCAGCGTTTCAACGGTGCCGATCCGGTGATGATCCACAATCTCGAGGATCTCCGCTTCATCGAGGTTGTCCACAGCCTGAGATCGTTCCGTA
This sequence comes from Chordicoccus furentiruminis, assembly GCF_019355395.1. Taxonomy (GTDB): domain Bacteria; phylum Bacillota; class Clostridia; order Lachnospirales; family Lachnospiraceae; genus Chordicoccus; species Chordicoccus furentiruminis. Next base: position 1,566,263 of record NZ_CP048829.1, read on the forward strand.
TGATCGACAAGAATCAGTCGCTTTTTCTTCACATTGATGAGGCTCCGCCGGGAGATCATGCCCACATACCGTCCATTGTAATCCGAGACGGGAAAATCGCGGTATCTGTATTTTCCCATTATCTCACGGATATCATCGACGAAATCATCCTGCTTGAAAGCGATGATATCCTTCTTCTTCATCAGATAGCGGGCCGGTATGCTCTGATTGATCAGGCGCGCAACCGTATAGGTGTCGAAGGTGGTGCAGATCACGACGCAGGAGTGCTCCTCCGCCAGCTGCCGGATCTCCGGCGATACCTCCTCCATCAGCGTGACGACGAGACAGCTCGCCCCCAGCTCGATGGCCTGCCTCTGCGTGTCCTCACGGTCGCTGGTGATGACAAGATCGTCCTGCTCAATATAATGCCCCAGATGCTCCGGACTGGCTGCGCAGACCACGACCTTTCCCTTGCAGAAAATGCCGTGCTCATTTCCGACTACCACGTTTCCGTTGATCGTCTCGGCAATATCGTAGTATTTCGTCTTCGCTTCGGACATAATCGTCTTCGTGTAGGCATCGATATAGTACTTGGCGATGTCATCCACGGTAAGAATGCCTTCGAGTTTTCCGTCCTCCGACATGATCGGAAGCGTGACCGTTTCGCTCTCCTTCATGTATTCCCATGCAATCCGGATGGTAATATCGTCCGGCGCGCCTTCGGAATCATCGATGTCCATATCGTGCACCTGAGTTCCGACATTCGGCAGATAGCTGGGAGGATCACATTTCCAGTATTTCAGTACAAACTCTGTCTCTTCATTGATCTGTCCGGCTCTGCATGCCTTGTAACGGTCCGAACCCGACGACGCGTTCTTCAGATAGGTGAGCGAGATCGCTGAGCAGATTGAGTCCGTGTCCGGATTCTTGTGCCCCACAACAAAGATCTTATCCATTCGTTCCATACTTTTCTCCTGTCAGATCATGTCCATGTTGTCTGCCGCGCTTCACGTCGCGCTTCTCCGCCTGTCTCCGGCGCCATCTGCAGGCATCCATCCCTGCAGTCCTTCTTATTGTAAAGCAGCCGCCCATCGGTTTCAATCGCGGAAAATGCATACGGCTGTTGTGAGATTCTTTCAATCAAAAAGGAAATCGTCTGCTCAATTCGGTCATATTCCATCAAAAAGCTTTTATCCTTTCTGCGATTTGTCGGAATTACGTGGAAAATTTTTGTGAAAATTGACAGGTCTTCGTTTTCATCTTATAATGTGCGCGTAGTATAAAGAGAACATCATGGTATGGCATGCAGCAGCAATCGCTCTACGATTTCATGAGATCAGGAGGGAATTATGACACCAGTTAAGAAAACGACACGTAAGGCAGCCACAGAAGTGAAGGCGGAGCCGAAGAAGCCGGTTGAAGCGGTGAAGACAGAGGAGCCGAAGAAGGCTGCCGTTCCGGCCAAAAAGACAGCTGCGCACAAGGCGGAGCCGAAGAAAGCAGCCGAGCCGGTGAAGGCCGAGGTCAAAAAGGCAGCAGAGCCGAAGAAGCCGGCGGCTCCCGTCGCGACCGTCACAGTCGAATACAACGGAAAGCAGTATTCCGCGAAAGCTGTCGTCGAGCAGGCTCTGAACGTATACAGAGATACTCATAAGGACGCTGAGGTCAACACCATCGAGGTTTATCTGCAGCCGGAAAATCACGTCGCGTACTACGTCATCAACGGCGAAGGTTCCGACGACTTCCGTATCGATCTTTGATCTTGTTATCAGACAGAATCGAAAACAGACGCCGGGGATGTATTTCCCCGGCGTCTGTTTTTTGTTCCTTCTCCGTTTCTCTTCCGGCTTTCTCCATGATCTGGATCTGATCATATTCCGCATCGTTTATCTTGATCGTCACTGCGGTGCTGAGAACATGACAAGCTTTCATCATGCTTTCCCTCTGTCCCTTCGGGAAGTCTCTTCTCTGACAGCGTGCTTCCGACCATCTCCTGTCCGTACGAATCGGACAAAGCATGCAAAAGCCGGGAGGCGGATTCAAAGAATCCGCCTCCCGGCTGACTTAGGTCTCTCCGGTCAGTTGTAGATCACGATCTTGGTTCCTCTCGGCATCTTGTCGTAGATCCATTTGGCGTTGGAAACCGCCAGACGGATGCAGCCGTGGGAGACAGAACGTCCCATCGTACCATCGACGATATGCCTCGGCGAGGAACTGTTGTCATAGATCACAGAGTGGAACAGATAGTTCAGGTGAATCCGAGTCCAGTACCAGCATCTGCGGTTCTTTCTTGAGCCGGTCAGGAAATACGGACCCTTATCCTGCACCTGGAACACACCCGTAACCGTCGGGGTTGCAGGCGCGCCGACGCAGCAGGCGAACGTCTTGATCTTCGTCCAGCTTCCCTTCTTGCCCGAGAAGATGTAGACCTGATGTTTTCCGCGGTTAACGAGGATCAGATACTTCGTATTACTGCTGTACTTATTTGCCTTGACATACTCGGAAGAGCCCGCGTTCGGCACCACACCGCTAAGACGGGTCTTCGCCTGCTTGTACGCGCTTGAGCGTGAGCTCACGCCTGCCTTTGCGACTTTGCCCTGAAAGATACCGACTGTCGCGAAATGAATAATTGCGGCCGCGTCGTCGTTCGCTCTTGACGGACTGTACTTATAAACATCCGAATTGTGCGTCGTGTAGTACTTATAGTCGAATACGTTCTTCAGCTCGATGCCCTTGTACTTCGTGATCGGATTCCGGAGTGTGCGGACACCGACTGCGCCGCCGTATCTGGACGGATGCTGGCAGTAATAGCGTGCGATGTCAGGATAGTCTGTTCCGTAGGTAGCGCGGATCGCTGCGTTTGCGAGCCTGTAGGACTCGACATAGAACGACCTGCTCGCCTGCTGCTTCTTGCCCAGACCCTGTTTCACGAAATACTCAAGAGCCGCAATATCATTATCCCAGTATTTCTTATTGAGAGACGGGTACTTGCTCATGTAATAATTGAAGTCGTATACCCGTGCGTAATTGAAGCCCTTATAGGTTGTCACCGGTTTGGTGATACGGTTAATGCCGTTCGCACGGCTGCGATACCACGCACTTTTGTATCCGGTTGACATAAAATGTTGATAGTACTTGCGATAATTTGTTCCGTACCGGATACGGAGACTCTGCAGCCCCCGCCGGTAAGACTTCGGATTGAAGCTGCTGATCGCCTGCTCTCCGCGGTTCATGCCCGTATTGACAAAGTAGGAAAGGACCGTGCGGTCAGACTTTCCCGAAAGGCTCGGATGAACCTTCGTATAATACGAATAATCGTAGACACGTGCGTAATTGACGCCGTTGTAGACAGTAGAATGCGCGGCGAAAACCGGCACAGCCGCAAAGATGCCGATACAAAGTACCGCCATCGCGAGGAGCAATCTGATTCCCCTGAAACCCCTTTTTGATTCCTTCATAGCCATCCCTTCTCCTTATATTTATATTGCACCCTTCAAACGAATCCACAACTGGTCACCATTCCATCCAGTTGTGCGATCAGCAGGTTATATATACTGGTATGATTAGTATACCATAGCCGCAAAATATTTGCCATGTCCAATACTGCTAAAACTGCGAATCTGAGAGCATGAAAAAACCCGAAAAGCAATAGACCGCTTTTCGGGAACTTTCTGCCCAGTTCCGGAATCGAACCAGAGACACGAGGATTTTCAGTCCTCTGCTCTACCAACTGAGCTAACTGGGCATTGTCAGCGAACTGACGAGTAGCGGGGACAGGATTTGAACCTGTGACCTTCGGGTTATGAGCCCGACGAGCTTCCAGACTGCTCCACCCCGCGTCAGGAATGAAATGGATGGAGAAGGATTCGAACCTTCGAAGGCATCGCCAGCAGATTTACAGTCTGTCCCCTTTGGCCACTCGGGAATCCATCCATATTCATTTGAAGGGCCATAAAGCCCAAAGCCGATGAGCGGACTCGAACCGTTAACCTGCTGATTACAAATCAGCTGCTCTGCCAATTGAGCCACATCGGCGCACCGCGACAGACAGTACGTCATTGCCGGGAATGGGACCTACAGGGCTCGAACCTGTGACCCCCTGCTTGTAAGGCAGATGCTCTCCCAGCTGAGCTAAGATCCCTTGAAATACTGAGAAGAAGCGACCCAAATGGGACTTGAACCCATGACCTCCGCCGTGACAGGGCGGCGCGATAACCAGCTTCGCCACTGGGCCGTGTAAGGTACTCATCGTACCTTCAAAACCGCATATACCCCGCGCAATCCCAGCCGCGGCTTCCGCCGCGCTTTCCTCTTGGTCAGGTCCTCGTTCGATTAGTGACAGTCAGCTACACGCCTTGCGGCGCTTCCACCTCTGCCCTATCAACCTCATCGTCTCTGAGGGAACTTACTTCCTTGAAGGAATGGGAGATCTCATCTTGGGGGGGGCTTCACGCTTAGATGCCTTCAGCGTTTATCCCTGCCCCGCTTGGCTACCCTGCCATGGGCCTGGCGGCCCAACAGGTGCACCAGCGGCGGGTCCAGCCCGGTCCTCTCGTACTAAGGCCAGCTCCCCGCAGATCTCCTGCGCCCACGCCGGATAGGGACCGAACTGTCTCACGACGTTCTGAACCCAGCTCGCGTACCACTTTAATGGGCGAACAGCCCAACCCTTGGGACCTACTACAGCCCCAGGATGTGATGAGCCGACATCGAGGTGCCAAACCACTCCGTCGATGTGAACTCTTGGGAGTGATCAGCCTGTTATCCCCAGGGTAGCTTTTATCCGTTGAGCGATGGCATTCCCACTTACTGCCACCGGATCACTAAGTCCTACTTTCGTACCTGCTCCACCCGTCGGTGTCGCAGTCAAGCTCCCTTCTGCCTTTGCACGCTCCGGATGGTTTCCGTCCATCCTGAGGGAACCTTTGAGCGCCTCCGATACCCTTTCGGAGGCGACCGCCCCAGTCAAACTCCCCGTCTGCCATTGTCCCCCCGCCGGCTTACGGCGGCAGGTTAGAAGCCCAGTCGCTGAAGGGTGGTATCCCAACATTGGCTCCGCATCTGCCGAAACAGCTGCTTCTCTGCCTCCCACCTATCCTGTGCATCATCGACCGGACCCCAGTAACAAACTGGAGTAAAGCTCCATGGGGTCTTTCCGTCCTGGCGCGGGCAGCCAGCATCTTCACTGGCACTTCAATTTCACCGGATGTATTGTTGAGACAGTGCCCAAATCATTACGCCTTTCGTGCGGGTCGGAACTTGCCCGACAAGGAATTTCGCTACCTTAGGACCGTTATAGTTACGGCCGCCGTTTACTGGGGCTTGGATTCAGGGCTTCGCTTTCGCTGACCCCTCCTCGTAACCTTCCAGCACCGGGCAGGCGTCAGCCCATATACGTCGCCTTCCGGCTTTGCATAGACCTGTGTTTTTGCTAAACAGTTGCTTGGGCCTGGACTCTGCGGCCGCCCCGGAGGACGGCACCCCTTCTCCCGAAGTTACGGGGTCATTTTGCCGAGTTCCTTAACAATACTTCTTCCGCCGGCCTTAGGATTCTCTCCTCATCCACCTGTGTCGGTTTACGGTACGGGTACGGTGCGAACGATAGCAGCTTTTCCCGGCACTCCCTCCGCCCTCTCTCCTACTTGAAGTTCGGTCGTCTCACGGAATGGCGTTCCGCATGTCTTTTATCCCATGCCCGCCTTCCCGCTTTCTCCGCGTTTTCCATCCGCGGTCAGACTTTGGAAATGCGTCCCTGCAGTTCTGTCGCATCGCAGTACAGGAATCTCCACCTGTCGTCCATCGGCTACGGCTTCCGCCCTCGCCTTAGGTCCCGACTTACCCAGGGCAGATCAGCTTGACCCTGGAATCCTTGGATATTCGGCCTGAGGGATTCCCGCCCTCATCTCGCTACTCATTCCGGCATTCTCTCTTCCCGCGGGTCCACATGCCCTTGTCGGTCATGCTTCGCCCCCGCGGCAATGCTCCTCTACCGATGGCTTCCGCCATCCCAGAGCTTCGGCGGCGTGTTTCAGCCCCGGTCATTTTCGGCGCAGGACCTCTCGACTAGTGAGCTATTACGCACTCTTTGAATGCGTGGCTGCTTCTGAGCCAACATCCTAGTTGTCTTCGAGATCCCACATCCTTTACCACTTAACACGCACTTTGGGGCCTTAGCTGCTGGTCTGGGCTGTTTCCCTTTTGGCCGCCCGACTTATCTCATGCGGCCTGACTCCCCACCATCGTCTACACGGCATTCGGA